>JAEUJX010000416.1 GCA_016794545.1 Myxococcales bacterium
CTACGACGCCATGCTCTCGGTCGATCGCGCCGATGCCGAGGCCGCGCTGATGCAGGTCGAGGATCACACGGCCGCGAAGGACTGGGACGGCGCAGAGCTTCGCGTGCGCCGGTTCCTCGCCGCCTCACCGCAGCACCAGCGCGCGCGCGAGCTCCTCGCCTGGATCGAGGAGGCGCGTGGCGACCTGGCGTCGGAGCTCGTGCTCCGCCGGCAGCTCGCGGCGTCGCAGCGCCCCGACGCGCTGCGCGACTATGGCCGCGCCCTCGAGCGCAGCGGCGATTGGTCCGGTGCCCGTGCCGCCTACCGCCGCGCGATGCAGGCCGGCGGCAGCGACCTGTCGCTCGTGCGCGCGTTCGAGCGCGTCGATCGTCGGACGTCCCCAGAGCTCGCGGCGACGATGACCGCGGCGAGCGATCCGGGCGCGACGTCGCTCGGCGCCCAGGTCGGCGGCGCGCTGCCGTTCGGCAGCGCCCATCACTTCGTGGTCCGCGCGTTCGAGGAGCGCGCGACGCACGAGGGCCAGGACGTCGATGCGGCCGCGGTCTCCGGCGCGCTCGTGCTCGTCGGACGCAATGCCCGACTCGCGAGCGGCGTGGAGCTCGGCCTCTCGAACGTGCGGCCCGCCGCGTTCGCGAGCGGCACCGCGCGCCTCGGCCGCGTGCAGCTCTCGATCGATGGCCAGCTCGGCACGCTGTGGCGCGAGACGCCGCGCGCGGTGCTCGAGGGCGGCCGCGTCGACGGCGTCACCACGCACGTCTATACCGCGCTCGGCTCGCGCGTCGTGACCGACGCGGGCGTCCAGGTGCGCCGGCTCGGCCTCGACGAGATGTCGGCGCACGCCAGCCAGGTGCTCGCCTGGGCTGGTGCCGACGTCGCCGCGTGGACGAGCTTCGGCAGCGAGGCGTCGGGCGAGTCCCTCGACAACGACCTCCTGCACCCGACATATCTCGCGGACTCGATCGTCCTCTCGTACCGCCACTACGAGCTGTGGGGCGAGACCCCGGCGATGTTCGCGACGCGGCTCTCGCTCGCCGAGCGCGCGCAGATCGACTCGGTGTCGGTCGTCGCGCGCAAGGCGCTGCTCCGCGGCCGCCTCGCCCTCGAGGCACGCGCCGGCGGTGGCCGCGACTGGGCGCGCGATCTCTACCTGACCAGCGCGGGAGCCGCGCTGTGGCTCGGCACGACCGCGCGGTCGCGCCTCTCGGTTTCGTTCGACGTCGCGAAGGAGAGCACCGGTGCTCTCTCCGGCGAGCGTCGTGCTGGATGGATGGCTTACCATGTCGACCTCTGAGACCCCCCGCACCTTCGTCATCGCCGCGATCGCAGGTGCCTGCGTCGCGTTGATCACGAGTCCCGCTGACCCCGCGATGACGGCGATGCCGATCCACCCCGTGTGGGCGATCGCGCTCGTCCTCGCGGCGCGGCACGGTGCGCGCGGGCTCGTCGCGATCCCGGCGCTCCTCGTCGGCCTCGTCGGCGCGCAGTGGCTGGCGGGCGGCGCGGCCGCCGAGGCGTTCGCGCGCACGCAGCGCGGCGGTGACCTCGCCGTGTGGTGCGTCGCGGTGCTGGTCTCGCTCATCGGCGCCGGGCACGAGCGCCGCAAGGCTCTCCTCGCCGAGCGTCTCGCCGCGGCGGAGCAGCGCGCGGCGACCGCCGAGGCCGCGGTCGCACAGCTCGGCGACGCCGCGCTCGCCCTGCGCGATCGCGTCGATCGCAGCGAGAGCTCGCTGGTGTTCCTCGCCGATGTCGCGGCGCGCATGGACGACCCGGATCCGACGGGCGCCGGCCAGGCCGCGCTCGAGCTCGCGATGGCGCGCACCGGCGCGGGCGCCGCGTTCGTACAGCTCCTCGACGGGGCCGGCCGGCTCCGCACCCTGACCGCGCGCGGCCGGTGGAGCGCCGAGACGTTCTGGCCGCCCGCGCTGTTCCGCGACCGCACCGCCGCCGCCGCGCTCGAGCGCGGTGTCGCCGTGGCCGCGCACGAGGTGACCGATGTCCGCGGCGACGACTCCGACCTCGTCGCTCCGCTGATCGCGCCGACCGGCAAGAAGCTCGGCGTCATCGCGCTGCGCCGCGTCCCGTACCAGAAGCTCGCCGGCGCGACCCGCGAGGACCTGGCCGCGGTCGCGCGCTGGGCCGCCGGTGCGCTCGCCCGCCACCCCTCCACGATCAACACCAGCACGGGCCCCGAGCCCACGACGGCCGCGCCGCCGCGCCGCGACTCGTCGAGGTATGTCGCGACCTGATCGACAGCTGCTGGTCATCACCGGCATCGCCGCGCTGATCGCGGCGGTGTTCTGGCTCCTCTGGATCGTCTCCGACTCGGCCGGCTCGCTCGTGTTCGCGCTCGTCGTGCACGCGGCCGTCGCGATCGCGACAGCGGTGTTCGTCGAGCCGCGCCGCCGCGGGCTCGCGGCCGCTCTCGGTCTGGCGGTCCCGGTGTTCGGTCCGATCGCCGCCGCCGCCGCCGCGATCGCGATCGGCACGGACAGTGCGGACCTGCTGCACGATCCGCACGTGCCCCCCTCGCGGATCGACGGCGCGGAGATCGCGCGCCGCCTGAACCACAGCCTGCCGGTGTGCGAGGCGCTCGCCTCCGGCGACGTCACGGCGCGGCGTCTCGCGATCACGAAGCTGAAGGCGCGCGGCTCCGCCGAGGACATCGCCATCCTCCGCTGGGCACACGCGCAGGCGCGCGGTGATGCCGCGGTCGAGCTCGCGCTCGCGCTCGAGGAAGTCAGCGCGCGGTTCGAGACGCAGATCCGCTCGGCGCGCGCCGCGGCGGCCGCCGAGCCGAGCTACGCGACGCTATCGGCGGCGTTCCTGCTGATCGCCGGCGGGGTCGCGAGCGGCGCCGTCGACGCCCAGCTCGCGCAGCGGATCGCCGCCGAGGGCGCGAAGCACCACGAGGCCGCGGTCGCGCTCGATCCGCAGCGGGGCAAGGAGCTGCTCGTCGCGCGGGTGCGGCTCGAGCTCGCGATGCACCGTCCGGCGGCCGCGCTCGACCTGATCGGCGACCCGGTCCCCCCCGCCGACACCGAGCTCGGCACGCTGTACCGCGAGGCGGCCTATGCGGCGCGCTGCTTCGAGCTGGTCCCGGAGCTGTCCCGTGGCCGCGGCTAGCGCGCCGAAGGCCGGCGTCCGCCGCGCGGACGTCTGCATGGTGCTGGAGGGCACGTACCCGTACGTGCCGGGCGGCGTGTCGTCGTGGTGCCACGACATCATCAAGAGCCTCCCCGAGCTGTCCTTCAACCTGCTGCACATCGGTCCGAAGGCGGGCGCGTACGGCGCGCCGCGCTACGCCGTGCCCGACAACGTCACCGGCATGGTCGAGCACTACTGCCAGGGCGCGGAGGCCGAGGTGTCGCGCGCCGATCTCGAGCGGACGATCCGCGCCGCTCGCCGGACCAGGAGCGCCGCCCCGTCGCGCACGCTGCGCGCGCTGCGCCGGCTCCACCTCGAGCCCGCGATCGACGACGCGCTGCTCGCCGACCTCGCCGAGGCCGACCTCTCGCTCGACGCGCTGCTGCACGGGGACGAGGCGTTCGAGACGATCCGCGAGATCGCGCGCGTCCGCTGCCCCGCGGCGCCGTTCGTCACGATGTTCTGGCACTTCCGCTCGATGCACGTGCCGCTGATCCGCCTCCTGTCCGAGCGCGCACCGCAGGCCGCGGTCTATCACGCGGTGTCGACCGGCTACGCCGGCGCGGTCGCGGCGGTCGCGAGCCACCGCACGAACCGGCCGATGCTCCTGACCGAGCACGGCATCTACTCGCGCGAGCGCGACATGGAGCTCGCACGCGCGACGTGGGACGACACGGCGGGCGGGGACGCGCGGCTGCCGGCCACCGCCTCCCAGCTCCGCCAGCTGTGGTCGACGTTCTTCCTCAAGCTCTCGCAGCTCGCGTATCACCGCGCGCACCAGATCGTCACGCTGTCCGAGGTCAACCGCGGCAAGGAGATCGAGGACGGCGCCGCCGCCGAGAAGATCGCGATCGTCCCGAACGGCGTCGACGTCGACGCGCTGGTCGCCGCCGCGGCTCCGCCGACGCCGCGCCCCCAGGGGGCGCCGGTGCGCATCGGCTTCGTCGGCCGCGTCGTGCCGATCAAGGACGTCATCACCTTCGTCAAGGCGTGCGACCTCGCGATGCGGGACGTCGCGCTCGACGTGGAGATCATCGGCCCGGCGGAAGAGGACTCCGCCTACGCCGCGCGCTGCACGGAGCTGGTCGAGCTGCTCGGGCGCACGGCCGAGATCCGGTTCGTCGGGCCGCGGAAGCTCGCCGAGATCTACGGCAAGCTCGACATCTGCGTCCTCACGAGCTTCAGCGAGGGCCAGCCGCTCGTCATTCTCGAGGCGCACGCGCAGGGCGTGCCCGTGATCGCGACCGACGTCGGCGCCTGCCGCGAGATGCTCGAAGGCCGCGCCGATGCGGATCTCGCGCTCGGCCCGGGCGGCATCGTCACGAGCGTCGCGGCGCCCGAGGAGACCGCCGCCGCGATGGTGAAGCTCGCGCGCAGCCAGGCGCTCCGCACGAAGATGGGCGAGGCGGGGAGGGCGCGCGTGCGCGCGTTCTACAGCAAGAGCGCGATGATCGACGCGTATCGCGGCAACTACACCTGGCTCAAGGTGGAGGCCTGATGGCGGGCATCGGCTGGAGGCTCGAGCGCCTGCTCGACCGCGACTCGCTCGGCTCGACGCTCCAGGCGTACCTGACCGGTGTCGCCGTCACGTCGGCGCCCTGGCTGCTCACCACGGCCGTGCTCGTCACGCTGCGCGCGCTCGCGCGCGGTCACGTCGAGGCCGACTTCGCGACCGTCGAGCGCGTGATCACGTTCGTCTACGCGGTCACGCTCGTGCTGTCCGCACCGATCCACGTCGTGGTGTCGCGCTACGCGGCCGACCGGCTGTTCGAGAAGAAGCTCGACCGGATCGCGCTGCCGCTTCGCCGCGCGCTCACGGTCACGCTGGTCGGCTTCCTCGGTGTGGGCGTGGTGGCCATGCTGATCCTCCAGCCGCCGATCGAGCTCGCGGTCCCGGGCGTGCTCCTCACCTCGATCGTCGCCGCGCAGTGGCTGTTGCTGTCCGTCGGCGGCGGCATGTCGTCGCCGGGCGCCGTGCTGCGTGCGTTCGCGGTCGGCGCCGCGATCAGCGTCCTCGCCGCGCTGGGGCTCGAGCGCGCCGCGGGCTTCGGTGCGCGCGGGTACCTGATCGGCTTCACCTTCGGCCAGGGCGCCGCGCTGCTCGGCATGCTCGTGCAGATCCTGAAGAGCCTCCCGCGCGACGAGTCCGAGGTCGCGCGCGGAGCGCTGCGCGCCGCGGGGCGCGAGTACCGGCTGCTCGCGCTGTCCGCCGTCGCGGTCCAGGCGGCCGTCTGGATCGACAAGGTCGTCGTGTACGCGATCAGCGGATCGGCACAGGCCTCGCTGCTGGCCAGCGCGACCGCGCTCGCGTGGTTCAGTGTCGTCCCCGCGTTCGCGTGGATCTACGTGCAGGTCGAGACCGCGTTCTACACCGTGTTCCGCCGCTACTTCCGCGGCATCGAGACCGGCGCGCCCCTCGGGGAGCTCGAGGCCGCCGCGGCCGCGGTCCGCGCCGAGGCCCGCCGCGTGGTGCGCGGCGCCGCGAGCGTCCAGCTCGTCGTCACCGCCCTCGCGCTGCTCGGGGCCCCGTTCATCGTCGAAGCCCTCGGCCTGCCGCCCGACGCGCTGTCCGCGTTCCGGATCTCGCTCGCCGCGGCGTCGCTGCAGGTGCTGACGCTGCTCGGGCTCCTGCTCCTCTACTACCTCGACCTCCGCCGCGAGGCGGTGCGGGTCGCCCTGCTCGAGGTGGTCGCGATCGGCGTCGCGACCACGCTCGCCGCCGCCGCGGGGGCGAACGTCGCGCTCGGCGCGGCGATCGGCTCGCTCGCCCCGGCGATCTACGCGCTCGCCGTGGTCGCTCGCGCCGTCGCACGGCTCGTCCCCGACACGTTCCAGTCCCAGCCGTACTGAGCGATCCCGCGTATGATGTCGCGATGAGCGAGCTCGACGCCGCGATCGCGCGCGTCTACGGCCTCGAGATCGAGACCGAGCCACTGCTCCCGCCGCCCGACGCCACCCCCGAGGCGTTTCTCCGCGCGGCGCTCGAGATCGGGCGCGCGATCGGGAGCCGCCGCAGCACGCCGCCGGTGACCGCGGCGTGGGAGCCCCTGCCGCACCGGGCCGGCGCGCCGGCGTCGGCCGAGGAGCGCACCCGTGCCGTCGCGCGCTCGCTCGCGTGGGCGGGGGCGCGCGGCGTGCGCTGGGACGGGCTCGACGTGCGGGTCGATGCCGCGGGCGGCGCCGCGATCCACGCCGCGCGCGCGCTCGCGGCCGGCGAGGAGATCCTCGTGCTGCCCCGGCACGCCATGATCGTGAAGGCCGACCGCGACGAGCTCGCGGCGTGGCTGCCGCTCGAGGCGCGCGACCCGAGCTCGCCGTGGCGCGGCTATCTCGATGCGGTGCCGCCGCGGTTCGACGAGCTGCCGGTGTTTCACGACGCAGCGGATCTCGAAGCGCTCGCGGGCACCGCGGCTCACGCCCTCGCGGTCGAGGCCAATCGCGACATCCGCGCGAGCCACGCGCGGCTGCCGCCGGACGTGCGCGCGCGCGTGTCACTCGCGGACTTCGCCTGGGGCCGCGCGGTCCTCGCCTCCCGTGGCTTCCACGCGCCGGGCAGCGTCGAGCACGCGATCGCGCTCCTGCCGGTCGTCGACTTCTTCAACCATCGACCCGGAGACACGACGTGGTGCTTCGATCCGGCGCGCGGCGGCTTCGTGATCTCGACGGAGCGCGCGTTCGCGGCCGGCGAGGAGATCGGGTTCACGTACGGCGATCGCAGCAACGCTCGGCT
>JAEUJX010000510.1 GCA_016794545.1 Myxococcales bacterium
TCACCGGGTTCGGCACGGTCGAGACCGCGGTCGAGGCGATGAAGCTCGGCGCGTTCGACTTCATCACCAAGCCGATCCAGCCGGAGGTCGTGCGCCTCAAGATCGAGCGCGCGCTCGAGCTGTGCGCGACGCGGCGCGGCCGCCGCAAGGCCGATGCGATCAGCGAGGCGCTCAGCAAGGACGCCGAGGGCAAGTTCCCCGAGCTGGTCGGCTCGGGCGAGAAGATGGCGATCGTGCGGCGCACGGTCGAGAAGGTCGCCGCGAGCGACACCACCGTGTTCGTCGCCGGGGAGAGCGGCACCGGCAAGGAGCTCGTCGCGCGCGCGATCCACCGGCTGTCGAAGCGCGCGACCGGGCCGTTCATCAAGGTCAACTGCGGCGCGCTGACCGAGACGCTGCTCGAGAGCGAGCTGTTCGGCCACGAGAAGGGTGCGTTCACCGGCGCGATCAAGCAGAAGCTCGGCCGGTTCGAGCTCGCCGATCAGGGCACGCTGTTCCTCGACGAGGTCGGCGACATCCCGCCCGCGATGCAGGTGAAGCTCCTGCGCGCGCTCCAGGAGCAGGAGTTCGAGCGCGTCGGCGGCGAGCAGCCGATCAAGGTCGACGTGCGCGTGGTGTCCGCGACCAACAAGGACCTCGAGGCCGAGGTCGCCGCCGGGCGGTTCCGGCAGGACCTGTACTTCCGCCTTCACGTCTTGCCCGTGAAGCTGCCGCCGCTGCGCGAACGCCGCGAGGACATCCCGCACCTGTGCACGCACTTCGTGGGCAAGCTCGGCCCCAAGACCAACCCGCGCGTCCGCGCGGTGGGCGATGCGGCGCTCGGCCGGATCATGGCGTACCACTGGCCCGGCAACGTCCGCGAGCTCGAGAACGCCATCGAGCAGGCCCTGGTGTTCGCCGAGGGCGACGAGATCACGCCCGCGGCGCTGCCGCAGTTCCTCCAGGGCGGTGCCGAGGAGGACGCGCTGTCGGTCCCGCGCGAGCTGTCGCTGCCCGAGATCCTCGACGACCTCGAGCGCCAGCTGATCCTGAAGGCGTACACGAAGGCCGGCCGCGTGAAGACCGAGACCGCCCGCCTGCTCGGCATCAAGACGTCGGCGCTGTACTACAAGCTCGAGAAGTACGGCATCGAGTGACCGCAACGGTGAGTTTCGCGGTCTGGAGCGTGCGCCGAGCTGGGTCCGGCGCTATCCGATCGGCATGATCGATCGCGCCCGGCTCGAGACCCTCGCCTACGCCGCCCTGCGGATCGTCTCCGGCGCCCTCCTCGCGTTCCACGGCACGCAGAAGCTGTTCGGGCTGTTCGCGAAGAAGGCCGGCCCGGAGGTGTTCTCGCAGATGTGGTTCGGCGGGGTGATCGAGCTGGTCGGAGGCCTGTTCATCGCGCTCGGCCTGTTCGCGCGGCCGGCCGCGTTCCTCGCTTCGGGCACGATGGCGGTCGCCTATCTCCAGTTCCATTGGAAGGGCGCGCTCGACGAGCGGTTCTTCCCCATCGTCAACGGCGGCGAGCTGGCCGCGATCTACTGCTTCGTCTTCCTCCTGGTCGCCGTGAAGGGCGCGGGCGAGGTCTCGCTCGACCGCTTGTTTCGCCGCGCGTGAGGTAGGCGCGTGGTAGCATTCGCGCGGCTATGGCACGGCGGGTACGCGACACGATCAACGGAACACTCCGCCCCAACGATCCGCGGCGGTTTCTGGTCGAGGCCATGCTCGGTGCGATGAGCGCGGACGGCAAGGTCCACGACGAAGAGCTCAAGGTGATGCACCGGCACATCGACGAGCACGAGCTGTTCTCTGGCCTGTCGGAGGCGAACCAGAAGGTGCTGCTCGATCTCGCGCGCGATGCCGTGCTGTTCGCCGGCAACTCGGTCGCGCGCATCCCCGCGATCGCGGCGGGCCTGCCGGGCCGGCTCTACCGCATCACGGCGGTCTCGCTCGCGTGCGAGATCGTGGTCGCCGATACGGCGATCGAGGCGACCGAGCGCAACTACCTCGACACGCTGCGGCGCGCGCTCCGGATCATCCCCCAGGAGTTCGAGGAGATCTTCGCCGCGGCCCGCGAGCACCGCAGCTCGCGCGACCTCGATGCGCGCCTCCTGCGGATCCGCGAGCTCGTGCCGCACGCCGTCGAGATCGTCGCGCTGCGCTCGCTGACCCTCGCGAACCTGACACCCGAGCACCGCCGGCACACGGCCGACCTGCTCGGGTCGTTCCACGACCTCGCGCTCCGCCAGGAGGAGCTCGACAAGCTCGTCGACGCCGCCTTCGGCCGCATGCACTTCTCCCTGGACGTCGAGACCGTGCTCCGGCGGGTCGCCGAGCGGGTGCCGGACCCGATCGACCGCTACTGGCTCACCGTCTACGTCATGTGCACGGACATCCACGCGGCCCCGCACTGGCGGGCGCACGAGTACTACGCGTGCCTGCTGCGCGCGTTCGAGATCAGCGCCGACGACATCGATCGCGCCGCGCGCGATGCCGCGGCCCTCACCGCGGCGCTCGCGCGCGCATAGCGCGCTACTTCGCGTCGAGCTTCTCGCGGCAGCGCCGCAGGTCGTCCTCGAGGGCCCGGCCGCGCCGCTCCTGCTTCTCGCTCGGCCGCGCGTCCTTCGCGACCTGCGCCATCGCGCGGTTTCGGTACGCGCGCCAGTCCGCGAGCGCCTTGTCGGCGCACGCGACATCGGCACACGCGCAGGCCTGATCGCGGAACACGGCGAGCTGGTCGAGCATCGTGTCGAACTCGTCGTTCGAGCATCCGAACGCCAGCACCAGCGCAAGCGCGAGCCGCACGGGGACAGCTTACTGCGGACGGCGGGCGAGCGGCGCCCATGGGGGCGTGGCCGTCGGTGCGGCCTGACCGAACCGGTCGCGCGCCCAGGCCAGGAATCGGTCGCCGGGCAGCTCGAGCGCGGCGCGGCAGACCTCGAGCACGTGCGACGGCAGGTCCGACGCGAGCATCCGCTCGAGCAGCGCGCGGTCCGGCCCGGCCGCGATCTCGTGGACCGCGCCGGTCCCGAGCGTCGCTCCCGGCGAGAACACGATCGCGTCGCCCTCCCAGCGCAGGTGGCGCGATGGACCGACCCAGCTCGCGGCACCGGCGCGGCTCTGCAGCGGATCGCTCTTCTGCGCGATCGAGTCCCAGTCGTGCCCCTCGAGGGCGAAGTGGCGGAGCATCCCGGCCAGCACCCGGCTGGTGGCCGCGACGTCGCCGCTGGCGGTGTGCGCCGCGTCGAACTCGGCGCCGACGAACCGCTGGTGCGCGTGCATGAGGCTCCGCGGCTCGCACTGCTGCCACAGCCGGAACGCGTCCACGATCTTCTTGCTCGCGAAGTCCGGAGGCCGCCGGGAGATCCGCGCGTACTCCGCCTGCAACATCTCGATGTCGAACGCGAGGTTGTAGCCGACGATGATGTCCGCGCCGGCGAACGCCTCCGCGATCTCGTCCGCGACCTCGGCGAACGTGGGGCAGCTCTCGAGATCCGCGAGCGCGATCCCGTGTACCGCCTGCGCACCGGGATGGATGGGCACACCCGGGCGGATGCGCCAGACGCGGTTCGGTGCGCCGTCCTCGAGGCCCTGCTGGACGCAGAGCTCGATCACCTGATCGTTCGCCCGGTCGGTGCCGGTGGTCTCGCAATCGAACACGACGATCCGCGGCGCACCCGGCGTGGTCGCCGGGGCGGGGAGCCCGTGCTGCTGCGGGAGCGTGCTGTCCACGAGACGGAAGCCTACGGGGGCCCTCTGACACCCGATCCGCCTGGGATCGCCAAGCGATCGGATACGTTAGCGTTCCGAGGGATCGCCTCTGGTATGGTCCGCGCGTGTACCGCCTCGTCGCCGCGATCGCGCTCCTCGCCGGGTGCAAGGTCAAGGACCCACCGCCGATCACCCAGCAGTGGCACGATGGCTTCGAGCGGGACGAGCTCGGGGCCAACTACGTCGCGACCGGCGCCGGGTACGAGGTCTCGGCCGGCCAGCTGTCCGCGAAGGGCGCGCACAACCACCCGCTGTGGCTGCGCAAGAAGCTCCCGCGCAACGCGCGCATCGAGTTCGATGCGTGGTCGACCGAGCAGCGCGGCGACATCAAGGTCGAGATCTGGGGCGACGGCGAGTCGTACGACCCCGACGGCGGGCGCTACGTCGCGAGCGGCTACGAGGTGATCTTCGGCGGCTGGTACAACTCGAAGTCGATCATCGCGAAGCTCGACGAGCACGGCACTGCGATGTCACAGCGAAGCGACGTCAAGGTCGTCCCCGGAAAGCACTACCACTGGCGCATCGAGCGTCAAGGCGGAACGCTCAGCTGGTACATCGACGACATGACCAAGCCGTTCCTCCAGTACGTCGACGTGAAGCCGCTCGATGGCGTCGGCCACGAGTACTTCGCGTTCAACAACTGGGAGACGGATACCTGGTTCGACAACCTCGTGATCACGCCGCTGTGAGCTACACTCTCCCGACGCGCACCGGGGATGGAGCAGTTCGGAAAATACACGCTGATCCGCAAGATCGGCACCGGCGGTATGGCCGAGGTCTTCCTCGCGCGCACGACGGTCGCGCAGGGTCTGAACAAGACCCTCGTCATCAAGAAGATCCACACCGCGTACGCGCGTAGCCGCCAGTTTGTCACGATGTTCGTGGACGAGGCGAAGATCGCGCTCGGCCTCAATCACCCGAACATCATCCAGGTCTTCGACTTCGGCGCGGTCGGCGACACGTACTTCCTCGCGATGGAGTACGTCGAGGGCATGGACCTCCTGCGCCTGCTGCAGGAGGCGGCGAAGGCGCGCCAGCGCCTGCCCTACGGGCTGTCCGCGTACGTCGTGCAGCAGCTCGCGAAGGGCCTCGACTACGCGCACCGCAAGACCGACGAGTTCGGACAGCCGCTCGGCATCGTGCACCGCGACATCTCCCCGCAGAACATCCTCCTGTCGTGGGACGGCGGGGTGAAGATCGTCGACTTCGGGATCGCCCGCGCACGCGACGTCCACGAGGAGGCGGGCGTCATCAAGGGCAAGTTCGCGTACATGTCGCCCGAGCAGGGCCGCGGCGAGCCCGTCGACTGCCGGAGCGACGTGTTCGCGGCCGGCATCGTGCTGTTCGAGCTCGTGTGCGCGCGCCCGCTGTTCCACGGCAAGGGCAAGGAGGCGCTCGAGATGGTGAAGTCCGGCGCCATCCCGCGGCCGCGCGACTTCGCGCCGGAGCTGCCGGAGAGCCTCGAGCGGATCATCCTGAAGGCGCTCGCGTTCCACCGCGCGGATCGGTTCCAGACCGCGCGCGACCTCCAGCACGAGCTCGGCCGGTTCCAGCTCGAGTGGGCGCAGCGCGCCGGCCACCTGATCGACTCGGGTCACCTCGCGCAGCTGCTCGCGCAGCTCATGCCCGCCGAGCAGCGCGTGGTCGCACCGCGGCCGCAGATCGAGGGCGACCCGGCGCGCTCGATCGCCGGCGAAGACTCGGCCCCGGAGCTCATCGACGACGTCAGCGAGCCCTCGGCCGCGGTCAGTGCGCCGCACCTGCTCGCCCCGAGCGCGCCCGTCACCGCCGCGAGCCTGCCACCGCCGGCGCGCCCGGCCACCTCCGACCCGCACGCCTCGCCGGCGCGCGCGCTGCGCGACAAGGAGCGCAAGCACGTCTACGTGCTCCAGGGCATCCTGCGCGGCATGGCGGCGCTCGAGCGCAAGCTCGGCGCGAGCGCGGCCGCGAAGCTGGTCAACGACTTCTATCGCGTCGCGCGCGACGTCGCGTTCAAGCACGAGGCGATCCTCGACGTCCCCAAGCTGCCGGCCGACGGCAAGGACGTCCCGATCCCCGAGATCACGGCGTTCACGCCGGTGCCGGGCGTGCCGGGCATGGGAGAGACCACGATCCGCGTGGTCGTCGGCCTGCCGGTGGCGAGCGAGGACGACGCCGGCCGCGCGATCAAGCTCGCGCTCGCGCTGGTCGACGCGCTCGATGGCATCGGCAGCGATGTCGAGCCGGAGCTGCGGCTCGCGCTCGCGGTGCAGCGCGGGGTCGCGCTCGTCAAGCGACCGACCAGGACCACGTCCAAGCACGCCGCCGAGGCGATCTTCGACGTCGAGGAGGCAACCGCCGCGTTCGCACACAAGCTCGCGCGGCAGGCACGCGGTGCCGAGATCCTCGTCGGCGGCCGGGTGTTCCGCTCGGCGCGCAGCGAGTGGAACTTCGAGGCGCTGCCGGCGATCGACCTGCCCGACGATTCGCCCGGAGGGACCGCGGCGAGCAAGGGCAACGTCGACGAGGACACCGACCCGGGCGTGAAGCGCGCGCGCGTCTATCGCCTGCGCGGCCCGAAGGAGCGCGCCCAGCGGCTGCGCGAGCGGCGCGACACCGGCCGCCTGCACGGGCGCGACCTGGAGCTGAAGGCGCTGCGCGACGCGTGGCGCGACGTGCTGGTCACCAAGCGCAAGCGCCAGATCGTGATCGTCGGGGACGCGGGCGTCGGCAAGCGCACGCTGGTGCGCCAGTTCCTCGAGGGCATGACGCGCGAGGAGGCGGTGATCATCCGGACGACCGGCCGGGTCGGGACGGCGATGACGCCGTACGGGGTGATCGCGGACCTCGCGCGCGACGTGCTCGGGCTGGCCGAGGACGCCGAGCCGCACGAGGTCGAGCGCCGGCTGCTGCGCGCGATCCCGCTGGTGTTCCCCGGCGAGGAGGGCTCGCGCGAGGCGCGCACCGCGCTCCAGGTCTTCGGCATGCTGCTGGGCGCGCGCGGCGCCGCGCCCGCCGCCGAGGTCGACGCCGACACGCGGCGCCAGACGCTCGTCCAGCTGCTCAACAAGATCGAGCAGAAGCTCGAGGGCGACAAGCCGATCATCCTCGTCGGCGAGGACATCCACTGGACCGATCAGGACAGCCAGGAGCTGTTCGCCGCGCTCCTCAAGATCGCGACGCCGCGCCCGATCTTCGGCCTGATGACGTCGCGGCCCGAGCCGCGGATCCTGAAGCTGGCGAAGGAGCTCGGCACCGAGCTGGTCGTGCTCGACGAGCTGCCCGAGGCCGCGCGCCGCGAGCTGCTCGCCGAGCGCTTCGTGCCGGGCGCCGACATCGACGAGCTGGTCGACCAGATCGTGTCGCGGGCCGGCGGCAACGCGTTCTTCATCCAGGAGCTGCTCGACACGCTGATCGAGCGCGGCATCGTCGTGCCCGACGGCGACGAGGGCGAGCACCCCGGCCTGCTCCGCTGGGTCAAGCGCGACGCGCCGATCCACGTGCCCTCGACCATCGAGGACCTCATCCTCACGCGCGTCGACTCGCTGCCGACCGCCGAGCGCGACGTCATCGTCCATGCCGCCGTGCTCGGCCGGCACGTGTCCGCGGCGCAGCTCGCGCAGCTGCTCGGCCATCCGGTGCGGCTCGAGCTCGACGAGCTGGTACGCCGCGGCCTCCTGTCGCCGCACGACGGCGAGTACCGGTTCAAGAACGACATGACGATGACCGTCGCGTACGGGCTCATCCCGCACGAGCAGCGCGTGCAGATGCACCGCTCGGTCGCGGCGCGGATCGCCGGCGCGGCGAACTATCGCCAGGGGCAGGACGACGCGCTGATCGCGCGCCACCTCGAGCTCGCCGGCGACGACGGCGCCGCGGCCGATCGCTACCTCCGCGCGGCGACGCACGCCGTCGAGCTCGGCGGCAACGCGGACGCGTTCCGCCAGCTGACACGCGCGCTGAAGCTCCTGCCGGTGCTCGATCACGATCGCCGGTTCAACGCGCACCGGCTGCGCGAGGAGATCCTGCGGCGGCTGGCGAGACGGCCGCAGCAGCTGCGCGAGCTCCACGCGCTGCGCAAGGAAGCGGAGGCCACGGCCGCGCCCGACAAGCTCGCGATCGCGCACTGCGCGCTCGCGCAGTTCTACATCGACGTCGGCAAGGCGCCCGCCGCGCTGCGCGCCGCCGCGCCCGCGCAGCAGTACGCGCGCGAGGCGAAGGACACGCTCCTCGAGGCCGAGGCGCTGCGCCTGCGCGCCGCGATCAGCCGGCTCGTCGGAAATGCCGAGGAGTCGCTGCGCCAGGTCGATCAGGCGCTCGCGCTGTGCGACGCCGCGACGCCCGGCGGCACCGAGTCCGGCCGGCCGCCGACGCCGGTCCTGATCACGCGCGCGACGATCCTGAACCAGCGCGGCACGACGCTGTGGAACATCGGCCGGCTCGAGCAGGCGATCGAGAGCTACGCCGAGGCGCTCGTGATCTACCGCGCGATCGGCATGTCGCGGCACGAGGCGCGCGCGCTCAACAACATGGGCATCGTGTTCGCCGCGCTCGGCGAGTACGAGGAGGCGCTCGCCCACTACAAGAGCGCGCTCAAGATCGATCAGGCGCTCGGCGACCGCTCGAGCATCGCGCTCAAGCTCGGCAACATCGGCCAGTGCTACTCGGACCTCGGCGATCTCGACCGCGCCGAGAGCTACCTCGGAAAGGCGCTGAAGGTCGCCGAGCAGACCGGCGATCTATCGGCCGCCGCCGATGCCGCGGTGTCGTGGGGCCAGACCAAGATGCAGCGCGGCGACACCCCGGCCGCGCTCGCGCTGTTCGAGCGCGGACTCGCGCTCGCCACCGAGAACCGGGAGCGCTACCAGGAGGTCCGTGCGCTCCAGTACATCGCGCTCGCGCACCTGACCGCCGGCGATCCACCGGAGGCCGCACTCGAGATGGCGCGCTCGGCGACCGACTGGGCGCGCAAGATGCCGATGCTGGTCGGCATCATCTACGGCCTGACGTTCCAGGGCCTCGCGCTGTCGCGGCTGTCGCGCCACGACGAGGCGATCGCCGCCGTCGACGAGGCGGTCGCCCTGCTCGAGGGGTCGCGGCCGGAGGGCGCGGAGCACGTTCACCGCTGGCGCGCCGAGGTGCTCGCCGCCGCGGGCAAGGTCGCCGAGGCGCGCGCTGCCGCGAGCCGCGCCGCCGCCGAGGTCGAGGCGAAGGCGGCGAAGCTGCGCGATCCGGAGTTGCGCAAGCACTTCCTCGCGAGCCGGCAACGCACCGTCTGAGCCGCGCGAGATCGCCGCCGCCGCAGGTCAGGGCCGGCCCGCCGCAGGCACCCGGCGAGGTGTGGCAGATGCGATCGCGAGAACGCTCCGAAGGGCCAAGGCGTCTGTCCCGCCGCGCCCCGCTGTAAGCATCGGCCCCCAACAGCAAGTGTCAGCGGGTGAATCCTGCTCCCGTGGGCACGGCAGGTGCACCTTTGCCGAGAGCGAATGCGCATCGGCGACTACGACCTCTCGACGGCGATCCGGACGCCGGTCGGCGTGCGCTACGAGGCCACACATCGCCTCCTGCCCCGCCGGGCGGTGATCGAGCTGCGCGAGGCACGGGCCGGCGCGCGGGCCGAGGCGGTTCGCCTGCTCAAGCAGGCGTGTCTCCTCGATGCGCTCCACCACCCGGCGATTCCGCGCGTGTTCGAGTGCGGCACGGTCGAGGGGAATCCCTGGGTCGCGTTCGAGCGCATCGACGCGGTGCCGCTGGAGGTCGAGCTGCGCGCAGGTGCGCTCGACCTCGACGATGTGCTCGAGCTCCTCGACGGTGTCGCCGGCGCGCTCGCGCACGCTCACGCGCGCGGTGTGCTCCACCGCGACATCACCCCGGCGTCGATCCTGGTGCGGGCCATCGGTCGCGCCTACCCCGTCGTGCTGTCCTCCTGGACGAGCGCGTGTACCGGCGACGCCGAGCTGCGGATGCCGATCCGCGGCCCGATGCGGTTCCGGGCCCCCGAGGTGCTCGAGGACGACACGATCGACGGGCGCGCCGACGTCTACGCGCTCGGCGCCGTCGTGAAGGAGGTGCTCGCGGGCATCGGCGACCCGCACGCCGATCTGGCACCGCTGCTCGCGCGCATGACCGCGGTCGAGAAGTTCGAGCGGCCGAGCGCCGCCGAGGTCCGCGCCGAGGTCCGCGCGCTGCGCACCGCGCGGATCGCCGCGGAGTTCGCCGTCCCCGAGCGGACCCGGCCGCTCAAGTGGACGCCGCAGGTCGATCCGGCGCCTGCCAAGCCGACGACGGCCCTGCCGCGCGGCCCACGCACGCGTCCCCGCGGCTGAACGTCGCAGCGCCGGTCACGTGCAAACCGCCGCGCGATCTGACAGGGTCCGCCCGTGCGCCTGTCGGGCAACAAGCTCCTCCTGATCCTGCTCGCCGGGGTGCTCGTGCTCACCGCCTCGTTCGCGATCCCGATGTTCGCGTGCCGGGTCCCCGATCCGGAGCTCGACGACCTCGGCACGGTGCCCGCGTTCGCGCTCACCGACGATCGGGGCGCGGTGTTCACCGAGGAGGCGCTCCGCGGCCACCCGACGATCGTCGACTTCGTGTTCACCCGCTGCGACACGATCTGCCCGGTGGTGTCCGCGCGCATGGCGCGGCTGCAGGAGAAGCTGGCCGATCGCAAGGCGGAGTCGATCAAGCTCGTGTCGATCAGCGTCGATCCGGCGTACGACACGCCGGAGCGGCTCGCCGCGTACGCGGCGACGTTCGGCGCACGGCCCGACAAGTGGCGGTTCCTGACGGGACCGAGCGAGAAGGTCCGCGAGCTCGTCGAGGGTCCGTTCATGAACTCGATGCTGAACGAGGGCGTGTCCGCCAAGGGTGCGCCCCAGATCTCGCACAGCGGCTACTTCGTCCTCGTCGACGGCGACCTCCGCATCCGCGGCGTCTACGACTCCGCGGATCAGCACCGGCTCGACGAGCTCGACCACCACGCGCGCTTCCTGGCGCGCACGGGCGAGGGCCGGAGCTACAAGTTCGGAAACTGAGCCGCCGAAAGGATCTCGCGCGACGAAGTCAGCGCGAAATCTCCTCACGGCGAAGGGACCTCGTGAGGGAAGTAAGCGCGGTAGACTAGGGCGCGTTGGCCCAGATCGTAAGCATCGTCCAGATGGTCCTGGGCATCGCGATCCTGTACTGGGGCGCGGAGTGGCTGATCCGCGGCTCGGCGCAGGTCGCGCGCGCGTTCGGCGTGAAGCCGCTCGTCGTCGGGCTGACGGTGGTGGCCTACGGCGCGTCGGCGCCGGAGCTGGCGATCGCGACGAAGACCGCGCTGACGCACCACCAGCCGATCGCGCTCGGCACGGTGATCGGCTCGTGCGCGGCGAACATCTCGCTCATCCTCGGCCTCACCGCGCTGATCCGGCCGCCGGTGATCGACGGGCGCATCATCCGCCGCGAGGTGCCGGTGCTGCTCGGCTCGGCGATCGCCGTGCCGCTCCTCCTGCGCAACGGCGTCCTGTCCAAGCTCGAGGGCGGCCTGCTCATCGGCTGCGCGGTGCTGTTCACGATCGTCACGCTGACCGTGTCGGCGAACCTCGATCCCGACGACGAGCTCGAGGTCGAGGCGCGCCGCGCCGAGGAGAGCGCGGCGACGCTCGCCGGCAAGGCGCGCCCGCGGGCGTCCCGCGCGGGCTCGGCGATCATGACGATGCTCGGCCTGCTCCTGCTCGTCGCCGGCAGCGATCTGTTCGTGCGAGGCGGGCGCGGCCTGGCCGGCGAGCTCGGCATGAGCGAGCGCATGCTCGGCCTGACCGTGATCTCGCTCGGCACCGCCCTGCCCGAGCTGATCGGCTCGCTGGTCGCCGCGGCGCGCGGCCACTCGGCGCTCGCGATCGGCTCGGTGATCGGCTCGAACCTCCTGAACGTCTTCCTGGTCCTCGGGATCACCGCGTACCTGCAGCCGATCCACGTGGGCGAGCGGATGCACATGGTCGATCTCGTGGGGCTCGTGGTGATCACCCTGCTCGGCGTCGTGATGCTCCGCGGGTCCCGGAGGATCTCGCGCGTCGAGGGCGCCATCCTGGTCGCGGCCTACGTGGCGTTCGTGGTCGCATGTTCCCTGTTGTGACGCGCACTTAGGCGCGATGCGCCGGCGCAGCATTTCGTGCGGCCCGACAACCTCACCCCGGGCCATCACGAGATAGAGGCGCGCCGTAGAGATAGATCACATCGCGCAGCTACAAGCATCGGCATGAAGCGCACGTTTGCCGTCGTCGCGTCTCTGACCCTGGGGCTTGCTGGTGCGGCGAACGCCGAGATCCAGCCGAACATCGATGATGCGCCGAACAACCCGTTCGTCGTCCCGTCGGAGCGCCCGCAGGCGACGTACCGCTTCATCGACCCCGGCCTCGGCGGGATGGATCAGCCGCAGGTCTCCGCGGCGGCCACGTCGAACGTGATCTACCTGAACAACTGCAAGCCGAACGGCTGCCAGATCAGCCCGGGCGCCGACAACGCGCTCACGAACCGCTCGAGCATCCCGGACCAGGCGTCCACGGTGCAGCCGTTCGCGTACTCCGATGCGGTCTGGCAGCAGGTCGTGCAGTGCGTCCGCGCGACGTACGCGCCGTTCGGCGTGCAGATCGTCACCGACCGTCCGGCCAGCGGCAACTACCACATGGCGATCGTCGCCGGCGTGCCGCAGAACGTGCAGATGCAGCAGGGCGTGGGCGGCGTGTCGCCGTTCTCGTGCGGCTACATCCACAACGCGATCTCGTTCTCGTTCTCGAACGTCTACGGCGGCAACGTCGACGACATCTGCTGGACGGTCGCGCAGGAGACCGCGCACTCGTGGGGCCTCGACCACAAGTTCGACAACCGCGATCCGATGACCTACCTGCAGTCGGGTCCGTCGCGGAAGGTGTTCCAGAACCAGGCCGGCCAGTGCGGCGAGTACAACGCGCGCCAGTGCCAGTGCGGCGGCAGCACGATGAACAGCTACGACGCGATCATGAAGACGTTCGGCAGCTCGACGCCGACGCCGCCGACGGTGAAGATCACCGCGCCGCTCGAGGGCGACAACGTCCCGATGGGCTTCCCGATCCGCGCGGACATCATGGACGACATCGGCGCGTCGAAGGCCGAGCTCCGCATCGACGGCAACCTCGTCTCGACGCTGACCACGCCGCCGTGGGTGTGGAACGCCCCCGCGTCGGTCGGCCAGGGCAACCACACGATCCACGTGAAGGGCTTCGACATCGGCGGCTCGTCCGCCGAGGCGACCGTGAAGATCGTGATCGGGGCGGCGTGCAAGAAGCCCGGTGACTGCGCGAGCGACCAGGACACCTGTGTCGACGGCCGCTGCGTCGCCGGCGAGGGCACCACCGGCGGCCTCGGCTCGACGTGTACGAAGAACGAGGAGTGCAAGTCGGGCCAGTGCGGCTCGGACGGCGCGGGCAACTCGTACTGCGTCGAGAACTGCGATCCGATGGGCAACGGCTGCCCGAGCGGCTTCGGCTGCATCTCGTCGGGCGCGAACGGCGGCGTGTGCTGGCCGGGCGCCGGCGACGAGGGCGGTGGTTGCTCCGCGAACACGGACGGCCGCGGCGGTCTCGCGATGCTCGGCCTCGGGTTCGCTGCGCTCCTGATCACGCGCCGCCGCCGGACGGCCTGAATCCCCTACACGGGGTTTCGCTGAGTTGCCCGGGTCTCACCCGAGACCAGGGAAAGCAAGCCGATTTCGCTAGGTTCGCTCGACCTCGGCACGATAGAACCGCAGGTCTATGAAGCGACCGCAGCTGTGGGCCGTCACCACCGCCGCGGGTCTGTTCCTCGCGATGGGACAGGCCGCGGCCGAGAACGAGACCGTCGTCCCGTCGCAGGGTGACTCGATCAACGAGGACGCGCGGCCCGCGCCGCTCGTCACCCGGCCCCGGAGCGTGATGGTGTGGACCGACATCGACCCCGCCACGGTGTCGCCGGTCGTCAACACGAACAAGATCTACCTGAACAACTGCAAGCCGAGCGGCTGCGTGATCCGCAGCGGTCAGGCGAGCTCGATCGACGGCTCCGGCTACCAGGGCACGTGGGGCATCAGCGGCACCCGCACGCTCACCCCGTTCAGCGCGTCGGACGCGGTGTGGACGCAGGTCGTGGACTGCCTGAAGGACGTGTTCAGCCCGTTCGGCGTCGAGCTCGTCACGACCAACCCGAGCCCTGCCCCGCACTTCGAGATCATGATCGCGGGCTCGCCGACGGACCTCGGCATGAGCAACGGCATCGGCGGCGTGTCCCCGTTCTCGTGCGGCCAGTACATCCCGAACTCGCTGGTGTTCGACTTCCAGAAGGTGTGGGGCTCCGACGTCGAGGAGATCTGCTCGACGGCCGCGCAGGAGATCGCGCACAGCTGGGCCCTCGACCACGTCACGGATCCGAGTGACCCGCTCACGTACAACCCGTACAACGGGCGCCGCCGGTTCAAGAACGCGCAGGTGCAGTGCGGCAGCGACTGCTCCGGCGGCCGCTCGCCGTTCGGTGACACGTGCACCGGCCTCACCAATCAGAACCACCCGTGCGCGTGCCCGAACGGCTCCACGATCCTGACGAACACGCAGAACTCGGTCACCACGATCCAGGCGCTGTTCGGCACGGGCAATCCCACGCCGCCGACCGTCAAGATCACGGCGCCCAAGCTCGGTGCGGTCGTCGCCGCGGGCTTCCCGGTCACCGCCGACATCTCCGACGACAACGGCGTCGCGCGCGCGGAGCTCTACGTCAACAACACGATGATCCAGATGCTCGGCGGCGCGCCGTGGGCGTTCAACGCGCCGGGCAACCTCGCGAACGGCACGCACAAGGTGAAGGTGATCGGCTACGACATCTACGGCACCTCGGCGTCCGACGAGATCTCGGTCGTGATCGGCAAGCCGTGCGGCGGCGACGGCGACTGCCCGAACGCCACCGACGTCTGCCTCGGCGGCCGCTGCGTCGCCGGGCCCGACGTGACCGGCGGCCTCGGCGCGTCGTGCACGTCGAACCCCGACTGCAAGAGCGGCACGTGCGCGAGCGACTCCTCGGGCGCCAAGCACTGCGTCGAGGGCTGCCTCCTCGGCGAAGGCCAGTGCCCCGATGGCTTCGGCTGCCTCGAGGCGGGCGGAGGGAACGGCGTGTGCTGGCCGGGCTACGACGATGGCACGGGTGGCGGCTGCTGCAGCGCGGGTAGCGATGGTTCGGGTCCGATGTTCCTCGGAGGTGTGGTGTGCGGAATGCTCGTGTTGCGCCGCCGTCGTCGTCGCTGATGTGGGGCGCGGCGCTCGGAGTCGTCGTCCTGCTCGCGCCGCTGGCCGCGAGGGCGGAGCCCGTCTCGCGCCCGCAGCCGCAGCTGCGCTGGTCGACCAACTCCGCACCACCGGCCGCGGCACCGTCGTCGCGGATCATCTTCGTGCACAAGTGCCCGCTCCAGGGCTGCACGATCCGCCCCGGCACCAACGACTCGCGGACCGACACCTCCGACATCCCGACCCAGCAGGTCGTGATCTCGCAGTTCAAGCAGTCGCCCGCGGTGTGGGACGCGATGATGGAGTGCGTGAAGAACACGTACGCGCCGTTCGACATCACGGTCACCGATGTCGATCCGGGCCCGAACGTGCCGCACTACGAGAACATCGTCGGCGGTTCGAGCGGCTCCGAGCTCCACCCCGACTTCGCGAGCGCGGGCGGCGTGTCGCCGTTCTCGTGCAACGAGATCCCGAACTCGGTCAGCTTCACGTTCGACGTGTACGGTCCCAACCCCGACCAGCTGTGCTGGACGGTCGCGCAGGAGACCGCGCACTCGTTCGGGCTCGAGCACGAGTACAACGCGGCGGATCCGCTGACCTACCTCTCCGGCGGCCCCTCGAAGAAGCGGTTCCAGGCCACCGACTCGCCGTGCGGGACGTTCTCGCCCGTGCAGTGCCGCTGCTCGGGCAAGGCGACGCAGAACTCGTACAAGCACATCGTCGAGATGTTCGGGCCCGGCGCCGCCACGCCGCCGACGGTCGCGATCCGATCGCCCGGCGCGGGCGGCAAGGTGCAGCCCGGGTTCATCGTGCGCGCGGCCGCCGCCGACGACGTCAAGGTCGAGGAGGTCCAGCTGTTCATCGACGGCGTGGACACGATGGTGCGGGACGCCGAGCCGCCGTATCTGCTCGCCGCGCCGGACGGCATCACCGACGGTCCGCACACGATCGAGGCGCGCGCGATCGACGTGGCCGGCGTTCCGGCGAGCGCGATGGTCGACGTCACCATGGGCCCGCCGTGCGGCGGCGACAGCGACTGCTCCGGCGACGACGTCTGCGTGATGGGCGTGTGCCTCGCGGGTCCCGACGTGCCCGGCGGCATCGGCGACCACTGCACCGCGCCGACCGAGTGCCTGTACGCGAGGTGCGAGGGCGACGCGAACGACAAGCAGTGCGTCGCGGAGTGCGACCCGGGCGCGGCGAACGCGTGCCCGAGCGAGTTCTCGTGCATCGCGGCCGGCGCCAGCGGCGTGTGCTGGTACAGCCCGTCGGCGGGCTGCTGCAGCGCGAGCAGCGAGCCCACCGCTCCGATCCTGCTCGGCGCGGGCGTGCTCGCCGCGATGCTCGTGCGCCGCCGCCGGCCCGCGCGCGTGCGATGACGATCACCTCCGCACCGCCTTTCGGCGCTGCTGCGCGACCCGACTCGTCGGGTCTTGCCACCGCCCGCGACTACGCGCGCGGGATCGTCGTCGCCGACACGCTGGCGGACAAGCTCGTGCCGCCGCCCGCGGAGCTCGTGCTCGAGGACGGCGAGCCGCCGCTGGTGATCCCGGCGCCCGGCCGGCCCGCGAACCTCGCGATGGTGCCGGGCCGCGCGGCCCGCGTGCCGCCGATCGCGGGCATGCGCGACCCGGCGCAGCGCGCGCGGATCCTCCACGCACTCGCGAACCACGAGCTCCAGGCGATCGAGCTGTTCGCGTGGGCGCTGCTCGCGTACCCCGACGCGCCGATCGCGTTCCGCCGCGGGCTCGTGGCGATCCTCGCCGACGAGCAGCGCCACCTCGGTCTCTACGACGCGCGGCTCCACGCGCTGGGCACGCGGTTCGGCGACCAGCCGGTGACCGGTCACTTCTGGGGCAAGCTCGACCACCTGGGCAGCCCGCTCGCCTTCGTGTGCGCGATGGGCCTCACGTTCGAGAACGCGAACCTCGACTTCGCGGGCGACTACGCCGCGGCCGCGCGCGCGTGCGGCGACCTCGAGACCGCGGCCGCGCTCGACCAGGTCCACGCCGACGAGATCGCGCACGTGCACTTCGGCTGGGTCTGGCTCGGCAAGCTCGCGCCCGGCCGCGACCCGTGGGAGGTCTACACGTCCACGGTGAAGTTCCCGCTCGGCCCGCGCCGCGCGCGCGGCGCCGTGCTCGACCGCGAGGCGCGCCGCAAGGCGGGGATGAGCGAGGCGTTCATCGACGCGCTCGACGCGGTCGCGCCGACCCGGCCGTCGGGCGAGCCGCGCTGATGCCGTTCGTGATTCACGCGAACCTCGACGCGGAGGCCCGGTGGGCCGGCGGGGCCCTGCCCGCGCGGGTCGCCGAGCGGGTCAGCTACTACGCCGCGCTCGCGGCGTTCCTGGCGCACGGCGAGCTCTCCGGCGACGACGTCGAGGTCTGGGTGCCCGCCGCGATCGACGAGCGCCGGCTCACGTTCGCGGCCGGCATCTACCCCGGCGCGCCGCCCGAGGCGGATCTCGTCTGGGCGCCCGATGCGGCGAAGGCCGCGAACGATCGGCGGCTCGCGACGCGGCTCGCGGCCGAGGCAGGCATCGGTGTGCCGGGCGCGCGCGCGATCGCTTCGGTCGACGAGATCGACCTGCCCGGACCGTGGGTGGCGAAGGCGCCGTGGACCACCGCGGGCCGCGATCGCTGCCACGGCGACGGCGCGCCGACCGGCGAGCAGCGCACGCGGATCTCCCGCCTGCTCGCCCAGTTCGGCTCGCTCGTGCTCGAGCCCTGGCTGCCGCGCGCGTTCGACGTCGGCGTGTGCGCGATCGCGGTGCCCGGCCTCGCCGGCCAGGTGAGCCCGCCGCACGGCCTCGTCACCGACGCACGCGGCACGTTCCTCGGCATCGACCTCGCGCCACCGCCGCTGTCCGCCGAGCAGCGCGCGCGACTCGAGGCGTTCGTCCGCGACGTGCGCGCCCAGCTCCCCTACGCCGGTCCGATCGCCGTCGACGGGTTCGTCACCACCGACGGGCAGCTGTGCGTCTGCGAGATCAACGCGCGGTTCTCGTTCGGCTGGGTCGCGCGCGCGCTCGCCCGGCGGCACGGGATCGAGAAGCTCGGGTTCTCCGCGCCCCCGCCCGGCGCACACGTGCTCGTCGAGCCGCGCGGTGACGGCATCTGCGCGTGGATGATGTGAGATGCTGGCCCCGGACGATGGGGTTCGCGGACTACACGAGCAGGTTCACGACGGGGTTGTGCCTCGAGCACGTCTATCACTGGGAGCGCACGCAGCCGGAGGCGCCGTGGCTGACGCAGCCACTCGGCGGCGGCAAGGTCGTGACGCTGTCGTGGCGCGAGGGCGTGGCCGAGGCGCGACGGCTCGCGACGTACCTCGCCTCGCTGGAGCTCCCCGCCGGCAGCTCGATCGGCCTGCTCTCGAAGGGCACCGCGTACTGGCTGATCGCGGACCTCGCGATCTTCCTGGCCGGCCACGTCAGCGTGCCGATGTACTCGACGTCGTCGGCGGACATGGTGCGGCAGATCCTCGATCACAGCGACGCGAAGCTGTTGTTCGTCGGCAAGCTCGACGCGTGGGAGCCGCTGCGCGGCGCGATCACGCCGGGCCTGCCGCTCGTCCGCATGCCGCTCGCCCCCGAGGGCGTCGACGGCGCGCGCTGGGAGGAGCTCGTCACGGCGCACGCGCCGCTGGCCGGCCATCCGGTGCGCGGTCCCGACGAGCTCGCGACCATCGTCTACACGTCGGGCTCGACGGGCAAGCCGAAGGGCGTGATGCACACGCACGGCTCGATCGCGCGCACCTGCATCGGCATCGGCGACGTCTACCCGACGATCGGCCCGGGCCACCGGCTGCTCTCGCACCTGCCGCTCGCGCACGTCGCCGAGCGCCTGGTCGCGGGCATCGGCTCGATGTTCGCCGGCTTCCACGTGTTCTTCACCGAGTCGCTCCAGACGTTCCCGGCCGACCTCCAGCGCGCGCGGCCGACCCTGTTCTTCACCGTGCCGCGCCTGTGGCAGAAGTTCATGCTCGCGGTCAGCGAGAAGGTGCCGCCGAAGAAGCTCGCCCGCATGCTGCGGGTCCCGCTGCTCGGCCGGTACGTGCGGAACAAGCTGCTCCGCGCGCTCGGCCTCGACGCGGTCGAGTTCGCGGTCACCGGCTCCGCGCCGATCCCGCCGAGCGTGCTCGAGTGGTACGCGCGCCTCGGCCTGCACATCCTCGACGGCTACGGCATGACCGAGGACTTCGGCTACTCGCACGGCACGCGCCCCGGTCGCTCGCGCATCGGGTACTGCGGCGAACCGCAGCCCGGGGTCGAGCGCCGGATCGACGAGAACGGCGAGGTGCTCGTGAAGTCCCCCGGCGCGATGCTCGGGTACTTCAAGGAGCCCGAGCTGACCGCGCAGTCGTTCACCGAGGATCGCTTCTTCCGCACCGGCGACCGCGGCGAGATCGACGAGCTCGGCCGCCTGCGCATCACCGGACGGGTCAAGGAGCTGTTCAAGACGTCCAAGGGCAAGTACATCGCGCCGGTCCCGATCGAGCACGAGCTCGCGAGCCACCCCGGCGTCGAGGCCGTGTGCGTCACCGGCGCCGGCCGCGTCCAGCCGTTCGCCTTGGTCCTGCTCGGCGCGGACGTGATGACGGGCGACCGCGACGCGCTGTCCGCGGGCCTCGCCGCCCACCTCGAGACCGTGAACGCCAGGCTCGAGAGCCACGAGAAGCTCGCGTTCTGCGTCGTCGTGAAGGAGCCGTGGCTGCCGGACAACGGCCTGCTCACGCCGACCCTGAAGATCAAGCGCGGCGAGATCGAGCGCCACTACGAGCCGCACGTCGACGGCTGGTACGCCGACGGGCGCCCGTTGCTCTGGCAATGACGGCGGGGTGGTCGCCGTCAGCCCGGCATGGTAATACTGCCGGTATGACCACGTACGAGAAGATCGCGATCAGCTTGCCGTCGCGGGCTGCCGAGACGATCCGGCGTGCGGTCAAGCATGGGCGCGCGAAGAGCGTGAGCGCGTATATCGCAGCGGCGGTCGAGGAGAAGACGACGAAGGAATCCTTCATGGAGCTTCTCGAACAGATGCTCGAAGAGACCGGAGGACCACTGACACCCGCCGAGCGTCGAAGAGCGGATCGGGAGCTCGGGTACGTCGCCCCTGCGCTATCGCCGGGTCGGATCCCTCGCGCACGCACGAAACGCCGGCCTCGAACCGCGAGCGGCACGCGGGCGAGGTGAGTCGTGGCGGGCTTGACACTCGACGCAGGCGCGCTGATCGCGTACGAGCGTGGAGACCGGCGGATGATCGCGCGGATCACCAGCGCCCTCGATCACGAGGATCGCATCGCCGTCCCGGCGGGTGTCATCGCGCAGGTCTGGCGCGACGGCAGGCGTCAGGCACGACTGGCACGGCTGCTCGCTCTGGACGACGTCGAGGTCGTCGCGCTCGACGGTCTCGCGGCTCGCGCCGCAGGCCAGCTCTGCGGCGTCACGGGTACGACCGATGTGGTCGATGCGTCCGTCGTGCTCTGCGCGCGGGCGCGAGCCCATCGGATCGCCACCTCCGATCCGGATGACCTGGCCAGGCTCGATCCGGCGGCCGAGCTCATCGTGGTCTGACCGGACGCTGGCACGATCTATCGGGTTCCGGCCCTAATTATACGGTGTAAAGTTCGGCCCGTGTTCGAGCTGAAGATCACCGGTGGCACGATCGTCGACGGGACGGGACGCGCGGCGTTCGAGGGGGACGTCGCGATCGCGGATGGACGGATCGCGGCCGTCGGCGACCTGCGGGGGCAGGCCGCCGATCGCACGATCGACGCGGCCGGGGCGCACGTGCTGCCCGGCTTCGTGGACATCCACACGCACTACGACGGCCAGGCGACGTGGGACGTCGACCTCCTGCCGAGCTCGCTGCTCGGGGTCACGACGTGCGTGATGGGGAGCTGCGGGGTCGGCTTCGCGCCGGTGAAGAAGGGCGAGGAGCAGCGGCTGGTCGAGCTGATGGAGGGCGTCGAGGACATCCCGGGGGCGGCGCTCGCCGAGGGCATCCCGTGGGGCTGGGAGTCGGTCGGCGACTACCTGGACTTCCTGGCGAAGGATCCGCGCGCGATCGACGTGCTCGTGCAGGTGCCGCACGATCCGGTGCGGATGTACGTGATGGGCGAGCGCGCGGTCGCGGGGGAGCGCGCGACCGACGACGACATCGAGGCGATGCGGCGCGTCGTCCGCGCCGCCCTCGAGGCCGGCGCCGCCGGGTTCTCGACCGGGCGCAGCGACAACCACCGCACGGCGAAGGGCGCCGAGACCCCGGCCTCCGAGTGCGACCTGCGCGAGCTCGTCGGCATCGCGCGCGCGTTCGAGGGCCTCCGCCACGGCGTCGTGCAGGCGGTCAGCGACTTCGACATGGCGCGCGGTCCCGACCGATTCGATGGCGAGCTCGCGCTGCTGGTCGCGATGGCCGAGGCCGCCGGGCGGCCGATGTCGATCTCGACGATGCAGCGCGACGCCGAGCCCGGCCAGTGGAAGCGGATCTTCGCGGGCGTCGAGGCCGCGACGGCGCGCGGGCTCGACCTGCGCTGCCAGGTCGCGGCGCGCGGCATCGGCGTGCTGCTCGGGCTCGAGGCGACGTTCCACCCGTTCATGGGCTTCCCGACCTACAAGTCGCTCGCCGCGCTGCCGCTGCCCGAGCGCGTCGCGATGCTGCGCCGACCCGAGGTGCGCGCGGCGATCCTCGCCGAGAAGACCGACAAGCTCGCCGGCGACGGCACGCCGATCCCGCCGCTCGCCGACGTGCTGCTCGCGAACATCGAGAAGGTCGCCATGCGGATGTTCCCGCTCGGCGCGCGGCCCGACTACGAGCCGAAGCTGATGGACTGCATCGCCGGGCGTGCCGCGCGCACCGGCGGCAGCGTGCTCGCGGCGATCTACGACGCGCTGCTCGAGGAGGAGGGCAAGGCACTGCTCTACTTCCCGATCTACAACTACGCGAGCATGAACCTCGACACGGTGCGCGAGATGCTCGTGCACCCGCGGGCGCTGGTCGGGCTCGGCGACGCCGGCGCACACGTCGGCACGGTGTGCGACGCGAGCATGCCGGCGTTCCTCGTGCAGCACTGGGGCCCGCGGCTCGGGCTCCCGCGGGTGGTGCGCATGCAGACGCACGACACAGCGCGGTTCATCGGCCTTCACGACCGCGGTACGCTCGAGGTCGGGATGCGCGCGGACCTCAACGTGATCGAGCTGCCGCGCCTGACGTTGCAGCGCCCCGAGCTCGTCCGCGACCTGCCCGCGGGCGGCAAGCGGCTGTTCCAGCGGGCCGAGGGCTTCCTCGCGACGCTCGTCGGCGGCGCCGTGATCGCGGAGCAGGGAGCATTGACCGGCGTCCGGCCCGGCCGGCTCGTTCGGATGGGAGGTGCCTCGTGATCGCGTTCGTCCTCGGCGCTCTGACCTGGACCCTGCTCGAGTACCTGATCCACCGGTGGATGGGACACGACCGGCGCTTCAAGAAGACTCCGTTCGGCGTCGAGCACGTGCGCCACCACATCGAGGGCAACTACTTCGCGCCGACGTGGAAGAAGGTGCTGTTCGCGCTCGGCCTCGGCGCGCTGCTCGTGCTCCTCGCCGGCATCGGATACACCGTGGGGCTGCTCGCGAGCTACGCGCTCTACGAGGTCCTGCACCGGCGGTATCACACGCACGGCGGCTTCGGTCCCTACGGCCGGTGGGCGCGCCGCCACCACTTCCATCACCACTTCGTCGACGGCCGCACGAACCACGGCGTGACCTCGCCGGTGTGGGACCTCGTGTTCGGCACCTACGCCCCGACCTCGGCGATCCCCGTGCCTCGAAAGCTGGTGATGCCGTGGCTCGTCGACGCGTCGGGCGCGATCCGCGCCGAGCACGCCGGAGTGTATCGGCTCCGGTGAGGCGAGCCGGCCGCCCGAAGCAGGACTCCGGCCTCTCGCACGAGGCGATCCGCACCACCGCGCTCGCGCTGATCGAGCGCGACGGGCTCGCCGAGCTGTCGATCCGCAAGCTCGGCAAGGAGCTCGGCTGCGAGGCCATGGCGCTGTACTGGTACTACCCGTCGAAGGACGCCCTGCTCGACGCCGTCGTCGACGAGCTGATCGCCCCGGTCGCCGCGGCGATGAGCGCTCCCGCGGTCAGCTGGCTGGAGCTGCTGCGCGCGGTCGCCCGCGCGTATCGCGACCTCGCGCGCGTGCACCCGCAGGCGTTCCCGCTGCTCGCGACGCGGCGGTTCGCGAGCGAGGGCACGTACGCGTTCCTCGACCGGCTGTTCGAGACCGCGCGCGCGCACGGCGTCACCGACGGCGACGCCGCTCGCGCGTACCGCATCGTCGGCAGCTACGTCAGCGGGTTCGCGCTGTCCGAGCTCGCCGAGCCGCGCGAGGCGGCGGAGCTGCGCGAGCGCTACCCGCGGGTCGCGGCGGTCACCGACCAGCTCGCGCCGAAGAAGCTCGAGGCGATCTTCGAGCACGGACTCGAGGTGCTGCTGGCCGATCTCACTTCTTCGCGGTCGTGATCTCGAGGCGCGCGACCGGGCGGACCTGCGGGAACGAGTCGCCGGCGCGGTGGAGCCGACCACCCTGACCGTGGAACCGCGGGAACGGATCCTTCGGATCGATCGTCGACACGATGATCTCGCCGCGGCGCGTGAGGAACAGCACCGGCTCGAGGCCGGTCGGCAGCGGACGCTGCTGCTTGAGGCTCATGCCGGCGGGCGACACCGCCTCGATGATCGTGCCGGGTGGCCTGGCCTCGGGCACCAGCGTCGCGATGAGCCACGCGGTGCGCTCGGCATCGGCGAAGTCGGGCTTCGTGGTGTTCAGCATCTGCGCCGTGATCGTCGTGGACGGGGTGCCGTCCACGAGCACCCCGATCGCGAGGTCCGCCGGCGGCGGCATGTCCTTGGGCGGCGGCTTGTCGGGCCACTGCTTGGTCTCCGCCTCGTTGCTCGCCTTCGAGCACGCCGCGCCGGCCACGGCGAGAGCGGCGACGAGCAGCATCCGGACCATGACGGCATTGTAGCATCGGCCGCATGCAGGCCGTCCTCGACGCGCTCGGCGCCGCCGCCGCCCGCCCCGGCAAGGTCCTCGTCCTCACCGGCGCGGGAGTCTCCGCCGAGAGCGGCATCCCGACGTTCCGCGGCAAGGAGGGCTACTGGACCATCGGTGCGCGCGAGTACCACCCGCAGGAGCTCGCGACGTACGAGGCGTTCCGCACGATGCCGTGGAACGTGTGGGCCTGGTACCTCTACCGCCGCGGCGTGTGCCGGCGGGCGGAGCCGAACGCGGCGCACCGGGCGCTGGTGCGGCTCGCGGCGGCGCTGCCGGATCGGTTCGCGCTCGTCACCCAGAACGTCGACGGGCTGCACCGCCGCGCGGGCAGCCCCGATGCCCAGACGTTCCCGATCCACGGCGACATCACGCTCGCGCGCTGCGCGGACGACTGCACGCTCGATCGGTTCCCGGTTCCCGACGGCGTCCCCGAGCTCGGCAAGGGCGAGGAGGTCTCGGAGGAGACGAAGGCCCTGCTCGTGTGCCCGCGGTGCGGCGGAATGGCGCGGCCCCACGTGCTGTGGTTCGACGAGAGCTACGATGAACCGCGCTTTCATCTCGATACCGTGCGGCGACTCGCGATGCAGGCCGCGGTGCTCGTCGTCGCGGGCACCAGCGCGCAAACCAACTTGCCCTGGCAGGTGGTGACACTCGCCGCGCGCGCCGGCGCGGTGATCGTCGATGTGAACGTGGAGGACAACCCGTTCGGCGACATCGCGGCGTCGTCGGGCGGCGTCGTCCGCGCGCCGGCAGCGACGGTGATGGACAGGCTCGTCGAGGCTATTTACATCCGTCCGGCAACCGGATAGTGCTAGCGTCCCTTCGATGTTCGCGACGCGCGTCTACCACTATCGCGACCCCGCCGCGGTCATCCTCGGGCTCAAGGAGCTGCGCAAGCAGGGCCTGACTCCGCGTGGCCTGCTGTTCGTCGCGCTCGACCCGCGCGGCGAGACATACATCGCGGTGCCCGAGGATCTCGACGCGGTCGTCAACATCCGCGTCGGCGACAAGATGAGCTTGATCTCGCCGCTCGAGGGCCGCTACTTCCACTTCGATGCGATGCATCGCCTGCCCGGCGACACCGTGCTGTGGAACGGGGACCGCCGCCTCGGCGACACCGGCAGCGCCCCCGAGGTCGCCTGCGCGGTCAGCGAGTGGCTGAAGGGCAGCTCGGCCAAGAACGTGTTCCTCGGCTGCACGCCGCACGTGCCGGGGTCGTGGTGGACCGTCGATCACCTCTCGGCGGTGACCGAGCTGCACGCGCTCGGCTACCTCGACTGCGTCGTCACGAACACCGGCATCCTCGCGCGCAAGATCGACTCGACGAAGCTCTACCACCTCGAGTTCCAGGCGCTCGCGCAGCACGGCACCCCGACCGAGGGCTGGCAGGAGGTCTTCCACTCCGAGCTCGGCAACATCCTCCTGACCGAGCGCCGCGTGCTGAACTACCGGCTCGTCCTGACCTGCGAGCAGGGGCTCGTCGAGATCGACGTCTCCCACCTGCCGGACCTCGTGATCGAGACCGCGCGCGTCCCGATGCGCTCGGGCTTCGGCGTGGTCGGCCGCATCGATGGCGGCGCCTTCGCCGTGACCTCGGGAACAGTCGAGCCGTGGGGCCTCACGAACATGAGCCCCGCGATGCTCGTCGGCTCGCCGACGGAGAGCTTGCTCGAGCTGCCGCGCACGCTGCGCGCGATGCCGCTCGAGGACTAGCTCGCCAAGCTCGCGACGCGGTCGTCAGGGCGAGCTGTACAGGCCGCACAGACACAGCATCGCGAACGCGAGCACCATCACCGCCGTCAGGGGCCACAGTCCGACGGCGATCGCGAGGCCCTCGCGCAGCTTCTCGGCCATCGGTCCGCGCGGCGCGGGCGGCGCCGGCGGCGGGGTCACGAGCTGGCCGCCGGCGCGGACGATTCGGGCCTGGGGAAGCGAGTCAAACGTCAGCATGTCTCTCCACTATGACGCTTCCTGGAGACGCTGGTAGCGGGCGCAGTATTCGGCCGGACCGTGTAACGTCCATCACCATGAGCAAACCGTCCCCCCTGGCCGATCTGTCACTGGGGTTCCGGCATGCCTACCTGGACCACGAGCGCCTCACCGCGCAGCTCAAGGCCTGGGCAGAGAACTTCCCGGCCCTCTGCCGGCTCACCTCGCTCGCCCGCACTCCGGAGGGCCGGGATCTGTGGCTCCTGACGATCGGGCCGGAGCCCGACCGGGTCCGGCCCGCGGTGTGGGTGGACGGCAACATGCACGCCGCGGAGCTGGCGGGGTCGTCGGCGGCCCTGGCGATCGCGGAGGACGTCCTGCGCCTGCACCTCGAGCCCGACACCGACACCGTGCCCGACGCGCTGGCGGCGCGGCTCCGCGAGGTGCTGTTCTACATCGTCCCGCGCGTCACGCCCGATGGCGCGCAGGCCGTGCTGCGCTCCGGCCGCTCGGTGCGCTCGGTGCCGCGCGACGAGCGCGTCGAGCGCGGCCGCCCGCGCTGGACGATCGGCGACGTCGACGGCGACGGCCTCGCACTGTCGATGCGCATCCCGGACCCCGGCGGCGAGCTCGTCGAGGCGCCGCAGTATCCCGGGCTGCTCGTCGAGCGCACGCTCGAGGACGAGGGGCCGTTCTTCAAGCTCTACCCGGAAGGCACGATCGAGCACTTCGACGGCAAGCGCATCCCGTCGCCGTTCTTCCTCGGCGACAACCCGATCGATCTCAACCGCAACTTCCCGTGGTCCTGGACGCCACCGCACGAGCAGATCGGCGCCGGCCCCTACCCGGCCAGCGAGCCCGAGGCGCGCGGCATCGTCGAGTTCGCGACGGCGCACCCCGAGATCTTCGCGTGGCTCGACTTTCACACCTTCGGCGGCGTGCTGATCCGCCCGCTCGGCCACGCGCCCGACGCGAAGATGGATCCGGAGGACCTCGCGATCTTCCGGCAGGTCGAGGAGTGGATGACCGAGCACACCGGCTATCCGACGGTCTCGGGCTACGAGGAGTTCCTCTACGAGCCCGACAAGCCGCTGCACGGCGACCTCACCGACTTCGCGTACAACCAGCGCGGCGCGCTCGCGTACGTCGTGGAGCTGTGGGACCTGTTCAAGCGCCTCGGCATGGAGCGGCCGCGCAAGTTCGTCCAGCTCTACGAGCGCGTGACGCGCGCCGACCTCGTCAAGCTCGCCTGGTGGGACCGCGACGAGAACGACGGCCGCTGCTTCCCACCGTGGCGCCCCTTCGATCACCCGCAGCTCGGCCGCGTCGAGATCGGCGGCGTCGACCCACGCATCGGCATCTGGAACCCACCGCTGCACGAGCTGTCCGCGCTGTGCTTCTCGCAGGCGCAGGTGTTCCTCCGCGTCGCCGCGCTCGCGCCGCGGCTCCGCATCGGCCGCATCACGCGCGATCCGGTCGGCGCCGGCATGACCCGCGTCGAGGTCGAGGTGCTGAACGACGGGTACCTCGGCACGTACGGCCTGCCGAGCGCGAAGAAGCTCGACTTCAACGAGCCGGTCTACGCGACGGCGAAGACCAGCGACACCTGCGCCCTCGTCGATCCGGGCAGCGCGCACCAGACCCTCGGCCACCTCGACGGCTGGGGCCACGGACTGCACACCGGCGCGAACCTGCCGGCGTATCCGGGCACGCGCGGCTCGACGAACGCGGCCTGGGCGAGCTATCTCGTGCGCGGCACCGGGACGCTCGAGCTGCGCACCGGCGCCTGTCGCGTCGGCTTCGTGACGACGAAGATCGAGATCTGATCAGCGGCGGCGGTGATCGCGGATCACCGGGCCGCCGCCGCGCGCGCGCGGCTGCCAGCCGCCGCGGTTGTACGTGCGCACGCCGTTGCTGGTGCCCCACGTGCCACGCACGTAGACGTGGTCGCGGCCGCGGTCGCGCTCCCAGTTGCCGTTGACCCAGACGTGGCCGTTGCCGCGACGATCCCAGTAGCCGCCCGTGTACACGTAGCCGGGGCGGTGACGCTCCCACCGGCCGTCGTACCAGCGGTTGCCCTGCCAGTAGCCCTGGATGTAGACGTGGCCCGGGCGCTCGGCCTCGTAGTAGCCCGGCGTCCACGCCCAGCCGTTGTTGACCCAGTTGTAGCGTCCGTTCACGTAGACGTAGCCCGGGCGCTCCTCGTAGTACGCGTTGACCTCGGTGTACGCCGGTTGCGGCGACGAGTACGCGACGTACGTTCCGCCGCCGACGTAGCCCGTCGAGCCGTATCCCGAGGCGTAACACCCCGCCCCCGCGGCCACCGCGAGCACCAGTGCAGCCAGTTTCTTCATGGTGAAGATCATGAAACGGCGATCGCGCACGCACAAGGGTGCGACATCTCCTACCCGACGGGGCGTGATAGTGATCGCACGTGGCCCGTTACGCCATCGGAGACGTGCAGGGCTGCATGGCGAGCCTCGAGCGGCTGCTCGCGCTGATCGCGTTCTCGCCGGCGCGCGACGAGCTGTGGCTGGTCGGCGATCTCGTGAACCGCGGTCCGCGCAGCCTGGACGTGCTGCGCTGGGCGATGTCGATGGGCAAGAGCGTGACGTGCGTGCTCGGCAATCACGACCTCCACCTGCTCGCGCGGGCGGCGGGCGCGGCCGACGCGAAGAAGCGCGACACGCTCGACGAGGTGCTGGCCGCGCCGGACGTCGATCGCCTGATCGACTGGCTCCGCCAGCGACCGTTCGTGCACGCCCACCAGAGCCTCGCGCTCGTCCACGCCGGCCTGCACCCGCGGTGGACGATCGCGGACGCGAAGGCGCGCAGCGCCGACCTCGAGCGCGAGCTGCGCGGCCCCGCGTGGCGCGTGTTCCTGTCGAAGATCAACGGCGGCGGGAAGCCGCCGCGCTGGGACGACAAGCTCGGAGGCAGCGACCGCTGGCGCGCGATCCTCGCGTACCTGGTGCGCGTGCGCATGTGCCACCCCGACGGCAAGGTCGATGTCCAGTACGACGGCCCGCCGTCCGGCGCCCCCGCCGGTCTCGTGCCGTGGTTCAAGCTGCCCACGCCCGCGTGGGGCACGCACACCGTCGTGTTCGGCCACTGGGCGGCGCTCGGCCTCGACCTCGGACCGCGTCACCTCGGCATCGACACCGGCTGTGTCTGGGGCAGGTCGCTCACCGCGGTCCGGCTCGACGATCGCAGCGTGTTCCAGGTCAAGGCCGTCGAGCCGCCGCAGGGCGACTGACGCTCAGGGCTTCTTCTTGTCCGGGGGGATCGGCGGCGGCGTCGGGTGCCGCTTGATCGCCGGCGCGGTGTGGGCCTGCGAGGGCGCCGGCGCGCCGCCCGGCGGGATCGTGTTCTTCTTCGCGGTCAGCGCGAGCGGCTCGACCGAGAGGTCCGCGGCCGAGTACGCGATGTCGGGCGGTCCCGCCGGCGCGGGCTTCGCCGTCGGATGCTCGGCCGTCGACTGGTCGTCGGTCGACTCGCCGCCGAGCACGCGGCGCGCCTCGACGACGGCGGCGCCGAGGGCGGTCGCCGGGTTGATGCCGACGGCCTGCTTCATCACCTGACCGAGCGCGTGCGCGAACTCGTCGGCGCTCGCGTAGCGGTTCGCCGGATCCGCCGCGAGCGCGGTGTCGAGCACCGCGGCGAGCGCCGCCGGCACGTCGGTGCGCCGCTCCGCGATCGGCGGCACGACGCAGTTGCGGATCTTCTTGAAGATCTCGACGTCGGTCTTGCCGTCGAACAGCCGCTCGCCGGTGAGGCTCTCCCACAGGAGGTTGCCGACGCCGAACAGGTCCGACTGCACGGTGTTCGGCTTCCCGAAGGCGACCTCGGGCGCGAGGTAGCTGAGCTTGCCCTTCACGGTGCCGGGCGCGGTCAGGCTCGCGATGCGGTCGCGCGCGCGCGCGAGGCCGAAGTCCGAGAGCTTCACCACGCCGTTCACGCCCATCATCACGTTGTGCGGCGACACGTCGCGGTGGATGACCGGGGCCGGGCTGCCGTCGGGTGCCACGCGCTCGTGCGCCGCGCCGAGCCCGCGCAGGGTGCCGATGCCGATGCCCGCGATCAGCGGCCACGGGATGTGGATGCCGCGCTGCTTGTACGCCTGGATGAACGCGCCGAGGTCGATGCCCTCGACCCACTCCATGATCAGGTAGTAGTTGCCGCCCTCGGCGACGAAGTCGTGGACCTGGACGATGTTCGGGTGCGCGAGCTCGCTGCCGACGCGCGCCTCCTCCACGAACATGTCGATGTAGTTCTTGAGCGCGCGGAACTCGGGGCGGATGTGCTTGACCGCCACCGCGCGCTGGAACCCCGCGGCGCCGCGGACCAGCGCCTTGTAGACGGTCGCCATCCCGCCCTCGCCCGCGATCTTGGTCAGCTGATACTTGCCTTCGATCGTCTGGCCGCTGAGATCCACGGATCCGAGTCTACATCGACTCCAGCTCGGCGCGCGCGGCCTCCAGCTCGGCCATCGCCTTCTCCCAGCGCCCCGTCAGCTCCTCGAGCTTGTCGGCGGCCGTCTGGTAGTCGGTGAGCAGCTTGTTGCGCCGCGCCGCATCGTCGTACACGGTCGGGTCGCTGAGCTCCGCCGACCGCGCCTTCTGCTCGGCCTCGAGCGCGCCGACCCGCTCCTCGAGCTGTGCCACCAGCTTCTCGAGCGGCCCGAGCTTCGCGCTCTTCTTCTGGCGGGCCTCGGCCTCGCGCCGCTTGCGCGCCTTCTCGTCCTCCTTGGAGGCCGCCGGGGCCGGGGCCGGCGCCGCCGCGGACGGGGCCTTGCCCCGGGGATCGCGCTTCTGGGACGCGGTGCCGTCGACGGCGATCGCCTGCCGTCGCTCGGACATCGAGTACATGTACTCGTCGAGGGTGCCGGGGTAGGTCTCGACCTTGCCGTCCTCGACGTTCCAGATCCGCGTCGCGAGCGCGCGCACGAGCGAGCGGTTGTGGCTGACGAACACCAGCGTCCCGTCGTACGTGCCGAGCGACGCGGTGAGGCTCTCGCTCGACGCGAGGTCGAGGTGGTTCGTCGGCTCGTCCATCAGCATGAGGTTGCCGGGCTTGACCAGGAGGCGCGCGAGCGCGACGCGCGCCTTCTCGCCGCCCGACAGCACCTTGATCGGCTTGTCGATGTCGTCGCCGGAGAACATGAACGCGCCGCAGATCGAGCGCACGCGCGACGGCGGCGTCTCCGGCGACGCGCGCTGCACGACCTCGTAGATCGTCGAGCCGAGGTCGAGCGTCTCGGCGTGGTGCTGCGCGTAGTAGCCGGGCTTGACGTCGCCGCCGAGCTTGATCGAGCCGCTGTCGTACGGCAGCTCGCCGGCGATCATGCGCAGGAGCGTGGTCTTGCCGGCGCCGTTGACGCCGATGATCCCGATCTTCTCGCCGCGGCGCACCGTCAGGTCGATGCCCGGGAACACGACGTGGCTGCCGTACGCCTTCCTGAGCTTCTCGATCTTGATGACCTCGGCGACCGTGCGGTCCGTCGGCGGGAACGAGAAGCGCATCACCTGGCGCTTCTGGTACGTCTCGACCGACTCCATCTTCTCGAGCATCTTCACGCGCGACTGGACCGCAGCGGCCTTGTTCGCCTGCGCGCGGAACCGGTCGACGAACCGCTGCAGGCGCTCGCGCTCGCGCGCCAGGTTCTTCGCCTTGCCGGCGAGGATGGTCTCCTCCTCGGCGCGCTGCTCGAGGTACTTCTCGTAGTTGCCCGGGTACGTGCGCAGCCCTTCCAGCTCGAGGCTCACGACGCGGTTGATCTGCTCGTTCAGGAACTCGCGATCGTGCGAGATCAGAACGAAGCAGCCGCGCCACTTCTTCAGGAAGTCGGCGAACCACGCGACCGAGGGCATGTCGAGGTGGTTGGTCGGCTCGTCGAGCAGCAGCACGTCGGGGCGCTGGAACAGGAGGCCCGCGAGCACGCCGCGCATCTTCCAGCCGCCCGACAGCTCGCCGATGTCGCGCTTCTCGTCGCCCGGTGCGAAGCCGAGGCCCGCGAGGATCGCGAGGGCCTCGTGCTCCCCGAAGAACCGGTCGAAGTGATCGATGTGCTCGTGGAGCTCGCCGACCTCGGCCGCGAGCTGGAGCATCGTCTCGTCGTCGGCGCCCGCCGCGCTCGCCTCCTCGAGGTCGGCCTCCGCGCGCGCGAGCCGGGCGTCGAGCTCCTTGCGGCCGGGCACGCTCGACAGGATCATGTCGATCAGCGAGCGCCCGCCGGAGATCGCGAGATCCTGCGGCAGCCAGCCCACGCGCACGCCGTTCGCGCGCGTGACCTTGCCGTCGTCGATCTCCTGGTCGCCCGCGATGATCTTGAGGAGGGTCGTCTTGCCCGATCCGTTCGGGCCGATCAGGCCGAGCCGATCGCCGTGCGACAGGCGCAGCGACGCGGCATCGAAGATCAGCCGATCCGCGAAGAACAGCGTGACCTCGTCCAGGACGACCAGACTCATGACGGCAGCGGCTTTTAGCACATAGGATGTCGCCCGTGACCTATCGCGACGATCGCGATGCGGACCGGGCGCGGATCGAAGCGCTCGAAGCCGAGCTCGCGGCCGCGCAGCGCAAGATCGAGGAGCTCGAGGGCAAGCGCTCCCTCGCGCTCGCCGCGATCGGCAAAACGTCGCTGATCGGGACCGGCGGCCGGCCCAAGGCGCCGTGGTACGGCGCTCCGCTCCGGCTCGAGCTCGCGCACATCTTCGACGGCGAGTACCCGCGCGACGAGCTCGAGACCCTGATCGATCTGATCCGCGGGATCACGCGCGAGCCCGGGCGCGCCGAGCTGCTCAAGTCCTCGATCACCTGGTCGGCCGGCACGAACCCGAAGGCGACCGGTCCGTTCACCGTGGTCACGGTGTCGGTCCGCGACCGCCGGACCTCGCTGCTCGTCACCGACTCGCTCGGCCAGCTCGCGGGCGGCCTCTACGGCGGCCTCGGCGGCGGCCTCGGCGGCGGCGCGATCATGGTGCCGATCATCGCGTTCCTGTCGATGCCCGCGCTGATCCCGGTCGCCGTCGGCACCTGGCTCGGCGGCGTGTTCCTCGGCACGCGCGCGATCTTCAAGCGCGCGGCGCGGCGCCGCCAGGACGCGCTCGAGCACCTGTTCACCGCGCTCGTCGAGGAGATCAGCCGGCGCCTCGCGAAGGCGACCGAGAAGCCTCAGGGCGAGCCCTGAACGTCCGCGTTGCCCGAGAAGCTGCCGGTGACCGTCGCGTTCGCGCCGGTCGAGCCCTGCGTCAGCGTCAGGCTGCCGAGCATGAACCCGACCTGCGTCGCCATCATGGTCGTCGGGTTGTAGTCGAACACGCCGCCGTTGCCGTCGAAGAACCCGATGTCGATCACCCGCGGGAAGAACCGCGACGTGGGCACGCCCATCGACACCACGAAGATGTGGCCGTCGCTCGCGCGCTGCCCGAACACCTGGATCACCGCCGCGCCCGACGAGGCATCGGTGCCGGCGGTCGCGCCGACCGGCGCGAGCGCGATCGTCTGACCGGCCATCGTGAGGTTCAGGGTGCCCGTCCCCGTCGCGAACGGATTCTGCGCGCCGAGCGTGCCGTACGTCGTCGAGAACGTGCCCTCGACGTGCGCGACGACATCGAGGCACGGGTAGCTCGCGAGCGGCTGCGTCCACGTCGGCCCCGCGTCGAGCGCGGTCGACAGGCGCTGCCGCCGGTTGGTGATGAAGGTGCGGACGCCGGTGACGTTCGCGTGCCAGCCGGTGCCCTGCACGGCGTCCGCGATCGGCGTGATCAGCGTCTCCATCCGGGTCACCTCGGCGAGCAGCTTCGCCTCGTCGAACTGGTTCGCGAGCAGCTGCCGCTCGCGATCGAGGATCAGCTGCTTGGTCTGCGGCGCGTGGAACAGGCGGTTCGTGAGGATGCCGGCCGCCGCGATCGCGATCGGCCCCTGCTGCGCGCCGAGCCCGCCGAACGTGGCGCCGGGCTGAAACGTCGCGTCGGGCCCCCACGGGATGAACTCGAGCTTGCCGCTCGCCGGGTCCTTGTAGACGAAGTAGTTGTTGCGGTTGTTCGCGTAGCCGTCCCAGTGGTTCGTGATGATCTCCATCGCCCAGTAGGTGAGGAACTTGTCGACCTCGATGTGCGGCGCGAGCGCGGTCAGGAGGTTCGCGTCGCTCGCGGTCTCGAGCACCGTGGCGAACGGCTGCAGCACCGCCGGATCGCCCTCCCCCTTCACGTCGTACGTCGCGAGCCAACCGGTGCGGAGGTCCGAGAGCGTGCCCTCGAACAGCTCGCCGCTGCCGTCGGCGAAGTTCTTCGCGGTGAACTTCTTGTCGACGCTCTCGACGTTCACGTAGATGCCGAGGTCGGTGCCGTTGACCCGGACGTGCGCGAAGTTGCAGCGCGGCGCGACGAGCCCGGCGTCGCGGAACGCCTTGTAGGCGAGGCAGGTCCGCATGTACGACGGGTCCTGCCGCGAGTTGTTGAACGTGAGCTTCTCGAGCCCGAGGTAGCGCGTGTCCTTGACGTAGTCGTCGAGGTCGACCTTGAGCGACGGCTTCACCGGATCGAGGGAGCCGATGAAGCCCTTCTTGTGGATCAGGACGTCGGGGAACGACGTGCCGTCGATCGTGATCTGCGCGTGGAAGTCGGTGAACGGGCTCGGCGGCGGCCGCGACAGGCAGTCGCCCTCGATCACGCTGGCGATCGTGCGCGTCTGCTGGCGCAGCGTGTCCCAGTCACCCGGCGCCATCGTGATCGCCACGTCGACGATGTGGTCGGGGTCGAAGAACGGCCCCGCGTGATCGACGTAGGCATCGACCGGCGGCGCGTCGGCGGGCGGCGTGGCATCGGGGATCGCCCCCGCATCATCCCCACACGCCGCCGCCAGCACGACCATGATCATCCCCAGGAGGCGGCGCATCACCCCCAGGGTAGAGCATCTGCCGTGCCGTGCGTAAGTGGCCGATGCCACAGGCGCCACGGCCCGATCACCGCGCCGAGTGGCCGTTTCCAACGGCCCGGCGTGGCTATTTCCGGCGGCGGTCGCTGCGCGCGACCATCGCGCTCGGCAGATCACCGCGCGCCTCCGCGGCGCGGATCTCGTCCCCGATCGCCTTCAGCTGCGCCAGCCGGGGCGGGTCGTCGCGGTAGCGGTCGACGAGCTCCCCGTAGCACTCGCGCACGGCGTCCCCGTCGGGCGGGTCCGCCATCAGCGCGCGCACCACCACGAGCCGCCAGCGCAGCGCGAGGTCTCCCTCGACCGCGAGCGCGAGCGAGTCGCCGAGGGCGCGCGCGGCGATCGCGGCCTCGGGGCTGCGCTCGGCCTGCTCGACGAGCGCGGTCAGCTTGGAGGTCGCGTCCCGGCTCACGCAGCCAGCGTAGCATGTGTTACGCACGCCCCATGCTCAGGGTGGTGATCGCGCTCTCGGTGCTCGCAGGCACGGCCCGCGCCGACGACGGGGCCGAGGTGAGCGATCGCTCCTGGCACGCCGGCCTCGACCTCCGCGCGGACCTCGGCGCGCACCCGATCCGCGCCGGCGGCGGGGTCCAGCTCGGCAAGCTCGACACGATGCTCGTCCTCGATCCGATGTTCTGGACCGACGGCCAGCACGACCTCGATCTGCTCGCGACGTGGAGCGTCGCCGACGGCGGCTACGGCCCTCTCGTGGGCTGGCGCACCTCGACGATCGGGATCCAGGGCGGCACGCAGCTCCAGCAGAAGCTCCTCGTGGGCCTCGGCGGCACGCTGCCGTCCGTCCGCTGCCTGCGCATCCACTGGCACTTCGAGCTCGCGACGCTCCTCGTCAAGCACGGCGGCGACCTGCCGACCGCGTGGATCTCGTTCGCCACCGGCCGCGACTTCATCGACCTCCTCAACTTCGGGATGTTCGTGACGGTGGAGTATGCGCGTCCTCTGTAGCGCGGCGCTCGCGCTCGCGGCGTGCGACGTCCCCCAGCCGGTCGTGATCTGTCACAACGGCAACTGCGTCGAGCCGACGAACGCCGGCGAGGACGACACGATCCCCGCGCTCCAGGCCTCGCTCGCGCTCGAGTACGAGGGGCGCCCCGCGTTCGACGGCGTCGAGATCGACACGTTCTGGCGCGGCTCGGACGGCACGTGCCTGTACGCGCACGACCTCGACGCCGAGCGGCTGACGCCGGCGCTCGAGCCCGCGCACGAGCTCGCGGCGTTCTTCGCGCGGCCCGGC
>JAEUJX010000543.1 GCA_016794545.1 Myxococcales bacterium
GGTGACGCGGTGGAACGTCTTCATCACCTCGAGCAAGCACACCGTGGCGCCCGGTGCGAGCTCGTCGCCGGCCTTCACGAACACCGGCTTCTCGGGCGCGCTCTTCGAGTAGAACCGCCCGCTGGTCGGCGCGCGGAACACGAGGCCGCTCGTCGTCGCCGCGGCCTCGTTCGCCGCCGAGGACGCGCGACCGCCGAGCTGGGCCCGGGCATCGACCTCGACGAGCACATCGCCGAACGCCACGGCGCGCGGCCCGCGGGCGGCGACGGCGAGGCCGTGAACGTCGGGCGCGACGAGCCGGATCCGCCGGCCGAGCACCTCGAGATCGCCGAGCGTGTGGCCGCGCGCGACGAGATCGCCATCGGCGAGCGCCGGCGTGAAGTAGCCGGGCTGCGGTGCCACGAGGGTCGCGCGCTCGCCCTCGCGCTTCGCGGCGACCTCGATCGCGGTGTCGTGCAGGCGGGTCATCGCTTGCCTCCGACCAGCTCGCGCAGGTCGTGCATCGACCAGATGCGCGGGTTCTTGACGCGGCGGTAGCCGGTGTTCTGGTAGGCCATCTCGACGAGCGCGGTGAGGTACGCGCGGAGCTCGCCGAGCTCGACGATCTCGTCGGTGTCGAGCTGTCTCGCCGCGACGAACGGATCCATGTCGCCCTCGATGCGCGCCTCGGTCTCGCGCATGCCGGCCTCGATCTTCGCGCGCTCGGCGGGATCCGTCGCCATGATCTGGAAGTCGTCGTCGAGCTTGGTGTTGAACGCGGCGATCGCGAGCGTGCGGCCCTCCATGACGGAGAGGCGCGAGAGCGAGGTCGAGAGCTGGACGACCGGGTCGTAGGGCAGGCCGCTCATCGCGTAGTAGCCGGCGCCGGAGGCCTTGCGCAGGAGCACGGTGAACATCGGCGTGGTGTTCGTCGAGTTCGTGTAGATGAGCGAGCTGCCGTAGGCGAGCAGGCCGTGCGCTTCGGCCTCGACGCCGATGTCGAAGCCCGAGATGTCCTGGAGCCAGATGAGGGGGATGCCGTCGTCGTTGCAGGCGCGCGAGAACGCGCTGATCTTCGCGATGCCGCCGCGGTAGAGGATGCCGGCGGGGCGCTGGCGACCCGGGTGCTCCGGATCGCCGACGAGACCCTGGCGGTTGATCACGAAGCCGGCGTACAGCCCGCCGACGCGGCCGACGCCGCAGATCATCTCCTCGCCGACCTCGGGCATCACCTCCCAGAACAGCGACTGATCGACGAGGCGCGCGAGCACCTGGTTCGCGTCGTAGGCCTCGCGGTGATCGGCGGGCAGGAGGCCCGCGAGCTCGGCGGCGGGGAACCGCGGGTCCATGCCCGCGAGGTCGCCGCGGTAGAAGTCGGTCGCGCTGGTCGGCAGGCGCGCGACGTCGCGGCGGATGCAGCCGATCAGCGTGGTGTCGTCGGGGACGCGCACGTCGGCGCAGCCCGACTGGTGGACGTGGACCTCGGGGCCGCCGATGTCGAGCGACGTGATCTTCTGGCTCTTCGCGCCTTTGATGAGGGCCGCGCCGGCGATCACCATGTACGCCTGCTCGGTCATGTAGACGCGGTCGCTGATGATCGGCATGTAGCCGCCGCCCGCGATGCAGTCGCCGAACACGCCAGCGATCTGCGGCACGCCGTGCGCCGACAGCAGCGAGTTCATCTTGAAGATGTGGCCGGCGCCGCGGGCGCCCGGGAAGCTCTTGCTCTGCTCGGGCAGGAACAGGCCGCTGCAGTCGACCAGGTACACCGTCGGGATGCGCAGGCGCAGCGCCATCATCTGCGCCCGCTGGATCTTCTCCGGCGTGCGCGGCCACCAGGCGCCGGAAGCGACGGTGTTGTCGTTCGCGATCACCATCACCCAGCGGCCCTCGACGCGCGCGAACGCGGTCACCACGCCGGCCGCCGGCGAGCGCTGGTCGCCGGGGAACACCTCGCCGTAGTTCACGAACGTGCCGACCTCGAACGCGCGCGTGCCGGGATCCTGGAGCATCGCGAGGCGCTCGCGTGCCGTCAGCTTGCCCTTCTTGTGGACGCGCTCGACGTACGACGGCCCCCAGCCGGCATGGACCTCGGTGCGGCGGGCGCGCAGCCGATCTTCGAGCACCGCGAGCGCGGCGCGCTGGTCGGCGACCGTGCGCTCGTCGACGAGCTTCACGAGCGGATCGCCGATCGGAACGAGCGGTACGAACGCCATTGCGCAGGGACGCTACACCATCTTCAGGGCCGCCGTCCGCGCCGCGTCGACAACCCGGATGATCTCCGGAATCCCGACGCCGGCCGTGACCTGCGCGAACACCGTCGGGCCGTCGCCGCGCATCCGCTTCGCGTCCCGCGCCATGACGTCGAGGTCGGCGCCGACGTGAGGCGCCAGATCGATCTTGTTGATCACGAGCAGGTCCGACTGCGTGATGCCCGGTCCGCCCTTGCGCGGGACCTTGTCGCCGCCCGCGACGTCGATCACGTAGATCGTGAAGTCGGCGAGCTCGCGGCTGTACTGCGCGGCGAGGTTGTCGCCGCCGCTCTCGAGGATCAACAGCTCGGGCGACACCGTGCGCATCAGATCGAGGAGCGCGAGCAAGTTCGGCGTGATGTCCTCGCGGATCGCCGCGTGCGGACAGCCGCCGGTCTCGACGGCGCGGATCCGGTCGGTGGGCAGCGCCTCGTGGCGGGTGAGGAACTCGGCGTCTTCGCGCGTGAAGATGTCGTTGGTCACCACACCGAGCGACTGGCGGTCGCGGAGCGCGCGGCACAGCGCGAGCACGAGCGCGGTCTTGCCGCTGCCGACCGGGCCACCGATGCCAACCGTGAACGCGCGCTCGCGCAGGTCGCGGCGCACGGGCTCGTCGCGCTGGTCGAAGTGCCCCGGGTGCTCCCACGTCTCGTGGTGATGACCGTGGTCGCCGTGCGAGTGATCGCCGTGGTCATGTGGTCCGAGTCCGTCGTGGTCGTGACGCATGGCGAGTCTCCTCAGGATTGAAACAGGCGCGTGTAGAGCCGGTCGTGTGCGGCCTGCGCGAGATCGACGAGCGGGGCAACGGAGCGCGCGTCGGCCGCACGCAGCTCCGCGGTCTCGGCGAGCGCGCGCTCCGCGACCTCGCCGAGCTGGTGGAGCACGCGCTGCGCGCGCAGCGGGCCGATCACGGAGAGCCGAACCGCGGCGGAGGTCGCGGAGCGGAGCGCGCCGAACATCGCGAGGCGCCGCGCCTCGTCGCGCGTGACGTCCGTCGTCGCGAGGACCGCGCCCAGCGCGACCGGGAGGTGCCCGAAGGGCAGGGCGACGCGTACGTCGAGCATGGCCTGGGCGGCGAGCTGGAACGCCTGGCCCTGCGCGCGGCTCGCGCGGTTCGCGACGGTGCTCGACAGGAAGCGATCGCACGCGCGATCGGATGCGGCGGCATCGCCGCGCGCGTCGCCGAGGAACGGCAGCACGCCGTACGCGGTCTGCCACGCGAGCTCCTCGAGCCGCAAGACGAGCGCCGCCTCGCCGCGCAGGTACCCGATCGCGCGCAGCGCCTCGAGCCCGAGCGAGTGCGCGAACGCACCCGACGGGAACGCGGAGTCCGCGAGCTGGAGGATCAGATGGCTCGTCAAAACAGGAAGTACCTCTGCGCGAGCGGGAGCGTGCGCGCGGGTTCGCAGGTCAGGAGCTCGCCGTCGGCGCGCACCTCGTACGTCTCGGGATCGACCTCGATGACGGGCAGCGCATCGTTGAGCTTCATGTCGCGCTTGGTGAGACCGCGGCAGCCCTTCACGCCGACGATCGGCTTCGCGAGGCCGTACCGCGGGCCGACCTCGCCGTCGACGCCGGCCTGCGAGACGAACGCGAGGCTGGTCTCGGCGGCGGCGCGGCCGTGCGAGCCGAACATGGGGCGCATCATCACCGGCTGCGGCGTCGGGATCGACGCGTTCGCGTCGCCCATCTGCGCCCACGCGATGAAGCCGCCCTTGATCACCAGCGACGGCTTCGTGCCGAACCACGCCGGGTGCCACAGCACGATGTCGGCGAGCTTGCCGACCTCGAGCGAGCCGACGTGATCGGCGATGCCGTGCGCGATCGCCGGGTTGATCGTGTACTTCGCGATGTAGCGGCGGATGCGCCGGTTGTCGTCGGCGCCGTCGCCCGCGAGCGTGCCGCGCTGGTCCTTCATCTTGTGCGCGGTCTGCCAGGTGCGTGCGATCACCTCGCCGATGCGGCCCATCGCCTGGCTGTCGCTCGCCATCATGCTGATCGCGCCGAGGTCGTGCAGGATGTCCTCGGCCGCGATCGTCTCGCCGCGGATGCGGCTCTCGGCGAACGCGACGTCCTCGGGCATCCGGCGATCGAGGTGGTGACAGACCATCAGCATGTCGAGGTGCTCCTCGAGCGTGTTGACGGTGTACGGACGCGTCGGGTTCGTCGAGCTCGGCAGCACGTTCGGCACGCCGCACACCTTGATGATGTCGGGGGCGTGACCGCCGCCGGCGCCCTCCGCGTGATAGGCGTGGATGGTACGGCCCCGGAAGGCCGCGATCGAGTGGTCGACGAAGCCCGACTCGTTGAGCGTGTCGGTGTGCAGCGTGACCTGCACGTCGTACTCGTCGGCGACGCCGAGCGCGACATCGATCGCGGTCGGTGACGTTCCCCAGTCCTCGTGGAGCTTGAGCCCGATCGCGCCGACCCACACCTGCTCGGCGAGGCCGTTCGGCGCCGACGAGTTGCCCTTGCCGGTGAGCCCGACGTTGACCGGCATGCCGTCCATCGCCTGCAGCATCCAGCGGATCTGCGCCGGAGCCGGCGTACAGGTCGTGGCCTTCGTGCCGGTCGCCGGACCCGTGCCGCCGCCGATGAGCGTGGTCAGCCCACTCGCGATCGCGGTGGGAACGAGCTGCGGGCAGATGAAGTGGACGTGCGCGTCGATCCCGCCGGCGGTCGCGATCATGCCCTCGCCCGAGAGGACCTCGGTGCTGACGCCGACCAGCATGTCGAGATCGACGCCGGCCATCACCGCCGGATTGCCCGCGCTGCCGATGCCGACGATGCGGCCGTGCTTGATGCCGATGTCGGCCTTGTAGATGCCGGTGTAGTCGACGATCACGACGTTCGTGATCACGAGATCGAGTGCGTCAGCCGCGGGCACGCCGACGGCCTGACCCATGCGATCGCGGATGACCTTGCCGCCGCCGAACATGCACTCGTCGCCGTACGACACCTCGTCGCGCTCGATGCGGGCGATCAGGTTCGTGTCGCCGAGGCGGATGCGGTCGCCCGTCGTCGGGCCGTAGATGCTCGCGTACGCGGCGCGGTCGATGCGGTAGCTCATCGCGTCCCCACGGCTTCGCAGAGCGTGACCGTCTTGGTCTCGCCGGGCTCGAACCGGACCGCCGTGCCGGCGGGAATGTCGAGCCGCATGCCGAGCGCCGCGCTGCGGTTGAAGTCGAGCGCGCGATTGGTGTCGGCGAACGGATAGTGACTGCCGACCTGGATCGGACGATCGCCGAGGTTCGTGACCGAGAGCACCTGCGTGCGCCGGTTCGCGTTGAGCTCGATCTCGCCCGGGATCAGCTCCAGCGCACCGGGGCGCGCCGGCTCCGCGGCGGTCGCGAACGCGTCGAGCGACGGGACGGGGAGGAAGCTGCCGTAGAGCGCGAGCGCGAGATCGCCGTCCTCGCGCACGATCGGATCGTGCACGGTGACGAGCTTCGAGCCGTCGGGGAACGTCCCCTCGACGGCGAGCTCGTGGATCATCTCCGGCACGCCCTCCATCACCTGGCGCCGCCCCAGCATCTCCTTGCCGAGGCTCATCAGCTCGGCGACCGAACGACCGTCGCGGATCAGCTCGAGGATCTGCGTGGCGATCAGCGCGACGGTCTCGGGGTAGTTGAGCCGCAGGCCGCGCGCGAGGCGCTTCTGCGCGAGAGCTCCGGCGCCGTGGAGGATCAACTTGTCGAGCTCTTGAGGGGTCAGGTTCATGTCACCACTTCCTCGCGTGTGGATCTGCGCCGAGTGCGGCGCTCGCGTGGGGCCCGATCAGCTCCCACGTCAGCCGGCCGAGTGCTTCGGTGCTCGTCGCGGCGAGCCGGATCACGAGCCCCCACGGCCAGCGGCTCGCAGCGCACAGCGGTCGAGAGTCGATCGACCTCTGCTCGATGTCGTCGGCGATCGCGCTCGCTGCCGCCGCGAACTGTGGGCCGGCGAGAACGATCGTCGCGAACGCGTTCGTGTCGCCGAGGCGCGCGGCGAGGTCGCCATGTGCGGCCGAGAGCAGGAGGCCGTCGTCGTACACGGGCTCGCCGGCGATCTCGAGGGTCACGCGCGTCGCGAGGTGGTCGAACGCCCAGCGCTCGCCGCGTGCGATCCGCCCCGCGGTCCAGGCATCGACGACGATCAGGCTCGCGGTGTCCGCGAGCGAGAACCGCTGCGTCTGCTCGAAGCGCGCACCCGCGAAACACGTCACCGGATCCGGCCAGGCGACGAGCGTCGCGCCGCGCGCCACCTTCGCCTCGAGTGCGAACCGCGATCGCGTCGCGCGGTAGACCTTCGACGTCGCCTGCGATGACAGGAACAGCGCCGCGTCGGCTCCGACGACGACGTCGAGCTCGACCGCATCGCGCCCGACGAAGCCGCCGCCGAGGCTCGACTGGAACACCCACGCCGCATGGCCGCCGCCGGCGGGCGAGAGCAGTCGCAGCGGGCTGGCTGATCGCGCTCGCGTCACCGCCGTTCGTCCCCGAGCTCGTTCGACGGTGAGCTCGGACCTCGACATCAGATGCGATCTAACACCGCGCTCTGGCAGTTCATGTTTCCGGGAGGTTTCTTCGCCGGCCTGCTCAATGCGCCGACGTGGGCCATCCCGGGATCGAGCGCGTGTCGTAGCGGTTCGTCCGGAACGCCTCGCTCTTCAGGATCGCGACGTGCATCGGGATCGTCGTCGGCACGCCGCCGACCTCGAACGCCGAGAGCGCCGCGATCATCCGTTCGATCGCATCGGCGCGGTCCGCGCCCTTCACGATCAGCTTCGCGAGCAGCGAGTCGTAGAACGGCGGGACGACGTAACCGGCCTCGACGTGCGTGTCGACGCGGATGCCGTCGCCGGTGGGCGGGCGCCAGGTCGTGACGGTGCCGGGGGCGGGCTTGAAGCCGTCGCTCGGATCCTCCGCGTTGATGCGGCACTCGATCACGTGGCCCGTCAGCGGGATCTGGTCCTGCGACCAGCGCAGCGGGCGGCCGGCGGCGACCTCGAGCTGGGCGATCACGAGGTCCACGCCGGTGCGCTCCTCCGAGACCGTGTGCTCGACCTGGAGGCGGCAGTTGAGCTCCATGAAGCGCAGCGTGTCGCCGTCGAGCAGCATCTCCATGGTGCCGGCGCCGACGTAGCCAACCGCGGCGGCGGCGCGGGCGGCGGCGGCGCACGTGGCGGCACGCAGGTCCGCGCTGATCGCGGGCGAGGGACTCTCCTCGATCAGCTTCTGGTGGTTGCGCTGCACGGTGCAGTCGCGCTCGCCGAGGTGCACGGCCTTGCCGTACCTGTCGGCGAAGATCTGGATCTCGACGTGGCGGCCGGTCTCGAGCAGCTTCTCGAGGAACACGCGATCGCCGCCGAACGCCGCGCGCGCTTCGGCCTGGGCCTCCGCGTACGCGGTCTCCACCTGATCGGCGGTGCGCGCGATGCGCATGCCACGCCCACCGCCGCCGTTCTCGGCCTTGAACAGGACGGGAAAGCCGACCTCGGCCGCGACGCGCTTCGCTTCCTCGGCGCCGGCGAGCACGCCGTTCGATCCGGGGATCACGGCCATGCCGGCGGCGCGCATCGCGGCCTTTGCCCGCGTCTTCGAGCCCATCAGCGCCGTGACGTGCGCCGGCGGACCGACGAACGTCACGCCGTGCTGCGCGCACAGCGTGGCGAGCAGCGGGTTCTCCGAGAGGAAGCCCCAGCCGGGGTGCAGCGCGGAGCAGCGCGTCTGCACGGCCGCCTGCACGACGCGCTCGACGTCGAGGTAGCTCTGCGCGGCGCGGCCGGGCCCGAGCACGACGACCTCGCGGTCGCGCGTGTACGGCGCGGCACGATCGGCCTCGCTGACGGCGAACACCGGCGTGATGCCGAGTGCATCGCACGCGCGCGCGACGCGCACCGCGACCTCGCCGCGGTTCGCGACGAGCAGGCGATGGAACAGCGGCGGGGCCATCGCTTATCGCCTCGCGAGCTCGGCGAACATCACTTCGTCTTGAGCATGCAGGCCTCGGCGGACGAGACCTCGAACTTGCCGGGCGCTTCCATGTCGATCGACTCGACCGTGCCGTCCTTGACGACGAGCAGGCCGCGGCGCGCGCGCACGCCCATGCCGGGGATCTCGGTGTCGATGCCGAGCGCCTTCGAGAACAGCGCCTGGCCGTCCGCGAGCATCACGATCTTGCCGAGCGCGTCGTGCTGCTCCGCCCACGCCTTCATCACGAACGCGTCGTTGACCGAGAGGCACGCGACGAGGTCGACGCCCTGCGCCTTCAGCTCGGGGAGCTTCGCGACGGAACCGGGCAGGTGCTTCGAGGAGCAGGTCGGCGTGAACGCGCCCGGCAGCGAGAACACCACGACCTTCTTGCCGGCGAACAGGGCGGCGGGATCGACCTCGCTGCTGCCCTCCGGCGTGGCCTGCTTGATGGTGACCGACGGGATCTTGTCGCCTGCGTTGATCATGGCGGAGGCGTATCACGGATTCGCGGCACAGAGGCTCGCGAGCTGCGCGCACGCGCG
>JAEUJX010000553.1 GCA_016794545.1 Myxococcales bacterium
GAAGGGCCCCAGGACCGCCCGGGCCGTCCACCGGAGAAGCTCGGACTCCCCGACGACGAGGGCGACCGGCGGAGAGAAGGTGTAGTACGCCTCGACCGCGAGCTCGCCGAGCACGGTGCGGCGCAGCAGCGCGTCGCGGACATGGCGCAGCATGTCGACATCGGCGGCGAGGACCGAGCCGTAGGCCGCGGTCGCCACGAAGCAGGCGTCGACCTCGCCGTTCGCGCGCTCCGGGGTGCGGAACGCGAGCACCCTCACCGGGCCGTAGTTCTTGCAGTCGTCGTAGGGGCGGATCGCGACCGAGTACGGGGTGTCGGGCAAGAGGCGCTCGAGCTGGAAGCTGTGCTCGCTCCCCGGCTCGCCCATCTCGATGAACACCTTCGGATCGATGCTGTTCTGGTCGAACGTCTCGGCGGTCAGCGGGATATCGCCGACGCGGTACCGGATGTCGTAGCCCTTCACCTTGCCGTGCCCCTCGTCCTCGAGCGGCGAGCGGAACTTGATCGTCGCGGCGCGGCTGCCCGGCGTGTCGGCCTCGAGCTCGCTGACGGAGTCGGGCACGACGGACGCGGTCTGCGGGCTCGCGACCACGCGGACGCGGAAGTTGTCGCCGCCCTCGGTGATGATCGCGAGGCGGCCCGCGCCGGAGCCCGCGATGTTCGTGGTGATCGTGTTGTCCGGCGAGCGGACGTTACCGTCCAGCCCGTCGGGATCGCCGTAGCCGACGTAGTCGAGGGCGGTCCCGGTCGACGACGTCGCGCCGATCATGAACGGCACCTTGTAGACCACCGACGGCTGGCCGCGGTAGGCGTCGCCGTACTCCTTCCACGGGATGGTCGTCGGGCTCGGCCGCGCATCCGCGGTGTACGTGGCGTTGTGGTCGAACTCCTTCGAGACCTCGAGCCACAGCACGTACGGCCCGGCCGGCAGCGTCGGCGGGATCGGCCACGAGAACTGCGCGAGCACGTCGTTCTTCGCGGTCGCCTGCGAGACCGCGTCGAACGGGTTCATCGTCGGGAACATGTCGACGTCGTTCGAGTCGTTCATCGGGACGCGCTTCGCGTCCTGGCGCGGCGGATACAGGCTCGAGCCGGTGCCGACGCGGCCCTTGTCGGTGTAGACGCCGTTCGGCGATGCGCAGGTCAGCGCGTCCCACGACGCCTCGGTCGTCATCATCGGGCGGCAGTACCGGATGTCCTTCGACGACTCGTTGAACGGATGCGACAGGTTGTTCTCGTCGCCGTTCTGGAAGATGATCTCCGGGAACGTCTGACCGTGGCGGTGTGCCCACACCGGGAACACCGTGAGGCGCCGGCCGTACGGCCAGAACGGTCCCGAGTTGAAGTCGACGCGGCCCGGGCGGTTGCCGAGGCCGTACGTTCCGGTCTGCGCGGTGATGAAGATGGTGTCGACGAACACGCCGTTGCCATCCTCGATCCACGCGACGATCTGGCTCCCCGGGTTCTTGCCCGGCGGCAGGTCGGGCCGGGACACCGGCTTGTAGTCGACGTGGACGCAGCGCTTGTCCTCCGCGAGCGCGGGAGCGCCGATCAACGCGAGAGCGGCGGACAGAGCCGCAGCACGGCGAGCGACGAGCATCCCTCGCATGATGGCAGGTCGAACCGCCCGCTGGCGAGGGTTTGTCGTGACTACGGCTGACTGCGGGCCCCCCCGACCGAGGTGGCGACTCGCGCGGTGGATGTCACACCGCGGATCTAGCGTCCCGCCGTGGCCCGCACCGCCGAGTACCTGGTCGTCGACATCGAGACGATCCCGGACACCTCGCGCTGGCAACGTCCCGAGGACCAGCACGCATTTCCGCCGCTGTGGGCCCACCGGGTCGTGACGATCGGCTACCTGCGACTCGATGCCGCGTATCGTCCGCTCGGCTGCGGCATCGTCGCGTCGGCCCCGGGGGCCGGGAGTGATGATGCCCGCGAGGCCGCGCTGCTCGCCGCGTTCGGCGCCGCCGTCGGCAGGGCGACGCTCGTCACGTACAACGGCCGCAGCTTCGACCTCCCCGTGATCGCCCTCCGGTCGCTCGCGCACGCCGTGCCCCAGCCCTGGTACTACCGCGAGAGCAGCACGCGCTATCGCTACAGCGAGCACGGGCACCTCGATCTCTGCGACTGGCTCGCCGATCACGGCGCGGTGCGCGCCGGCTCGCTCGACGCGCTCGCGCGGCTCGTCGGCCTGCCCGGCAAGGTCGGCGTCGACGGCTCGCAGGTGGAGGGGCTCCACGCCGCGGGGCGCCTCGCGGAGATCGAGCGCTACTGCCTCGCCGACGTCGCGCAGACCGCGCTGCTGTTCCTCCGCTTTCGCCTGCTCCAGGGTCAGCTGTCTCCCGAGGCCCATGCCGCGCGCGAGGCCGAGCTCCAGGCGTGGCTCCCGGCGCACGGCGTCCTGCTAGGGTCCCCGGCATCCTGAGCCGCCTGCCCGCCGAGTTCTTCCGCCGCGACGCGCGCACGGTCGCGCGCGCGCTGATCGGCTGCGCGCTCGTTCACGGCGAGCGCGCCGGGATGATCGTCGAGACCGAGGCGTACCTCGGCCCCGAGGACGCCGCGAGCCACGCGCGCTTCGGGCCCACCGCGCGCACGAGCGTGATGTTCGGACCGGGCGGCGTCTCGTACGTCTACCTCTGCTACGGCATCCACGAGATGTTCAACATCGTCACCGGCGACCAGGGCCAGGGGCAGGCGGTGCTGATCCGCGCGATCGCGCCGTACGTCGGCCTACCCGACGACGATCGCGTCGGCCGCGGTCCCGGCAAGGTGACGAAGGCGCTCGCGCTGACGCGCGCGCACGACCGCCGCGATCTCTCGCGCGGCGACCTCTACGTGGCGCACGGCGAGACGCCGCGCACGATCGCGCACGGGCCGCGGATCGGCGTCGACTACGCGGGCGACTGGGCGAGCAAGCCGTGGCGGTTCTGGTGGAAGGATCACCGCGCGGTGTCGGGCTCGCCCGCCGCCGGGCGCAGCGTGTCGACGCGGCGCAAGCGCTGACGGTACAGCTCCTCGCCGAGCTTCTTGCGGTCGCGCGTCTTCGGGCCGCGGTAGTGGAAGTGCGGCACGCTCGTGATCCGCGCGAGCTTGCCGGCGCGCGGCACCTTCAGCTCGGTGAGCCACCGCGTCACGTCGCCCTCGAGCCCGCGGTCGTCGGCGAGCCACACGATCGTCTTGTGCTCGGTGAGCCGCAGGGTCGCCTTCGCCGCGCGGATGTAGATCGAGAGCTGGACGTGGCCGTTCTCGATCAGCTCCGTGTCGAAGTCGTCGAGGAACGACAGGATCTTCTTCGCGTTGACGCGCGAGGTGAGCCACACGTCGGTCGTGCCGGCGTCCTCGAAGTGATCGAGCACGCGGACCTCGAGGTTGTCGGCCGCGGGCAGCCGCTCGATGAGGCCGAGGAACGTGTCGATCACGGCGTCGGCCTCGGTCATCGCCTCGAGGATGAAGAGCTTCGGATCGGCGTGCTCCACGAAGCCCGCGCGCGCCGCGGCGAGGCTGGCCGCGGCGCCGAGCTGCGGCAGCACGCCCGGCGGCCACGAGAACCCGGCGTGCTCGGTGGCCGCACCGAGCTCGACGACGTGCTGCTTGCCGACGCTCTCGCCGAGCGGCACGAGGTCCGCGGCGGCGAGGTCGGCGGCGAGCGCGCGCCCACCACCCGCGTGCTTCTCGGCCGCGGCGATGGCGACGCCGAGGTGCTCGCCCTGCGTGGCGAGCAGCACCGGCGCACCCGACGGCGGGGCGACCGCGATGCGGTACCAGGTCTTCGTCACGGGGGCGCGTGCCACGGGCGCACCCTACCCCAGATCGCCGCTAATCGAAGGGCACGCCGATCGCGAAGCCGCTGAGGTAGTACGCGAACGTCGCATCGAGCTCCGCGGGCAGCAGGTACGACGCCTCCGCACCGACCTCGACGATCACCGAGAGCGTGAGCGAGTACTTCTCGACCGGCGCCTGCACCTGGGCTCCCGTCGCGAGGCCGACGCTCGGCCCGACCTGCGCCCCGTCGAGCAGCACGAGGCCGAACGATCCGCGCGCGTACAGCGCGACGTGCTCGCTCATCCGCTTGAACCGCTTCTTCGCGAGGCTGTAGCCGACGAGGTTGTGGTGCGCCTCGCCGTCGCCGCCGCCGTCCCACGTGAGCGTCTCCTCGCGCGCCCACCCGTCGTAGCGGCGCCCCGACACGACGCGCAGCCGGCCCGCGCCGCCCATCCGATCGTCGAGGTCGCCGCCGAGGTCGCCGCCGCCGAACAGGAACGCGGCATACTCGCCGTCGGCGCTCGCCGGTTCGGCGGCGAGGACGACGAGACAGGCGAGCCAGCGCACGCCTCGAGCGTCGGCGACGCCGCGGGTGACGGCCAGTGACACCCGGGCGCCACGTGCGACGTGACCGCCGCGTCGCGCGTCGCAGCGGCCTTACCCGCCCGTGCCCTGGCCGTACTGGAGCACCACGATCGTCACCTTGCCGACGATCGCACCGCCGACGCGCGTGACCGGGAAGCCGGCGCCCGACGACGCGCTGAAGATCGTGCCGAACGGCGCGTCGACCGAGGCCCACGCGCCGCTGGTCGTCGTCCGCGTGCCGCCGATCGTCGAGCGGAAGTCGTCGAAGTACTCGATCGTCACCGGCGGGCCAGGCGCCCCCGGAGCGACGGCGGTCACCGTCTGGTCGCGCACCGGCAGGCCGTTCTGGTCGAGGACGAGGCCGATCGTGAGGCCGTTCGTCGGGAACGCCGCGAGCGACAGCGCGGAGAGCATCTGATCGAGGGCCGCCTTCGAGAGCCGGACGCCGGCGCTCGCGCGCTTGCCGGGGACCGCGTCGGCCGGGTTGGGCCACGACACGATCGCATCGCCGCTGCCGGCCTGGCGGCACACCACCGAGCTGGTGCTCTGCGGCGCGTCGTCGAGCACCGAGAGACACGCCCAGTTCTGGAACGCCTTCTCGCGCGTGCCGATCCAGCTCGGCCCCGGGGCGGGCTCGAGCGGATCGAGCTGCATCGAGGGCAGCACCCAGAACGGATCGGCGGGGGCCGGCTCGCCGACGGCGACGGAGATCGGCGCGATCGAGATGACGCGCGAGTCGAAGTCGATCACCTGCGCCGTCGCGGTCACCGCGCCCGCGCCGCCGCAGCTCGCGATCGACTCGAGGTCCGTGCAGCCGAGGTTGACGACGACCTTCTCGTCGCCGGGCCGGTAGAACGAGCGGCCGCCGACCGCGGGCGTCTCCCCCGACGCGATCGGGAAGCCGGTCGTCGCGTCGTACTTGGTGTTCGCCGGGCAGATCGGATCGCCGGTCATCGGATCGGTGCCGATCATCTCCTCGGGGAACAGCGATACTTGAACCTCGAGCGTGGTGAGCGGCAGGCTGTCCGTCTTCAGCTCGACGCTCGCGAGCGAGCACATGTCCTTCTTGCGATCCTGCGGCACCTCCTCGCACTGCGAGAGGTACGGCGCGGTCGGATCCGACGGATCGACGACGCGGATCGAGATCCACGTCCGGCACGTCATCGGCACCATCGCGCAGTCGGTCGACGGGCACTGGCCCGCGCCGTCGTCGAGCCGGAGCCGCATCAGCGGCGCCGGCGGATCGCACGCCGCCAGGACGATCGCGAGGATCGCGGGGATCGCGGGGCGCATCATCGCCGGCCCGTCGTGGGTTGGTCGTACCCGAAGTCGGGGTTGAAGGAAAACGAATCCGCGCCCGCTCGCGCGGCGAAGTAGATGCCGACGACGGCCGCGACGACGCCGGCGGCGATGCCGAGCTGGACCGGCCGGCGCTGGTACCACTTCTTCACGACGATCGGCTTCACCGGGATGACCGGCGGTTCCACGACGTCCTGCTTCGGCGGCTCGAGCGGCTTCAGGATCTCGACCGGCTTCTCGAGGTCGCTCGCGCGCAGCGCATACAGCGAGCCGAAGCCCGGCGATCGGCTGCCGCGCCCGCCCCACGTCTGCACCACGACCTTGTCCTTCGAGACGTGGAGGAGCACGGCGTCGTCGGCGCCGACCAGCTTCACGAGCTGGTTCATCGCGCCGGCGCGCGCGGTGGCGTCGGGTGTCTTCGCGAGCGCGGTGCGCGCGAGCTGCACGATGCGGCTGCGCGGCGCGTCGGGCGGCTTGATCGTCGCGACCGCGACCTGGTTCGCGGTGACGGTGACGGCCTCGCCGCCGGTGTCGTGCGCGGGATCGGTGACCCACACGACGTGCGGGCCCTCGGGCACCGCGAAGCCCCCCGGCGCGGTGCCGGTGTCGACGCCGTCGATCCACACGCGCCCGACCGCGTCGACCGTGATCGAGCCGGGCTGCGCGGGCAGCGCCTTCGCCTGCGCCCACGCCTTCACGACGTCGGGGAGGAAGCGCTTCGGATCGACGGTGCGCTCGGGATCGAGCCGCGCGACCAGCGCGAACGAGGCCAGCGCGTCGGGCACGCGGCCGTCGCTGACGAGCGCCTGACCGCGCACGAACGCGAGATCGGCGTAGAGCTTCGCGGCGGCGGGCGGCGACACCGAGAGCAGCGCCTTCTGGCCGGTCTCCGTGTACATGACGACGCTGCCGTAGTTGAACGCGACCAGCTCGGCCTCCGCGCGGGCGAGGAAGTCGCGGGCGGTCTGGAGGGCCTGGCGATCGGGATCCTCGATCGGGTCCTTCAGCGCCGCGGCGTCGGTCGCGCTCGTCAGGCGGTCGAGATCGGGGTGCGCGGACAGCACGCCGTCGAGCCGATCCGCCATCGTCTTCGCGGCCGACTGGTCGGCGAGGTCGAGGTTGACGACGGCCACCCGGCGGCGCTCCGCGTGCGCCGTCCCCCCGAACGAGGCGATCATCGCCCCGATCAGGGCACAGACGAGCGCCCAGCGGGCCGCCATGGCGGGCGACATTCCCTTACTATATGGCACCTTGAGGGCCGGTCCCAGTGTGCGGGGGACCACGCCCGTTCCCATGGAAGAGCCCGTCCAGAAATCCCTCGAGCGCTATGACGTGCTCGACCGCATCGCGGTCGGCGGCATGGCCGAGGTGTTCCTGGCCAAGGCCTACGGCGCGCACGGGTTCGAGAAGACCCTCGCGATCAAGCGGATCCTGCCCGAGCTCGCCAGCGACCCCGAGTTCGCCGCGCGCTTCATCGCCGAGGCGAAGGTCGCGGTGCGGCTGTCCCACGCGAACATCGTCCAGGTCTTCGACTTCGGCCGCATCGGCGAGTCGCTGTTCATCGCGATGGAGTACGTCGACGGGCTCGACCTCGCCGCGATGCTCCGCAAGTTCAAGGACGAGGGCCGCCAGGTGCCGCTGCCGGCGGCGTTCCACATCGCGATCGAGATCATCCGCGCGCTCGACTTCGCGCACGGGCACAACGTCGTGCACCGCGACGTCTCGCCCTCGAACATCCTGATCTCGCGCGCGGGCGAGGTGAAGATCGCCGACTTCGGCATCGCGGTCGCCGCGCAGCCGCACCGCGGCGGTGGACCGGGACCGCGCAAGGTGATGGGCAAGTGGCGCTACATGTCGCCCGAGCAGGCGCGCGGCGACACGCTCGACACGCGGAGCGATCTGTTCTCCGCGGCGAGCGTGATCTACGAGCTGTTCACCGGCACGAAGCTGTTCCCCGGCGAGGAAGCCGAGGACATCGCGAAGAACATCCACGAGATGCCGATCCCGCGGATGACGTCGATCCGGCCCGGCCTGCCCTCGCGCCTCGACGACGTGCTCGGGCAGGCGCTCGCGCGAAAGCCGATCGATCGGCCGAGCCGCCCCGCGACCGTGCTGCGCTCCCTGATCGAGCTGTCGTACGAGTCGTCGATCATGGCGACCGCGCTCGACGTCGCCGAGGCGCTCGCCACCGTGATCCCGGCGAAGCGGACCAGCGGGCGCGGCGCGCTCGACGACGTCATCCGCAAGCAGCTCAACGATCAGCCGACGGCGGCGCGGCGCACCGCGGTGACCGACGGCAAGCCGCCGGCGACGGAGACCAACTCGGGCGAGCCGGCGACGTCGACCGGTCTGTTCCGCAAGCTCGGCGCCGACGGCCTCGCGCGGCTCGAGGTCGACGACACCAAGGTCGCGGGCCCCCGCGCGCGCCGCTCGAGCGAGGTGCCGGTGATGCCGGGCGACACCGACGTCCACCGGCTGTTCGGCCAGGCGATCGACAAGGATCGGCACACCGAGGTCGGCGGTCCGCCGACGGGGACCGTCCCCAAGGACCTCGAGCTCCCACCCGACGAGGTCGCGCCGCTCCGCGCGCGCACGACCGGCTCGAACAAGTCGATCACGACCGACGTCGGGGCGCGCGACGCGGACGTGAAGAAGCCCCCCACGCTGTGGATCGTGATCGGCGTGCTGGTCGCGGGCGCCGCCGGAGCGGGCATCTTCGCGCTGACGCGCCCGAGCCAGCCCGACCAGCCGGTCATCGACACGACGAAGCGGGATGCCGCGGTCGTCGCTCCGCCGCCGGCGAAGACCGGCACGGTGGAGATCGTGACCACGCCGCCCGGGGCGTCGGGCACCATCAACGATCAGGCGTTCACGCGGCCCACGCCGTTCGAGGCGGTCAACGTCCCGGCGGGCAAGGCGAGGATCCACCTCGAGCTCCCCGGCTACCTCCCGCTCGACTACGAGCTCGAGATCGTCGCCGGCGTGAAGATCATGGACCGCCAGACGTTCGCCGCGGCGCCGGCCGCGCTGAAGGTCACGACCGACCCGGTCGGCGTGACGGTGACGCTCGCGGGGCGCGGCCTCGGCGTCACGCCGCTCGCGCGCACCGATCTCTCCGCGGTGAAGGACGCGACGCTCGTGCTGTCCAAGGCCGGCTTCGAGACGCAGTCGTTCAAGGTCACGCTGGAGGCCGGCAAGCAGCTCGACGTGGACCGCACGCTGAAGGCCGCCCAGAAGTTCGGCATCGCGCAGATCCGCGTGGTCGGCGGCTTCGGCGACGTGTACCTCGCGGGCAAGAAGCTCGGCAGCGCGCCGACGAAGAGCATCCGGCTGCCGGTCGGCACGAACCGGCTCCACATCGTGAACCCGGTCGCCAAGATCGAATGGGACCTCACGTGCACCGTCACCGAAGACGGTCCGAACATCTGCGAGACGAAGCAGCCGTGACGCGGTCCCGTCACCGGCGGGGCTGAGAGATTCTCCGCCGCGTGCGCGGCGCGCGCCGACGGTGCCACGGCCTCCCAGGCCCGGCTGTGGGGCGACTGCGTCAGCGCTTCCGCCGCACGACCTGGATCGTGACGTCACCGGAGACCTTCGACCGGCACGACAGGCGCACCTTCGTCAGGTGATAGACATTGCCGAGGTGCTTGCGCTCCTCGTCGGTGAACGGATTCAGGTGCTCCGCCCCGGCGAGGATCTTCACGCGGCACAACCCGCACGTCCCCTTGCCGACGCACGACGTGTCGATGCCCGCGCTCACCTTGGCGCCGGCCTCGAACAGCGTCGCGCCCGCCGGGACCTCCGCCACCTTCGGCTCGGCGCCGTCGGCTCCGGGCTCGACGATCGTGACTAGCGGCATAGCGCCTGGAGGTGCGCGACCAGCTCGTCGAGATCGCGATCCTCGATCAGCGGGTTCATGATGGTCGAGCGCAGGTGATAGCCACCCGGCAGCTGCGTGCCCACGATGTAGAACGTCCCGTCATCCACCACGCGCTGGCGGACCATCCGGTTGTGCGCGTCGAGCGCCGCGCCGGTCAGGCCCGGCGGACGGTGCCGGTAGCACACGATGTTCGCGGTCGGCGCGAGCGGCACCTCGAAGCCCGCCGCGGCGAGCTTCCGCGCGAGCGTCGCCGTCAGCGCGATCTGCCGGTCGACGCACGCGCCGAACCACGCCTCGCCGTGCACGCGCAGCGCGGCCCACAGCTCGAACGACATCGCGCGCTTCGTGCACTCGAGCGTGCGCTGCCCGAGGTCCCACCACGTGTCGCTCGGCTGCGTCCCCGCGAACAGGTACGACGCCTGCTGCGCGAACGCCTCGTACGAGCTCGCCTCGGCCTTGTAGAGCACCGCCGTGACGAGCGCGGGCATCATCAGGAGCTTGTGCGCGTCCCACACGACGGAGTCGGCGCGCTCGATCCCGGCGAGCCGGTGGCGGTGCGCCGCCGACAGCGCGAGACCACCGCCGTGCGCGGCGTCGACGTGGAGCCACAGCCCGCGCGCGGCCGCGAGGTCCGCGAGCTCGGGGAGCGGATCGAACGCGCCCGTCGCCGTCGAGCCCGCCGCCGCGACGAGGCCGATCACGCGCCGGTCGCCCGCGCGCGCGAGCGCCGCCTCCACGGCCGCCGCGGTCATCCGGTGCTCGCGATCGACCTGCGCGGGGATCACGCCCGCGTCGCCCCAGCCCATGATCCTCACCGTGCGCGCCACCGAGTAGTGCGCATCGCTGCCCACGATCACCGCGAGCGGCGGCCCGGCGTGCGCGCCGTCGCGCCACACGTTCCACCCCGCCTTCGCCTGCCGCATCGCGAGCAGCGCCGTCAGGTTGCCGAGCGACCCGCCGCTCGTCAGCACGCCGCCCGCGCCCGCCGGCAGTCCGAGCGTCTTGCACATCCACTGGATCACCACCATCTCGATCGGCACCGCCGCCGGGCCCATCTCGGCGACCGCCATCCCGTTGTTGACGAGCGCGCTGACCAGCTCGGCGAGCGCGGAGCTCGGCAGCGGCGGCGGCACCTGGTGGCCCATCACGCGCGGATTCGCGAGCGCCGTCGACGCGCGCGCCGCCGCCATCAGGTCGCCGACGAGCTCGCCGCCCGCGAGGCCCTGCCCCGCCCATGCCGCGCGCGCCTCGTCCATCGGCCGCCACGGCACCGCCACGCCCTCGCGGCGCTGCCACGCGGCGAGCTGATCGGCGAGCGCGTCGACCAGCCGGTGGCCATCGGCGCGGAGGCGCTCGGGATCGTAGGCGTCGCGGATCGCCGCGGGGACGTCGGACATCCCCGGCAGACTACAGGATCGGGTTGATGATCTTCACGTCGCTGCCGCCGACGAACGCGTACGACCCGACGTTGTAGTAGCCGTAGACCGAGAGTCCGAACGGCTTGTCGCCCGAGACGACGTGCGCGCCGTCGGCCATCGGGCACGTCACCTGCTCGTACATCGTACCGACCAGCATGCCGATCGGCGCCTTGACGCAGTTCGAGAACTCGACGCCGTCGAGGGCGACACCGTCGACCGTGATGTGCGCGTCGACCGGCTTCGCGAACACGGCGTAGTCGTACTGGAACGTCGGCGGGACGAGGAACACGTAGTCCTTGCGGTGCTGCTCCGCCGCCGGGATCGTGATCTGCGCCGGGTCGCCGGTGTAGCCGTACTTCACGAAGTGCTGCGAGACGAGGTACGTGGTGATCTGCACCGGCGCGCTCGCGGACAGCGTGAAGCCGGTGGTGGCGGCGAACGTCTTGTCCTGGCGCGCGTTCAGCGTGAAGCTGTTCCACGGCGCGGGCAGGTTCGTGGTGACGGTCGTGCCATCGGCGGTGCCGAGCACGCGGACGATATCGGGCTCCTTCCACGTGGCGTGCGTCGAACGGATCGGGCTGCGCGCGACCGCGAACTCCTTGCCGAGCGCGGTCACCGGGAGCAGCTGCTCCTCGAGGTGATCGGTGCAGCAGGTGTCGTCGCCGTTCATCGGATCCCAGCCCGGCGGGTACTCGACGTTCGGCGCGTTGCCGAAGCCGGCACCGCGCTCGTTCGAGGTGAACACGACGATCGGCTTGTCGCTCTTGATGTACGTGCCGGTGAAGTCACCGTCGGCGCCGCCCATCACCGCGCTCGAGCAAGCGCCGATCGAGCCGACCGTCATCTGGCTCTCGAGGTTCGCGACCGCGTAGCGCGACAGCGTGAGGTTGAGCGTGCCGCCCTTCGCGGTCATCGGGATCGCGATCCCGCTCGGACCGGCCGAGGCCTTGATCGCGTGCGAGGCGGTCACCGTCACGTGGGTGTCGTCCTCGATCGGGATGATCGTGACCGCGCCGTGATCCGGGATGCTCGGATCGGTCATCGGCAGGCCGGAGATGGCGCACGGGTTCGCGGTCTCGTAGCCCGACACGATGTAGTCCATGCCGACCGCGTGGCGCGGGATCAGCGTCGAGGCGTCGTTCGAGAACTGCTGGATGATCGGGTTGAACTGGTAGAGCACCATCGGGCCGGTCGACACGACGTGATACGCGTGCGGCGACACGAACGTGCCGGAGCCGCTGTTCTGGGTGTACGTGCCGTTCTGGCCCATCGACCCGTCGACCTCGCGCTGCGGGAGGTCCATGCGGCGGGCCGTGCGCGGCGGGACGCTGACCTGGAGGATCACCTGCTCGTTGACGGGCTGCCCGATGTTCGCCGCGTTCTTGGTGACGCTGACCATGATCGGGTAGTCGTTGTTGTTCGCGGCGACGAGGGCGAACTGCTGCGCGGCCGCGTCGTTCGAGATGAGGCCGCTCGTCGCCTCGTTGTCGAGGTCGGCCGCCCAGAAGTCGCAGCCGACGTTCGACGGCTTGTCCTCGGCCGCCTGACACGGGGTCTTGCACTGACCGCCGGAGCACACGCTGTCCGCGGGGCACGACTCGACGACGGTGCCGCCCGTGCCCTCGGAGTTGCAGCGCAGCACGTCGTTCGCGGTGGGGCCGCCGCAGTAGAGCCCGTCGGGCACGCACACCACGCAGCCGTGGAGCGGATCGCAGGTCTCGTCGGGGCCGCAGGCCTGCGGAGGATCGAACGTGCCGTCCGCGTGGCACTGCTGGAAGCCGAACGACGTGCAGACGCTCGTGCAGTCCGGTCCGTTATCGCGAGAGCTCGGACCGCACGCGGCGGTCACGATCGCCCATAGAACAAGCGCGAGCTGTCCCCTCATCGGCCGGGAACGTCGCGCTGCGAGCGTCCCCGGTCAAGGGAATTCACTATCAGAGACCGTCGTCGTCGCCCGAGGCGGGGGCAGCGGCGTCGGGGTCGCGATCGGCGAACGCGCACCACGCGAGCAGCTCGAGCAGGTAGCCCTCGGCCGCGCGGATCTCGCCCGCGGCGACGGACATCGACGCCATCCACGACAGCGTCTTCGCGCGCGCGCGGAGGTCCTGCCCGGTCTCGACGGTCTCACTGGCTTCCGTTGCAGTCAGCATGACCAGGGGTTCTTCACGGACGGTGCCAGGAGGGCCTCTCCCGCGCCGGCTTCGGTCCCCTGCCATTCAGCCCACTTGGGCCCGGTCCGATCGAGCGCATCCGCTCGCGCGCGCCCTCGCTCGCGAAGACCGCGAACGTGTGCGGCGCGCCGTCCTCCTGCGGCTCGCCTTGCTCACGGGGCGAAGGCGCGAGTCGGGAGGAGCGCGCGCGAGCGGCGCAGGGCGAGGACGGTCTCGATCCGCTCGGGGCGGCCCCAGTCGCTCCACTCGACGCCGTCGAGCTCGAGCGCGGCGAGCCGCTCCGGCGCGCGCTCGAGCATGTCGCGCGAGAAGCTGACCGGCAGGTAGGCGCGGTAGATGTGCTCGATCGCGTCGTCCTCGTCCTCGGTGCCGATCAGGGGCACCAGCGAGTCGAGGATGTCGAGCAGCTGCGGCTCGGTCGCCCGGCCGAGCTCCCACAGCGCGTCGACGGTGGCGCAGGTCACCATGGTGTTCCACAGCGCGCCCTTCGCGCTCAGCGCGGTGGCGGCGGCCACGCTCGGATTCTCGACGAAGCCGATCAGGCGGCGCACCTCGGGCACCTCGGTCAGCCGGTCGCCGAGCGAGAGGTAGCCCAGCTCGGGGTCCGGCTCCGTCGGCCGCGCGCCGAGGATCACGACGGCGTCCCGGAGGCGGTGCGCGACGGTCTGCGCGAGCCGGACCTGGGACACGTAGGCCGCGCTCGGCGCCACGTAGTGATCGGTCGGCGTGATCGTGATGACCGCGTTCGGGGTCCAGCGGCGGATCATCGCGATCGCGACGTAGAGCGCCATCCCGGTGTCGCGCGACGACGGCTGCCGGAACACGTGGTCGCAGCTGCCCGCGAGCTGGGGAAGCGCCAGCGCCGCATGGCGGGTCCCGATCACCGTGAGCGTGCGGCTCGGCGGGGTCAGCTTGGTGAGCCGCTCGAGCGTGTGCTGGAGCATCGACCGGCTGCCGAGCAACCGGCAATACTGCTTGGGCATCCGCTGGCCGAACCGGCGCTCGACGTACTCCGAGAGCCGCATGCCATCGCCTCCCGCGAGCGCCACGGTCCAATCCAGATCGGGAGACTCGTCCTCGCGCGGCGCGGACGAAGACATCCGAAGACGGTCGGTCATCGGTGCGCGGTCATGCGACGGGCGTGCCGATGCGTGATGGCCCGTACCTCGCAAGAGCCCGTGTCGAGCCGACAACTTGGCGATCGCACGTTCACGCGGTCGATCCGGGAGCGTGACGCCAGCGCTCGAACGAGCGTGGACGCGCGTGCGATGCAGTACCTCACGAGATCACGCACGTCGCCCGAGAAGCCCGCGGCCGGTGAACAGCACGGCGTCGCCGCTCCGCACGGTTCGCGCGAGCTCCTCGAGCACCTGGCTCATCCGGTGGCGCCCATCGCCGCCTTGCAGGTCTTCGTGTAGATGTCGCGGAACAGGTTCTTCGGATCGGTGACGCGCTTCACCGCCTCGTAGTTCGGCTTGTTCCAGGTCTGCCAGAACTCGTCGGGCGTGTAGTAGTTGTGCGAGATCAGCGTCTTCATTCCGCCGAGCTCGGCGAGCTTGCGCTCGAGCAAGCGGTGCACGTTGACCTCGCCGGTCTGCTTCATGCCGTAGATCGCGAGATCGATGAACATGTCGTCGTCGAGGCCCTTGTAGAAGCGCTCCGAGAGCCACTCGTAGTCGCGCACGCGCCGGTACGGCACGCACCACAGCGGGAAGAACCCGACCTCCCGCTCGTACCAGGCGAGGAACTCCTCGACCTTCGTGCTCGGCACGAAGACGTCGAGCGTGACCGTCGGCTTCTCGCTCCTCTCGAGCAGGAAGTGGAACTTGTCGGCGAGCCGCAGCAGCGTCCCCGAATCGAGGAACTTGCCGAGCACGAGGCGCGCGAGGAAGGACTTCGGGCGGACGTTGGTGACGCCGCGGTCGTAGCGGAACAGGTAGTCCGGCGTCTTCAGGTAGTCCTCGCGGCGATCGCGGGTCGACGTCCAGTACACCCGCGTCCAGTCGTACGCGTGCGTGTAGGGCGCCTCGGGAACGAACCGGCCGATCGAGAGGACCAGCAGGTCGGGCGCGTGGATGATGCCATCCATGAAGTCGCAGTCGCGCGCCTGCGCGTGGCGCAGGATCGCGGCGCGGTAGTCGGCGATCGACGTGTAGCGCTCGTAGACGACGTGCACGTACGGCGTCGCCGGCACCAGCTTGAACGTCAGCTTCGAGAGGATGCCGAGCGTGCCGAACGCGCCGTGCATCATCTGGAACACGAGCTGGTTGTCGTTCTCGGGGGTGCAGTGCAGCACCTCGCCGGTCCCGGCGATGACCTCGTAGGCCAGGCACGTGTCGTGGAACCCGCCGTGCACGAACGACATCGACTCGATCGAGCAGCCGCTGACCGCGCCGCCGATCGTGATCGTCGCGAGCTCGGGCACGACGATCGGCACGAGGCCGTGCTCGAGCGTCGCGGCGACGACGTCGGCGAACATCGCTCCCGACTCCGCCGTGCACGTGCGCGCGACCGGATCGACCGCGATGATGTCCGTCAGATCGCTGACGTCGATCTTCTGGTCGTGGCGGCGCAGGTCGCCGAACTTCGGCACCTGGTGCGGCGGCGCGGCCTTGCGCAGCGACACCGGCGAGCGGCCGTCGTGCGCCCTCAGCTGCGCCGCGATCCGCGCGACCTTCGCGTCGTGGCGCGCCGCGAGCCCGGCCGGGTCCAGCCGGTCCGCGAGCACGGTGCGCCGCGCCTTCCGCCGGAAGCGCGACACGGCGCCCGCGACGACCATCGAGCCGACGGCGCTCGCCGCGAGCGCCGCCATCGTACGTCCTCGGTTCATGGCGCGGGATAGTGCAACGGCACGGCCGTCCTGTCTGGCTTGCCAGCGCCTTCTGCCCCCGCCACCTCCAGATCGCCACGGCCCGACCCGCTCCCGATGACCGTCCTCGAGCCGAACGGAGGATCCGCCGCTAGTCGGTCAGCTGCGCGAGCAGGTTCGCGGCGTCCACCGGCTTGACCAGGTGGACCGCGAAGCCCGCGCGCGCGCTCTTCGCGCGGTCGGTCGGCTGCGCGTAGCCCGAGAGCGCGATCAGCCGCGGCGTCGCTCCCTCGAGCCGATCGCGGAGCTTCTGCGCGAGCTCGAACCCATCGACCACGGGCAGCCCGAGATCGAGGACGGCGACATCGGGCAGGAACGCGCGCACGACCTCGAGCGCGGCGAACGCGTCTCCCGCGGTCTTGACCTGGTGGCCGGCGGTCTCGAGGATCTCGCTCAGCAACGTCCGTGCGTCCTCGTTGTCGTCGACGACGAGCACCTTCAACGAGCTCGCGGCGCGAGGGAGCCGCGCGTTCGAAGCACCCCCGCTGATGGCCGCGTGCGCGCCGTCGATCGGCAGGATCACGCTGAACGTGCTGCCCTGGCCGCGGCCCGAGCTCGTCGCCGCCACGCGGCCGCCGTGCTGGTGCACGAGCGAGCGCACGATCGTGAGGCCGAGCCCCAGCCCGCCGGCGGCGCGCTCCGACGTCTGGTCGCCCTGCACGAACAGGTCGAACACCTTCGGCAACAGCGCCGGATCGATGCCCTGGCCGTCGTCCTTGACCGCCAGCAGGGCCTCGCCCCCATCGGAGCGCAGCGACACGATCACGTTCCCGCCGGGCGGCGTGTAGCGCGCGCTGTTCGTCAACAGGTTCGAGACGACCTGCGCGAGCCGGCTCTCGTCACCGTTGACCATCACCGGCTCCGCCGGCTGGTCGACGGCGACGTGGTGCTTACGCTGCTCCATGAGCGGCGCCGCCATCTCCAGCGCCCGCGCGAGCACCTCGCGGAGGTCGACGCGCTTGCGCTTGAGCTCGACCTTGCCGCGGGCGATGCGCGACACGTCGAGGAGATCGTCGACGAGCCGCAGCATGTGCCCGACCTGGCGCTCGATCACCTGGTGCTCCTTCGTCATCGCATCGCCGCTGCGCAGCTTGATCAGCTCGAGGGCGGTGACGATCGGTGCGAGCGGGTTACGCAGCTCGTGCCCGAGCATCGCGAGGAACTCGTCCTTGGCGCGACTCGCGTGCTCCGCGGCCAGGCGAGCCGTCCGCTCCTCTTCGGCGCGCTTGCGGTCGGTCAGGTCGCGCGTGACCTTCGAGAACCCGACGAGGTTGCCGCGGTCATCGCGCACCGCGCTGATCACGACGTTCGCCCAGAACGTCGAGCCGTCCTTGCGCACACGCCACCCCTCGTCCTCGAACCGGCCCTCGCGCGCGGCGACCTCGAGCTCCCAGTCGCACTTGCCGGCGCGCACGTCCTCGGGCGGGTAGAACCGGGAGAAGTGCTGGCCGACGATCTCGGGCGCGGAGTAGCCCTTGATACGCTCGGCGCCGGCGTTCCACGTCGCGACCTTGCCATCCCGATCGAGTGCGAAGATCGCGTAGTCGCGCACGCTCTCGACGATCAGGCGGAACCGCTCCTCCATCGCCCGGCGCTGCTCGTCGGCCTTGCGCTGCTCGGTGAGATCGCGCGTGACCTTCGAGAACCCGAGCAGTGCCCCGCTCCGGTCGCGCACCGCGCTCAGCACGGTGTTGGCGAAGAACCGCGTGCCGTCCTTCCGCACGCGCCAGCCGAGGTCCTCGAACCGCCCCTCGCGCTGCGCGACGACGAGCTCGAGCTCGGTCTTGCCGGCCTTCACGTCGTCGGGCGGGTAGAACGTGGCGAAGTTCTTGCCGACGATCTCCTCGGCGCGATAGCCCATGATCTTCTCGGCGCCGACGTTCCAGGTCGCGACCCGGCCGTGGGGATCGAGCATGAAGATCGCGTAGTCCTTGACGCTGTCCACGATGAGGCGGAACACCTCGGCGTCCGCGGCGGCGTCGTGCGCGCGCTCGACGAGCTCCTCTCCGAGCTCTCTCACCTCCGCGGAGGCTGGCTCCCTGGGCAGTGGCACGGAGATCAGATCTATCGCATTTCGCTCCCGCTGCCGATGTGCGGTGTCGCCACACTGTTACGAACTGCGAACCCGGGCGGCCCGCCCGAGCGGCGCCGCTGGCGTACGCGGGCAAGTCCCATGCAACTCCACCGCGCGAGGAGACACCCATGAGCGATGACATGAACCAGCGAGGACCTCCGGATCGGAGCCGGATCGCCGACGGCGAGGGGCACGAGGTGTCGATGAGCGCCCTCGCTCAGCTCGAGCGGAAGCCCTGCCGCGAGCTCTCGCAGAGCGAGCACTCGGCGATCGCGGAGCGCGACGGCGACGCGCCGCTCGCGGTGTTCTGCCGGAACTGGGTCGAAGGCCGGCTCGCGCTGGTGTCGGGTCTGCCCCGCGCGCTGGCGCCGCCGCGTCAGCCCGCCGGCGTGCAGTAGGTCGACACCGTCGAGACGAGCTCGGCGAGCGTGACCGGCTTCTTCAGGAGGCAGGCAACACGGGCCGGCGGCGGCGTGCGATCCTGCGCGCTGATCACGCAGACCGGCACGCTGGCGAGGACTGGATCGGCCTCCATCGCGGTGACGAGCTGCCAGCCGTCCATCACCGGCATCATCAGGTCGAGCAGCACCACGCACGGGGCGGCCGCTCGCATCTTGTCGAGTGCGACCTGCCCGTTCTCGGCCTGATCGACGACAAAGCCGGCCTCCGCGATCGCCTCCGCGACGATGCCGCGGAGCGCGTCGTCGTCGTCGACCACCAGCACCTTGCCCATGGGCCGCGAGAATATCTCGCATCCCGGCGATCGGCCATTCCATGCGAACATGCTCGCGGTCGATGCCCTCGCCACCCGGCCCACCGCCCGCCGTCCCCGAGCGGCGGCTGGCGCTCCTCCTCGAGCGCACGGCCCGGCTGCACCGTCTGACCGCGCACCTCTCGACCGCGATGAGCCTCGAGGACGTCGCCGCGATCGTGGTCGACGAGGGCACCGACGCGCTGGCCGCGCACAGCGGCGCGCTGTGGCGCATCAGCGAGACCGGACACGAGCTCGAGCTGGTGCGGTCGCTGCGCTACCCGCCGGAGGCGATCGCGCGCGTGCAGCGCCTGGCGATCGATCCGCGCGTTCCGATCGCGGACGCGGTGCTGCGGGGCAAGCCGGTGTGGCTGTCGTCGCGCGCCGACTATGCCGCGCGCTACGCCGAATCCGCCTCGCGCACGGAGGCGCTGACGCAGCCGCTCGACTACTCGGTCGCGGCGCTCCCGATCATGCTCGAGGGCCTGCCCGCCGGCGTGATCGCCCTGACGTTCGCCGGCGAGCGGCCGTTCGACGCGGACGAGCGCAGCTTCCTCTCGTTCGTCGCGCTCCACTGCGCGCAGGGCTTCGAGCGTGCGCGCTTGTACGAGGCCGAGAGCCGCGCTCGCAGGCGCGCGGAGGCGGCGCAGCAGCGCGCCGCGTTCCTCGCGAAGGCGAGCGCGCTGCTCGGGACGTCGCTCGACTACGAGGAGACGCTGCGCACCGTCGCGAGCCTCGCCGTGCCCGGGATCGGTGACTGGTGCGTCGTCGAGCTGGCGGACGACCACGGAGGCAGCAGGCAGGTCGCGGTGGCGCACGTCGAGCCCGAGAAGATCGAGCTGGCGTACGACGTGCGTCGCCGCTACCCGCCGGATCCGAACGGGCGGTCGGGTGTCCCGAACGTGCTGCGCACCGGCGAGTCGGAGCTCTACGAGGAGATCCCGGACGAGCTGCTCGTCAGGGGCGCGGTCGACGAGGAGCACCTCCGGATCTCGCGCGAGCTCGGGCTGCGCTCCGCGATGTGCGTCGCGATCAAGGACCGCGGCACCGTGCTCGGCGCGATCACGTTCATCCTCGCCCGCGACGACCGCCGGTACACGCGCGACGACCTGCTGATGGCCGAGCAGCTCGCCGAGCGCATGGGCGCGGCGATCGCGAACGCCCTGCTCTACCGCAGCGCCCGCGAGGCGATCCGTGCACGCGACGACTTCATGCTGGTCGCGGGCCACGAGCTACGCACGCCGATCGCCGCGATCTCGCTGCTTCACGAGTCGCTGATCGCCGTGAAGGACGGAACGCCGCTCGAGAAGATCCGCGAGCGAGGCGAGAAGCTCCGGTCGCAGACCACGCGCCTCGCGCGCCTGGTCGAGGAGCTGCTCGACGTCTCGCGCTTGTCGGCGGGCCGGCTCTCGCTCGACCGCGACCAGGTCGACCTCGCGCAGGTCGTGCGGGACGTCACCGACCGGATGCGCGAGGAGCTCGAGCGTTCGAGGACCCCGCTCTCGCTGTCCCTCGAGCCCGTCGACGGCGAGTGGGACCGCTCGCGCCTCGATCAGATCGTCACGAACCTCGTGGGCAACGCCGGGAAGTACGGGAAGGGCGCACCGATCGACGTCGTGGTCTCGCGGCGCGGTCCTCGTGCCGAGCTGCGCGTGATCGATCGCGGCATCGGCATCGCGATCGACGATCAGCCGCGGATCTTCGAGAGATTCGAGCGCGCGGTCTCGTCGCGCCACTTCAGCGGCCTGGGTCTCGGGCTGTGGATCACGCGGCAGCTCGTCGAGGCGCACGGCGGCACGATCCACGTCGACAGCCGCCCGGGCGAGGGCGCGACGTTCACGGTCACGTTGCCGATCTAACGGCGGACGATCACGCAGGCCGGCGACGCGAGCACGACGTCACCCTCGATCGGGAGCGGGCGCTCGTCGAGGCTCGCGAGGATGTGAAACGGCCCGCGCGTGACCTCGAGCGCCGCGCCGCGCGTGCGAACGGAGATCGAGTCCGGCGCCGCATCGCGCAGCGCCGCGTGCTCGCGCCGGAGCGCGATCAGCGACCGATACCAGGCGAGCATCTCGGCGTGGTCGCCGCGGTCGCGCTCCTCCCACCGCAGCACGCTCGCCTCTCGCGCCCCGGGCTCCGTCGGATCCGGGCACGCATCGTCCCAGCCGGTCAGGCCGTGCTCCCGCTTCCGGCCCTCGCGAACCGCGGTGCGCAGCGCTTCGCTGCCGAGGTCGGTGAAGTAGAGGAACGGCGTCGACGCGGCCCACTCCTCGCCCTGGAACAGCATCGGCACGAATGGCGACGTCAGCATCAGCGCCGCGGCGACCTTCGCGCGCTCGGGGCCCGCGAGCTGCCCGAGTCGATCGCCCCTCGCGCGGTTGCCGACCTGATCGTGCGACTGGATGTACGCGACGAGCCGATCGCGGGGCAGGTCCCCGAACGGCGTGCCGTGCGGCTTGCCGCGAAACGGGGAGTGGCCGCCATCGAGCGCGTACCCGCGGGTCAGCACCTTCGCGAGGGTGTCCGGCGCCGCGAAGTCCTGGTAGAAGCCACCGTGCTCGCCGGTGACGAGCGCGTGAACCGCGTGGTGGAAGTCGTCGTTCCAGTGCGCGTCGAGCCCCCAGCCGCCGGCGCCGCGGCTCCGCACCGCCTTCGGATCGTGCTCGTCCCACTCGCCGATCAGGATCAGCGGCCGCTGCAGCTCGCGCTCGAGCTCGCGCACCGCATCGGTCAGCTCGGCGACGAAGTGGAGCTCGCCGTCGTCGCGCAGGGCGTGGAGCGCGTCGAGCCGCAGCCCGTCCGCGCCGTAGTCGCGCAGCCACGCGAGGGCGCTCTCGATCAGGAGGGCGCGCACCTCGGCGCTGCCGTCGCGATCGAGGTTGATCGCCGGCCCCCACGGGGTCATGTGCTCGGGCGTGTGATACGGACCGAGCTCGTCGACGTACGCGCCCTCCGGACCGAAGTGGTTGTGCACGACGTCGATCAGCACGGCGAGCCCGCGCGCGTGACAGGCGCCGATCAGCTCGTGGAGACCGGCCGGCCCGCCGTAGCCGGCATGGGCCGCCCACAGATCGACGCCGTCGTAGCCCCAGCCGTGCGTGCCGGGGAACTGGGCGACCGGCAGAAGCTCGACGTGCGTGATGCCGAGCTCGACGAGGTGATCGAGGTGCTCGATCGCGCCTGCGAACGTGCCCGCGCGCGAGAACGTGCCGACGTGCAGCTCGTAGATCACCGCATCGCGGAGCGGGATGTGGCACGCGAGCGGGGCCGGCGAGAGCCCACCCGCATCGACCCAGCGCGAGGCGCCGTGGACACCGTGCGGCTGCCAGCGCGAGCGCGGATCGGGCCGCGGCGGGCCGCCGTCGATCGCGATCGCGTAGTCCTCTCCCGGGGCGAGGACCGGCCCCGCCCACCACCCGCCGCGCTCGGCGGCGGCGGGAGTCGGATCCGAGCCGCGGATCACGTCGATCCGGGATGCGCGAGGCGCCCACACGCGGACCCGGGACGTCATGGCGCGGTCCCCATCACGACCAGCGATGCACGCGCGATGCCATGCGAGCCCGCCCGTCGCCCGGCGACGAACCGTGCTCCGGTGGCTCAGTCGCGACCGGGGTTCGCGAGCCCGAGCCGGTGGAGCATCTTGTGGATCGACATGCGATCGATGCCAGCGGCGCGCGCCGCGGCCGAGATGTTGCCGTCGTGCTGGGCGAGCAGGCGCGAGATGTAGCGCTTCTCGAACTCGCTGATCACGGCCTGCTTCGCGTTCTTGAACGGCTGGGTGACATCGACCGGCACCGTCATCGACGCCTCGGCGGACGTCGCGGTCTGCGACGGCGTCACGGTGATGCCGCTGTTCTCGCCCTTCGGCGTCGGCGACGCGGGCGCGCGGCGCAGCGCGTCCTCGCTGTCCGGAGTCTCGGAGAGCAGTACCGCGCGCTCGATCACGTTGCGCAGCTCGCGCACGTTGCCGGGCCAGTCGTGCTTCATCATGAGATCGATCGTCTCCTGCGCGATCGACGCGGTCTCGCCGCCGGGCGTGGTCGCGAGGATGTGCTCGATGAGCAGCGGCAGGTCGTCCTTGCGCTCGCGCAGCGGCGGCACGTGCACGCGCGCGACGGCGAGGCGGTAGTAGAGATCCTCGCGGAACCGGCCCCGGTTGACCTCGACCCCGAGGTCGCGGTTGGTGGCCGCGACGACGCGCAGGTCGACCTCGAGCGTCTTGGTGCCACCGACGCGCCGGACCTCCTTGCGCTCGAGCACGCGGAGCAGTTTCGGCTGCATCGCGAGCGGCAGCTCGCCGATCTCGTCGAGAAACACCGTGCCGCCGTGGGCGCGCTCGAACGCGCCGGCGTAGCTGTTGGTCGCACCGGTGAACGCGCCACGCTCGTGGCCGAACAGCTCGCTCTCGATCAGGTTCGGCGGGATCGAGCCGCAGTCGAGCACGACGAACGGCCCCTTCGCGCGCGGCGAGTGATCGTGCAGCGCCTCGGCGACCAGCTCCTTGCCGACGCCGGTCTCGCCGGTCACCAGCACGGTGGTGTCGCTCTTCGCGAGCTTCTCGAGCCGCGCGAACAGCTCGCGCATCTTGACCGAGCGGCCGATCATCGAGCCGAACCGATCGGTGTCACTCAGCTCGATCTCGACCGAGTCGCCGAGCGGCTCGAACTTGAGGCGCGTGCCGCCGAGCGCGATCTGTGCGCCGGGCTGCACGTAGACGTCGTTGATCCGCAGGCCGGAGACGTACGTGCCGTTCGTCGAGTCGAGGTCGCGCAGCCGGTAGCCGCGGTCGTCGAGCCGGATCTCGCAGTGCAGGCCCGACACCTTGCTGTCGGTCAGCTGGACGTCGTTGCCGCGCCGCGCGCCGATCCGGATCACCGACGCCTCGATGTCGCGTACGAGCCCGGCATCCGATCCGCTCACGACCTCGATGCGGCAGCGCCGAAGTCGCGCGGAGGTCGCACGTCCGCCGATGTACGTGACCCAGGTTCCTGAACGCAGGTCGTCGACCGGCATGGCCGCGGACGTTAGCACAACGTCCGGATTTACCGTCTAGATCACGTGGTCGGCGACGGCCTTCCTGGTCGCCCGGAACGCGGCGTCGACCTGGCGGGCGAGGTCCTTCCCCATGCAGTCCTGGGCCTTGGGGAAGATCTCGCTCTCCTCCTCGGCGGCATGGTGGAGGACGGTCTCGACCCGCTCGGAGTAGCGGTCCTTGCGCTCGAGCCGGTTCGCCACGGGGCTACTGGGGAGCTGCTACCCTCGGCGGCATGACGCTGCCTCCGGGGATGACTCGTCTGACCGCGCTCGACGCCGCGTGGGCCACGCGCGGCGCCGGTGCGCGCCTCGACGCCGTGCGCAAGGCAGGGCGCCGCGCGAGAGAGACGATCCTCGCGTCGGGGATGGTGCGCTGCGTGCGCACGGTCGACATCGCGACGTTCCCCTACCCGACCGCGTTCGGCCTCCAGGGCGTCGCGAGCTCGCCGGCGCCGTACGTGTTCATGCGCAACCGCATGCAGCTCGTCCAGACGCAGGCGTCGGGCACGACGATCACGATCCTCGTGAACCCCACCGACAGCGAGCGCTCGGCCGCGGCGCCGTTCTTCGCGAGGCTCGAGGAGCGCTACGGCAAGACCGTGCGCAAGCTGCTCGCGTCGTTCCACAGCTCGATCCCCGCGGCGCTCTCCGCGTGGGGCGTCTCCCCGGCCGACGTCGACTACATCACCTACGATCATCTGCACGTGCAGGACGTGCGCGGCTTGCTCGCGCCAGGGCCGAGCGGTGCGGCGTTTCTCCCGCGCGCGAGGCTCCTCGTCCAGAAGGGCGAGCTCGAGACGCTCGCGAAGCTGCACCCGCTCCAGGCGTACTGGTACATCCCGCAGGCGCTCGCGGGGATCCCGGCCGATCGGATCGTCGAGCTCGACGGCGACTACCTCGTCGGGGCCGGGTTCGCGCTCGTGCGCACGCCGGGCCACACGGCCGGCAACCACTCGCCGGTCCTCGTCACCGACCGCGGCGCGTGGACGATCAGCGAGAACGGGATCTGCGTCGATGCGTACGCGCCGGGGATCAGCGACATCCGCGGCGTCGCGCGCCACGCCCGCGACGCCGGCGTCGAGGTCATCCTGAACGCCAACACGCGTGAGGCGACGCTCGATCAGTACACGTCGATGGTGCTCGAGAAGACGATCGCCGACCCGGTGCCCGACCGGCCGGAGCTCCCGCAGCACTTCCCGTCGTCCGAGCTCGTGGCCCACGCGCTCGCTCCCGGCCTCCGTCCCACCTTCTCGCACGGCGCGATCCGGTTCGGCGAGCTGGTGACCGCGCGGGCCGCCGCGGCGAGCCCGGCCACGATCACCGGGGCGCTGCCAGCGTGACGCGGGCGCATCGCACCGCTGCCAATCTGGCGTGCGGCGCCGTCGCCCCCGACGACGATCCGCGGCGTTGGCGGTGGCGCGCGCATTGCTGATCGATCGCGCATGTCGGCGATCCAGTCCCTGCTCCGCGTGATGACGCTGCGCGACGCCGAGGCGATCATCCTCGAGGCCGGCAAGGTGCCGAGCTTGCGCCGCCGTGGCCAGGTCGAGCAGATGGCGATGCCGCCGATCGAGGGCAAGCTGCTCGCCGACTTCGCGGAGCCGCTGACCGCGGGCCGCCCCGCGTCGGACTGGCCCTCGTCGATCCCGTTCACCGACACCGACGGCGCGACCTACTCGGTCACCGTCGAGCGCGGCGCCGCCGGCCTGCGGATGGTCGTGCGGCGCGCGAAGGCACCGCCGCCTCCCGCGCCGCCACCTGCCAGCCCGCCTGCCCCGCCGGCGACGACCGCGGGAGCCGACCCGAAGCCGCAGGCGTGGTGGGCGAAGTCGCGTGCCGCGGACCCCGGGCGCGTGCCGGCTCCCGCGCCGGCCGCCGCCGCGGCAGGCGCGAATGGCGACGCGATGGCGCGGCTCGCCGCGCTGCTCCATCCGCCGATCGCGATCGCGAAGGACCGCGGCGCGTCGGACGTCATCGTCTCGACGGGACAGCCGGTGCGGATGCGCACCGGTGGCTACCTCGAACAGCTCGAGCTCGCGGTCGACGACGCCGAGCTCGCGGCGTGCGTCGCGCAGCTCGGCTCGAGCACCGATCACAGCGCGGAGATCGATGGCACGCGCGTGCGGATCAACGTGTTCGATCACCTCGGCGGCTTCGGCGTCGCCGCGCGCCTGATCCGCGACACCGTCCCGACGCTCGCCGAGCTCGCGCTGCCGCCGGAGATCGCGCCGGTGATCGAGCTGCGCGAGGGCCTCGTGCTGGTCTGCGGCCCGACGGGCTCGGGCAAGTCGACCACGCTCGCCTCGCTCGTCGACCTCCTGGATCAGCGGCGTGCCGCGCACGTGATCACGCTCGAGGATCCGATCGAGTACCGGTTCGCCGCGCGGCGCTGTCTGATCCACCAGCGCGAGCTCGGCACGCACATCCCCACGTTCGCGGCCGGCCTGCGGGCCGCACTGCGCGAGGCTCCGGACGTGATCCTGCTCGGCGAGCTGCGCGACCGGGAGACGATCGCGGCCGCGCTGACCGCCGCGGAGACCGGGCACCTGGTCCTGGCGACGCTGCACGCGCCGAGCGCGGCCGGCGCGATCGACCGCGTGATCGATGCGTTCCCCGAGACCGCGCAGCGCCAGGTCCGCTGGCAGCTCGCGACGTGCCTGCGCACGGTGATCACGCAGTACCTGCTGCCGCGCAAGGACGGCGGCCGCGCGCCCGCCGCCGAGGTCGTGCCGGTGACCGCCGCGGTCGCGAACATCATCCGCAAGGGCGACCTCCACACGCTGCCGACCGCGATCAGCACCGGCCGCGACGCCGGCATGGTCCCCCTCGAGCGCTCGCTCGCGCGGCTCGTCGAGAGCGGCGCGGTCTCGCCGCAGGTGGTGAAGAAGATCGCGGCGGATCACGATCTCCTGAGTGTGCTAACGAAGGGGAAGTGACGATCGCGGATGGCCTCGCGCAGCTCGGCATCAAGCGCCTCTTGCTCGCGATCCACGACCCCAGCTTCCCCGCCGATCCCGACGAGGACCTCGGCCGCGGCTCTCCGACCACGCGCGCCGCATTCCGCCTGCTCGCGATGGTGCGCGCGATGGGCTTCACCGGGCTGCAGCTCGGCCCGCAGGGCCAGACCGCGCGCGACAACCCGTCGCCGTACGACGGCACGATCTTCAGCCGTCACCTCGGCAACGTCTCGGCGGCGGCGTGGGCGGAGGTCGCCGGGGAGAGCGTGGTGGCGGCCCACCTGCTCCGGGCGCCCGGCGGACCGGCCCGGCACGGGCACGCCCACGACGCGGCGCAGGCGCTGCTCGACGCGGCCCACGCGACGCTGCCGACCGATCGCGGGCTCGCCGCGCGCCTCGCGTCGTTCTCCACCACGCACGCGACGTGGCTCGCGCGCGACGGCGCCTACGAGGCGAACGCCCACCACAACGGCGGCGCGGGCTTCCGTGGGTGGACCGAGCCCGCGGCCCCCGACGACGATCTGCGCCGGCGCGTCGTGGAGCGGTTCGCGCTCGGCCAGTTGCTCGCCCACGAGGAGCTCGCGCGGTTTCGCCGCGAGGCGCAGCGGCTCGGGCTGGCGCTCTACGGCGATCTCCAGGTCGGCTACTCCGACCGCGACGCGTGGGCGTTCCAGGACCTGTTCCTCGCGGGCTATGCGATGGGCGCGCCGCCGTCGCGCACGAACCCCGACGGCCAGCCCTGGGGCTACCCGGTCCTCGATCCCGATCAGCTCGACGGTGCCGCGCGGGCGTTCGTCGTCGCGCGCGCGGCGAAGGCGTTCGCCGAGTACGACAGCCTGCGGATCGACCACCCGCACGGCCTGGTCTGCCCGTGGGTCTACACCGACGACGTCCGGACGGGCGCACGGCTGTTCGATTCGCCGGACCTCCCGGATCACCCCCGGCTGGCGCGCTTCGCGATCGCGCGTCCCGACCAGCTCGATCGCACCCTGCCCCGCTACGCGGATGGCTGGGTGAAGGAGCTCTCGCCCGCGCAGATCGAGCGCTACGCGCGCGTGTTCGACGCGTTGATCGGCACCGCGCGCGCGCACGGTCGCAGGCCCGAGGACCTGTCGTGCGAGGTGCTCTCGACGATGCCGCGCCCGCTCGCCGACGTGCTCGCCCGCCACGGCCTCGGCCGGTGGCGCGTGCTGCAGAAGGCGAACCTCGACGACCCGCGCGACGTCTACCGCAGCGAGAACGCGGAGCCGCACGACTGGATCATGCTCGGCAACCACGACACCGCGCCGATCATGGGCCTCATCGCGTCGTGGCCCGCCGGCACGAGGGAGGCGTGGGCGCGTCACCTGGCGGCACGCCTGCGCCTGCCGCGGCCCGAGCGGCTCGCGTCACCGGCGTACCTGGCGAGCTGCATGCTCGCGGAGTGCTTCGCATCGCGCGCCGAGAACGTGTCGATCTTCTTCGCCGACCTGTTCGGCTACACCGAGCGGTTCAACGTGCCCGGCGTGATCTCCGCCGACAACTGGACGCTGCGGCTGCCCCACGACTTCTCCGTGCTCCACGCGGAGCGCGTCCACGCCGGCCTCGCCCCCGACCTCGCGCTCGCCGTGCAGCTAGCGCTGTCGGCACAGCAATAGCGCGCCCAGCGGCGGCACCGTCACGTTGATCGACAGGTCGCGGCGGTGCGCGCGGACCGGTACGGCCTCGACCGCGCCGAGGTTGCCGATCCCCGAGCCGCCGAACGCGGTGGCGTCGGTGTTGAGCAGCTCGACCCAGGCCCCCGGAGCGCGCACGCCGATGCGGACGTTCGGCCGCGGCACCGGCGTGAAGTTGAGCGCACAGACGATCGCGTCCGCGCCGGCGCCATCGCGCGCGACGCGCTCGTACAGCAGGATCGATCGCTCGGCGTCGTCGGCGTCGAGCCAGTGGAACCCGCCGGGCTCGCAGTCGAGCTCGTGGAGCGCGGGATGATCCTTGTACAGCCGGTTGAGCTCGCCGACGAGCAGCGCGATCTGCGCGTGGGCCGGCTCGCGCTCGAGGTGCCAGTCGAGGCTCGCGTCGTGATTCCACTCGCGGTCGGGCGCGAGCTCGGAGCCCATGAACAGGAGCTTCTTGCCGGGCTGGCTGAACATGAACGCGTAGAGCAGGCGGAGGTTCGCGAGCTGCTGCCAGCGATCGCCGGGCATCTTGCGCAGCAGCGAGCCCTTCCCGTGCACGACCTCGTCGTGCGACAGCGGCATCACGAAGCGCTCGGAGAACGCCCACAGCCCGCGCATCGTCAGCTGGCCGTGGTGGAACCGCCGGTGCACCGGATCGCGCGACAGGTAGCTCAGCGTGTCGTGCATCCAGCCCATGTCCCACTTGTACGTGAAGCCGAGGCCCCCCTGCGCCGGGGGCTGCGTCACGCGGGGCCACGCCGTCGACTCCTCGGCGAACGTCACGGCGTCCGGCACCTCGCGCGCGATCGCGGTGGTGAGCCGCTGCAGGAGCTCGACGGCCTCGTGATACTCGTTGCCGCCGCTGGCGTTCGGGATCCACTCACCCGGCCCGCGCCCGTAGTCGCGGTACAGCATCGACGCGACACCGTCGACGCGGAGCCCGTCGACGTGAAACTCCTCGAGCCAGTAGAGCGCGCTCGACAGGAGGAAGCTGCGGACCTCGGGCCGTCCGAAGTCGAAGATCATCGTGTTCCAGTGCGGGTGGAACCCGAGCCGCCGGTCGGGGTGCTCGAACAGCGGCGCGCCGTCGAAGCTCGCCAGCCCGTGCGGGTCATCCGGGAAGTGGGCGGGCACCCAGTCCATGATCACCGCGATGCCCGCCTGGTGGAGCGAGTCGATCAGGAACTTGAGGTCCTCCGGCGTGCCGTAGCGCGCCGTCGCCGCGAAGTAGCCCGTGGTCTCGTAGCCCCACGAGCCGTAGAACGGGTGCTCGGTGAGCGGCATCAGCTCGAGGTGCGTGAACCCGAGGTTCGTCGCGTGCTGGACGAGCAGCGGCGCCGCCTCGCGATACGTGAGCGAGCGGCTGCCCTCCTCGGGCACGCGCCGCCACGAGCCGAGGTGGACCTCGTAGATCGAGATCGGGGCATCGGGCCGCGACCGCGGCGCGCGCGCCGCCATCCACGCGGCGTCGCCCCACGCGTACTCGCCGGCCCAGACGATCGACGCGGTCTCGGGCTCGCGCTGGCTTCGGCGCGCGAACGGGTCCGCCTTGAACAGGCCGTCGAGGTGATACTTGTACAGCGCCCCGTGTCCCACGCCGGGCACGACGGCGGTCCACACCCCGCCGGTGTGCGGGACCCGGCGGAGCCGCGTCGCATCGGGCTTCCACTCGTTCCAGTCGCCGACCACGCTGACGTTCGTCGCGTGCGGCGCCCACACCGAGAACCGCGTCCCGCCCGCGACGACGTGCGCTCCGAGCGTGTCGTACAGCCGCGGATGCGTGCCCTCGCGCATCAGGTGGGCGTCGAGCTCGCCGAACGCGTGCTCGTGGAGGGACGCGGGCTCCTGCGCCGCCGCCGCGCGGCTCACGGAGCGCCTCCGAGCAGCTCGAGCAGCGCGCCCATCGGGATGTCGACCCAGTCGGGACGGTTGTTGAGCTCGTACCCGATCTCGTACACGCACTTCTCGAGCAGGAAGAACTCGAGCAGGAGCTCGAGGTCGGCATCGGCCTTCGGCACGAGCCGCGAGCCCTGGGCCGCCTCGAGGTACCCGGCGAGGAACGCCGCCGAGGTCCAGCTCGACCACGCGCGGCCCCACACCTCGAGCTGAGCGGCATCGGCGGTGCGGTGCTTGCCGTCGCGGACGGCGGCGGCGCTCGCGTAGCGCAACGAGCGCAGCATGCCCGCCACGTCGCGCAGCGCGGCGCGCTTGAACCGGCGCTGCGTCAGCGGCCGCCCGGGCTCGCCCTCGAAGTCGATGATCTTGAAGTCATCGCCGGTCCACAGCACCTGACCGAGGTGGTAGTCGCCGTGCATGCGCGTGCGCACGATGTCGATCCGCTTCCGCGTCACGCGCGCGAGCACCTGGTCGAGCTCCTGCTCCTTCGCGAGCACGGTCTCGGCGAGCGCGCGCTGCTCGGGGCTCAGCGCGCCGAGGCGCCCGCGGAGCAGCTCGAACGTGCGCGCCGCGTGCGCGACGACCGAGCCGTAGATCGACTGCTGGTGCATGATGTCGTACGGCTCGGGCGAGAACAGCGGATCCTCGGAGCTGGCCAGCTGCAGGTGCAGCTCCGCCGTCCGCCGGCCGAGCAGCCGGATGCGATCGAGGAACGGGCCGATCCAGTCGACGACGCGATCCGCGAGCGGCGTGCGCGCGCGCGCGAGCAGGCCGCCTCCGATCTCCGGCGGCGCGACCGCCTTGTCGGCGAGCACGCGGTCGAAGAACTGGTCGAGCGCGTCGAGCGCGAGCCGCCAGGCATCGCCCTGGTTCGGGACGAGCTCGAACACCACACCGACCGTGCTCGGCTCGTGATCGAAACGCTCGTACTCGAGCGCGCCCGCGATACGGGGCACGCCGCGGTACGCCGGGCGCGTCGCGAGGAACTGCCCGATCTCGAGCTCCGCGTTCGGGCCCTCCTCGATCGCCCGGAACAGCTTCAGCATCAGCTTGTCCCCGAACACGACGCCGCTGTTGCTCTGATCCGCGGAGACCACGCGCGGCGCGAGCCCCGGAGCGAGCTCGCGCAGCGGCGCGGTGCCGCGGCCGCACAGCTTGCCGACCCGCCCCGGCGCGGCCGTGTCCGTCGCCATCAGCGTCATCAGCGCGGTATTGAACCCGTCGGCACACAGCGCGTCGTACAGCGAGCCGGTCACCGCGCCGCGCCCGGCCACCTCGATCTCGGTGCGCGCGACGAGCAGCGCCGGCAGGCGCATGCTCTCCGAGGGCTCCGCGTCCTCGGCGTACGCGATCGGGATCACGTAGGTCTCCGGGGGCCCGTGGTCGTACTCGACGTTCAGGAGCACGATCGCGAACCGCGACTCGGGTCCGAACGTGATCACGTCGGTGATCGACTTCTGCTTGCGCGTGCGCGCCTTGCTGCGGAACCACCGGCGCTGGCTCGCGTAGGCGAGCAGCCGCTGCGCGAGCTCCACGCGTCGCGCCGGCTCGAGCAGGGAGTGCCAGGACTGCCGCCCCTTGAGCGGGGGGCGCTCGGCGGCGCTCTCCAGAGCCTGCGGCTGGGTGAGCTGGAGCCAGTAGAAGTTGTGCGGGCCGAGCGACATGAAGTACGGCGACTCCCCGATCTCGGGAAACTTCATGCGGCCGAACAGCTCGACGGGAACGTCGCCCTTGCGCGCCTCGAGCTGGAGCCGCACGCCCTGCACGAACCGCGAGAGGTTCGCGACGACGAGCACGCGCTCCCCCTGGTACTCGCGAATGAACGCGAGGACGCGCGGGTTGTCACAGCCGACGAACTCGATCGCGCCGCGGCCGAACACCGGGTGCTCCTTGCGCTTCGCGAGGAGGCGCTTCATCCACCACAGGAGCGACGAGGGGTTCTGCTGCTGCGCCTCGACGTTGATCGCCTCGTAGTGGTACTCGGGGTCGATGATCGTCGGCAGGTAGAGCTTCTGCGGGTTCGCGCGAGAGAACCCACCGTTGCGATCCGAGCTCCACTGCATCGGCGTGCGCACGCCGTCGCGGTCGCCGAGGTAGATATTGTCGCCCATCCCGATCTCGTCGCCGTAGTAGAGGACGGGCGTCCCCGGCAGCGAGAGCAGGAGCGCGTTCATCAGCTCGATCTTCCGGCGCACGCCGAGCAGCGGCGCGAGCCGGCGCCGGATGCCGAGGTTGATCCGCGCGGCGCGCTCGGCGGCGTAGCCGCGGTACATCGTGTCGCGATCCTCGTCGGTCACCATCTCGAGCGTCAGCTCGTCGTGATTGCGCAGGAACGTCGCCCACTGGCAGCTCTCGGGGATCCTCGGCGTGCGCTTCAGGATGTTGATGATCGGGAACGAGTCCTCCGTCTCGAGCGCCATGAACATCCGCGGCATCAGCGGGAAGTGGAAGTTCATGTGGCACTCGTCGCCGGCGCCGAAGTACGCCGCCGCGTCGGCGGGCCACTGGTTGGCCTCGGCGAGGAGCATGCGGTTCTTGTACTTGCCGTCGATGTACGCGCGCAGCTTCTTCAGGAAGGCGTGCGTCTCCGGCAGGTTCTCGCAGCTCGTGCCCTCGCGCTCGTAGAGGTACGGCACCGCATCGAGCCGCACGCCGTCGACGCCCATCTCCATCCAGAAGTCGATCACGCGGAACAGCGCCTCGTGGACGGCGGGGTTGTCGAAGTTGAGATCCGGCTGGTGCGAGTAGAACCGGTGCCAGTAGTACGCCTTCGCGATCGGATCCCACGCCCAGTTCGACGTCTCGTAGTCCTTGAAGATGATGCGCGTGTCGCCGTACGGCGTCGGCGAGTCGCTCCACACGTACATCTCGCGCGCGGGGCTGCCCGGCGGCGAGCGCCGCGCGAGCTGGAACCACGGGTGCTCCGACGAGGTGTGGTTCAGCACGAGCTCGGTGATCACGCGGATGCCGCGGCGATGGGCCTCCTGGAGCAGCCGCGCGACGTCCTCGCGCGTGCCGTAGTTCTCGTGGACGGACGTGTAGTCCGCGATGTCGTAGCCGCCGTCCTTGAGCGGCGACGGATAGAACGGGAGCAGCCAGATCGCCGTGATGCCGAGATCCGAGAGGTAGTCGAGCCGCGAGATCAGGCCGTTGATGTCGCCGATGCCGTCGTTCGTCGAGTCCTGGAACGCGCGGATGTGGATCTCGTAGATGATCGCGTCCTTGAACCACAGCGGATCATCGAGGAGCGGCGCGTCGATACTGTCTGTCATAGGTAATACTCGAACTGGTTTTCGGTCCGCGCGAAGCGGCGGATCTCGAACACGTGCGCCGGCGCCGCCTCGGGCGCGATCTCGACGAAGTTCCGCGCGCCGCGCCACCCGTACCGCGCGTCGCCGAGCAGGTCGTGGACCTGGAAGGTCTCGTCGGAGGCGAGGCCGAGCGCGGGCAGGTCGAGCGCGATCCACGCGCGGTGCACGTGGTGCGGATCGAGGTTCACGACCACCAGCACCGCATCGTCGCCCGCGCGCTTCGAGTAGCACATGACGAGGTCATTATCGGTCGGATGGAACACGAGCGACCGGTTATGTTGCAGCGCGGGATGCGCGCGCCGGATCTGGTTCAGCCGGGCGAGCAGGTGGCGCAACGACCCCGGTTGCTCCAGGTCCCACTGGCGCAGCTCGTACTTCTCGTTCCTCGCGAGCTCCTCGACACCCGGCCGCGGCTCGCGCTCGCACAGCTCGTAGGACGGCCCGTAGATGCCGTAGCTCGCCCCGAGCGTGGCCGCGAGCACGGCGCGCATCACGAACGCCGGCCGCCCGCCGTGCACGAGGTGCTCGGGGAAGATGTCGGGCGTCGTCGGCCAGAAGCTCGGCCGGAAGTACTCCGCCACGTCGGTCCGACAGACCTCCGTCGCGTACTGCGAGAGCTCGTGCTTCGACGTGCGCCACGTGAAGTAGGTGTAGCCCTGCGAGAACCCGGCCTTCGCGAGCGCGTACATGAGCTTCGGGCGCGTGAACGCCTCGGCGAGGAACACGGTATCGGGGTAGGCACCGCGCACTTCGGCCAGGCACCACGCCCAGAACCGGATCGGCTTGGTGTGCGGGTTATCGACGCGGAACACGCGCACGCCGCGCTCGCACCAGAACACGAACACGTCCTTCAGGGCGGACCACAGCGCCTCCCAGTCGGCGCTGTCGAAGTCGAACGGGTAGACGTCCTGGTACTTCTTGGGCGGGTTCTCGGCGTACTGGATCGAGCCATCGGGCCGCTGCTTGAACCACGTGGGGTGCTCGGTGACCCACGGATGATCCGGCGAGGCCTGGAACGCGATGTCGAGCGCGACCTCGAGCCTCTTGCTCCTCGCCGCCGCGAGGAAGCGATCGAAGTCCGCGAGCGTGCCGAGTTGCGGGTGCACCGCGGTGTGGCCGCCCTCGGGCCCGCCGATCGCCCACGGGCTGCCCGGATCGTCCGGACCCGCGGTCGGCGCGTTGTCGGGCCCCTTGCGGAACGCGCGGCCGATCGGATGGATCGGCGGCAGGTACACGATGTCGAAGCCGAGCTCCGCGATGTAGCCGAGCCGGCGTTCCGCGTCGCGGAACGTCCCGTGCGCACCGCCGGATCCTGTCGAGCGCGGAAACATCTCGTACCAGGCGGAGCACGCGGCCAGCCGCCGCTCGACGAGCACGAACCGCTCGGTCGACCGATCGACGTGCCCGCGCTCCGCCGCGTTCCGCATCGCCGCCGCGAGCTCGTCGGAGAGGGCGACGTCCGTGCCGCGCTCGCGCAGCGCCCGCGACGCCTGCGCGAGCACCGGGTCGTCGGCCCGCGCGCGTGCCGCGTCGACGAGCAGCGCGCCCTCCTCGAGCTCGAGCGAGACCTCGACTCCGGCCGCGAGCTTCTTCTCGAGCCCGCGCCGCCACGTGCCGAACGTGTCGACCCACGCGACCACCGCGTACGCGTGGAGGCCGAGCGCCGGCAGCTCGATCGACGCGCGCCACGCGTCGTTGCCCGCGGGAGCGAGCTCGGTCTCGCGCCACGCGGCCTGTCCCGGCGCCCGATCGAGGAGCACGGCGCGGAGCAGATCGTGCCCATCGCCGATGATGTCGGCCTCGACCTCGAGCCGGTCGCCGATCACGCGCTTGACCGGGAATGCCCCGCCGTCGACCTCGGGCCGCACCGCGAGGACCAACGCGCGGCGGCGGGCATCCACGGGAGGTCGAGCGTGCGTGGCGGGCGACATCATCGGGAGACCTTAGCGACCCCGCGAGCCATGGGCCGTCGGGATCCTCTCGACCTTACCGCTGTCTCACGCGGGCGTCTGCGCCACAGCTACGCGGTCTCGCGCTCGACGAGCTCGACCTTCGCGCCGACCTCGAGCGCGAACCTCCCGCGCTTCGTCGGAACCAGTCGCAGGTCGGGGCACTTCTGCTCGAGTCGCTTGCGCAGGAGGATGAGCCGGCTCTCGAGGTTGTCCTTGTAGGCCGGCAGGCCGAGCGAGGGATCGAGGCGCAGCTCGCGGTTACTGAACTCGTTGCGGCCGCTCGTCTCGTGCGCGCGGAGCAGCTTCCACAGGATCTTCGCCGGGACGTTGCGGATCAGATACTCGCCGTCGACGAACACGCAGTCATCGTTGCGGAAGTAGGTCAGCGAGATCCGCCGGTTCACCGAGATCTGCGATGCGCTCGGCCGGGCGGGCGGCTCGTCGTCATCGTCGTCGGCATCCGTCATCCGCTCGATGCCCGCGGCGATCTGGTTCGCGAGGATCTGCAGGAACGACTCGTGCCACTGCGCGAACGTCCCCGTGTCGCGGCACTCGAGCGCGAGCACGCCGATCAGCCGGTCCTGCATGAGGAGCGGGATCGCGAGCTGGCTCTGCGCATCGGGCAGCCCGGGCAGCGGGATCTCGGCGGCGAGGCGATCGCCGGCGGATGCGTACTCGGCGCGCACGGCCCGGCCGTAGCGCAGCTCGGTGTCGAGCGAGGCGATCCGCACGAGGCGCTTGCCCTGCGCGACCGTGCCGATGAGGCCCTCGCCGAACCGCACCTCGGCGCCGATCGCCGCGTCGCCGTAACCGTGGCTCGCGAGCGTGACCAGGCGCGTGCCGGTTTCGTCGGGCACGAGGATCATCGAGTGCGAGAACCCGAACACCTCGTCGAGGGCCGCGAGCGAGCCGCCGAGCATCGACTCGAGCCCGCACGAGCGGCTGATCCGATCGGACACGAGCTGGAGGCCGCGGATCTCGGTCATCGGTCCGTCGACGAAGTTCCGCCGCTCGTCGACGGGAGGCTCCGCGATGTAGCCCTCGCGCTTCTCGATGACGAGCACCTCGCAGACATCCGCCGAGCGCAGCTTGAAGACGCCGCTCATCCCGGTGACCGACGCGATCGCCTGGATCCGCAGCGCCATCGTCTCGAACAGCGGGCCCGAGGTCTCCGAGCGCAGGAACGTCACGCGCAGGCGATACGCCTGGAACGTGACCGGGTCGTAGACCTCGATCGTCGCGCGCGGGTTCACGTCCAGGTTCTGGCGCGTCTTGTTGAAGAACTGGCAGGACAGCGCGACGTGCCGGTCGTCGACGAGGTGGACCTGGCTGACGTAGCTGACGTTCGGCGTGCCGTCCCGATCGGCGGTCGCGACGACGCCGGGGAAGATGCCGTGGAAGCACGGCTCGAGCGTGTGCAACGCGACGCTCACAGCACCTTCACCTGCACGGGCATGCGCGCGCCGGCGGTGGGCCCCGGCGTCTGCGCGAACACCATGCGGATCGCGACGTCGACCGCCCACAGCGGCCAGATGCCGAGCCGCTCGACCAGCTCGATCGGCGGCCCGACCGAGCCGAGCTCGCGCGCGAACGTGCTGCGGTACGCGGTCGCGCGCGCGCGGTCGTCGTCGCCGCCTTCGCGCACCGCGAGGACGTCGCCCTTGAGCTGCATCGTGCGATGCGACGGGATCTCGGACAGCGTCAGCGCGAGCCGCGGGTTCGCGCGGACGTTCCGCGCCGCATCGGCCCCGGTCGCCTGCGGGATGAGGATCGTCACGTGCGACGCGTCGGGCCACACCCGCACCCCGACCGCGCGGACGCAGTCCGGCACGCCGTCGGCGCTGCACGTCCCCACGAGCAACGACCGGCCCGTCTCGCAGAACGTGACGAGCTCGGGCGGCAACGGTGGGAACGAGTGGGACAAGCCCGGGCATGTTACCCGATCACGGCCGCGCGCTCGACGGGGCTGAGCGCCGGCGCCATCAGCGCCCGCCACTCGACCATGCGTTCCGCCGGGATGCCGCCGAGGATGCGCCCGCGGATCTCCGCGAGCTCGGGATCCCCGAGCGAGCCCCACAGGGCGTCGTTGACCTCGGTCTCCTCGCGGTTCATGTGGACGAGCTGCACCGCGACCAGGTGATTGACGAGCCGCGCGAGCTGCGCCCCCGCCGCCGGCCGCTCCGCGGCGCCGGCCGTCGCGAGTGCGTGCGCGGCCCGCTCGACCTCGATCGCGACCACGTCGAGCGCCCGGTGGTCCTGGGCGAGGGACGCCGCGAGCTCGGGCGCGACCGTGCGCACCGCGCCGAGGATGTGGTTGTCCTCGTGGTGCGCGTGCTCCTCGAGGTACCCGACCGTGCGCTCGACGTGGGCGACGAGCGCGTCGACGTCCTCGGTCGATCGCAGGTCGCAGCGCGCGGCCTCGCGGGCGAGGTCGAACAGGTCCGCGCGGATCGCCTTGTGGATCGTGGTGAACAGATCGACGCGCATCACGCGCCTCCCCCGAGCATCGCGGTCGGGGCGCTCGGCGGCGCGATCGGCTCCGGGACCTTGTTCGCGATCGCGGGGATGGTCCGGAGGTACGCGTAGACCGCGCGCAGATCCTCGTCGGTCATCTTCGCGTAGTTGAACCACGGCATCGGCGGGTTCAGCGGACGGCCCGCGCCCATGTGGCGGCCGTTGCGGATCGTCGCCATGAACGTCTCGACCGACCACGCCCCGATGCCCGTGTCCTGGTCGGGCGTCAGGTTCGCGGTGAACGACACGCCCCACGGCCCGGCGTGGGCGGTGTTGGTGCCCGCCGAGGCGACGAGCCACGGCCCGGTCGGCGCGGGCGCGGGCGGCATCACGAGCTCCGCCGGGTGCCCCGACAGCATGCGGGTCATGTCGGGCTCGGGCCCGTTCGGCCCGAGCTTGAACGGGGTGTGGCAGTCGTTGCAGCCACCGACCGTCACGAGGTACTGGCCCCGCTCGACGGCGCTCTGCACCGGCGGGCGCACTTCCTCCGGCGTCCCGTTGTTGCTCCGGCACGCGGCGATCCCGACGACCATCACGAATGCAAACGACCGATTCATACCTTTCTCCTCTGGTTGGTGAGCTGGGTGATCCAGCGCCTGACAAGCTCGACAGCCTCCCGGTCGACGACCTTCGTCCCGAGCGGCGGCATCTGCGAAACGGGGGTGCGCGACGACATGCGCGCGACGACGACGCTGGCCTCCGGCGCGCCGGGCGCGATGCGCACCGTCGCCGTCGCCGTGGTGAAGCGCGCGCCGCGATCGATCGTGGTCTCGGCGGCATTGCCGTGGAGATCCATGCCGAGCGCCGCGAGCGGCCCCTCGGTGCGGTGGCAACCGCCGCAGTTCGCCATGAGGTACCCGCGCGCCGCGCGCTCCTCCGGCGTGGCAGCGGCGATCCGCGGCGCGGGGTTCTGCGGCACGACGTAGCCCTCGGCGACGAGCGCGGTCAGGTCGAGGGCGCCGACCGGCGGCGGATCGGCGTGCGGCGCGAGCGGATCGCGGTCCGCCGACAGCTGGAGCGCCGTGAAGCCGAGCACCGGCGACGCGGCGTTGCCGTGGCACGCGACGCAGTCGGTCTTGCTCGGGATGTCGTGGCGCGCGCCGCGCCGGCCGGCGTCGGGGACGAGCCCGCCGCCCGCGTCGTACGTCGCGTAGAGCCAGCCCGCCTCCGCGTGCTCCATGTACCGGGTCTCGACGACCGCGCCGTCGACCGAGAACTCCTTCCAGAGCTTCGTGCCGACCGGGAGCTCCCACGGCGCGCCGATCGGGCCCGGCAGGTGGATCCAGCGCCGCTTCGCCGCGCCATCGGACCACAGCGGGTACTGCGGTGCGAACGGCCGGACCGGGAGCTCACGGAGACCGGTCGCGAGCAACGTCGCAGGTGCAACGGTCGGTTGCACGTCGGCCGCGTCGCTCGCGCAGCCGACGAGCAGCGCGAGCGCGGTGGCGATCCGAACGGTGAGTTGCACGCCCTCACCTTGCCCATTCCCGCGCGCCGCCGTTCCTAAGCGGCTCTTGAGGGTTCCCTAAATGTTTCCTACGGCCCGTAACTTCAGTCGCTTGGCCACCCTCGGCGCGATGATCGCGCGGTGACACGTCGCGGGATCCGCCTCGTAGCAGAGCAGCGCCGCCCGGTGTCCGCGCACGACCTCGGCGACCTCGTCGACGACCGCGTCGCCGAGCGCGGCCGCGTACTTCGCGAGCGCATCGTGTTCCTTCCGGAACGGATTGCCCGCGGAGCGCAGGTGCACGTACTCGATCTCCGCGCCGGCGAGCGCGTCGGCGAGCGGCGACTTCGAGAAGCCGCGGCGGCGCGACAGCGGCAGCTCGCGGATGTCGATCAGGCGATCGATCCGCTCGTGGCGGAGGCGGTCGAGGAACTCGTCGAGGGCGAGGCCCTCGTAGCCGACGGTGTACAGCGCGGTCACGGCTTCTTGAACTGAGCACGATCGAGCCCGTGACGCTCGACCAGCGCCCACAGGTTCTTCCGATCCATGCCGGCCGCGCGGGCGGCGCGTGCGAGATTTCCGTGGTGAACGCGGAGCAGCTCGGTCAGATAGCGCTGCTCGAACGCGTCGATCGCCTCCTGCTTCAGCTCGCGGAACGGACGGTCGACGTCGGGCCGCACCGTCTGCGCGCGCGGCTGCGGCAGCGCGATGTCGGCTTCCTCGATCGTCGTGCCGGTACACACCACCATCGCCTGGTGGACCTTGTTCTCGAGCTCGCGCACGTTGCCCGGGAAGTCGTACGCGGCGAACCGCGCGAGCGCCGCCGGTGACACCGAGTCGATCGGCCGCCCGAGCTTCGCGCGGTACTTCTGCACGAAGTGGTGCACCAGCAGCGCGATGTCCTCGGGCCGCTCGCGCAGCGGCGGCAGGTGCATCGGGAACACGTTGATCCGGTAGTACAGGTCCTGCCGGAAGTTCCCCGCCGCGACCAGCGCGTCGAGGTCGCGGTTGGTCGCCGTGATGATCCGGACGTCGACGCGCCGGTCGGCATCGTCGCCGATCCGGCGGAACTCCTGGCTCTGCAGCACGCGCAGCACCTTCGCCTGCAGCGCCATCGGCATCTCGCCGATCTCGTCGAGGAACAGCGTGCCGGTGTGCGCCGCGGCGAGCAGGCCCTCGCGATCGCGCGACGCATCGGTGAACGCGCCGCGCACGTGACCGAACAGCTCGTCCTCGAGCAGCGGCTCGGGGATCGCGGCGCAGTTCACCACCACGAACGGCGCGTCGTGGCGCGGCGAGCTGTTGTGGATCGTGCGCGCGACCAGCTCCTTGCCGGTCCCGCTCTCGCCGAAGATCGCGACCGTCACGTCGGTCGCCGCGACCATCGCGATCCGGTCGTACATGTCCTTGATCCACGGCCCCGTCCCGATCAGGACGTCGCTCTTGCGCGGCCGCCGCTTGTCCGCGCGCTCGGTCGCCGCCGCGGCCCGTCCGATCCGGAACGCGAGCTCCGCCGTGTTGAACGGCCGTGCCACCACATCCGACACGCCCGCGCGCGCCGCGAGCGCCGCCGCGTCCGCGCCCGCTGCCGCGAGCACGATGCGCACGCCGCCCCCGAGCGTGACGAGCTCGCGCACGATCGCCGGCGTCGGCGCCGGCTCGGCATCGAGGATCACCACGTCGTACGGCGACCCGGCGGCGATCCCCGCGCGCAGCTGCGCCCCCGCCCCGTCGCGTGTCACCCACACCACCTCGCTCGCCAGATCGCCGAGCAGCTCCGCCACCGTGTCGCGCGTGCTCGCGCTCCGGTCGACGACGAGCACGCGCGGCGCCATGCGCCGAGTCTATCGCTTCCGCGCTCCGTGCGGACTACCAGTCCTTCTCCGGGTCGCTCGCCTTGCCGGTCGCGCGGCGACGCGCCTCGTCGCGCTGGAGGCGGCGCGACTGATCCTCGAGATCGTCGAGCTTCTTCTCGGTCTTCGACTTCTGGCCGGGGTTGTCGCGCAGATCGCCGGGGCTGCCCTTCTGGTTGCCGCCCGGCTGGCCCTGGCTCGGGTTGTTGCCGGCCGAGCCCGAGCCTCCGCCCGAGCCGTTCGAGCCGTTCGAGCCGTTCTGGCCGTTCGAGCCCTGGCGGTTCGAGCCGTTGCCCTGCTGCCCGTTCTGCTGCTGGTTCGAGCCCTGCCCGTTCGAGCCGTTCTGCTGGTTACTGCCCTGGCCGTTCGAGCCGTTCGCGTTCGAGCCCTGACCGTTCGAGCCCTGCTGGTTGTTCGAGCCCTGGCCCTGCTGGCCCTGCTGTTGCCCCTGCTGGCCTTGTTGCCCTTGCTGGCCTTGTTGCCCCTGCTGGCCTTGTTGCCCCTGCTGGCCTTGTTGCCCCTGCTGGCCTTGCTGGCCCTGCTGGCCCTGCTGGCCCTGCTGCCCCTGCTGGCCCTGCTGCCCCTGCTGGCCCTGCTGGCCCTGCTGGCCCTGCTGGCCCTGCTGCTGCCGCTTCTGCTCCTGCTTCTGACGCCGGCGCAGCGCGAGCTCGAGGTTCAGGCGCGCGTCCTCGTTGTTCGGGTCGTCGCGCAGCGCCTGCTTGTACGCCTCGATCGCGTCCTCGAGCTTGTCCATGCCCATGAGGGCGTTGCCGCGGTTGTAGTGCGCCGAGCTGCGCAGCTTCGGATCCTTCAGCCGGGCCGCCTGCTTCAGATCCTCGAGCGCCTGCTCGGTGAGCTTCTGGCGCTCGGCGGCGTCGTTCGTGGTCTGCGCCTTCTTGAGCTTCGCGGTGCCGCGGTCGTACGCGAGACCATCGGGATCGACATCCGGATCCTTCGCGGCGCGGTCGTACGCGGCGAGCGCGTCGTCGATCCGGCCCTCGGCGTACGCCTTGTTCCCCGCCTCGACGTCGGCGTTCGGAGACCGGAACGGCTCCCACGCGCCGAGCGCGAGGACGAGCACGACCGCGATGCTTCTCCGGGCCTTCACGTTGCCTCCGGGTAACGCTGACGCCGCCGGGTGCTGATCGCAACCTCGATCACGAGCAGCATCAGCCCGGCGAACAGGAACGGCTCGAACACGTCGCGCATCTCCTTGATCTTCTTCGTCGCGAGGCCGCGATTGACCGCCTTCAGCGAGTCGATCACCGGGGTCGGATCGAGCTCGCCGCGCTCGGCCGCGACGAGGTAGCGCTTGGCGTCGCCGCTCGCCTGCGCGAGCGCGGTCATGCCGGCGTCCTCGCGCTTCGAGGTCACGGTCGAACCGTCCGGCATGCGCTTCGGCGTCGTCGTTCGCCGGCCGGTCGTCGGATCGATCTCGTAGACGATGCCGCCCGCCTCGGTCCCGACGCCGACGAACAGCACGGCGATGCCGAGCTCGCGCGCGTTGACGACCTCCTTCAGCGTCTCCTCGTCGGGCTCGCCGCCGTCGGTGAGGACGAGGATCGCCTTGCCGCGCTCGACCTTCTCGACGAGCGCGTCCTCCGCGGCGATCGGAGCGCCCGGCTCCGGCTTCGGATCGAGGCTCTCGCCGCGCAGCGGGTCGCCGCCGTGGCCGCGGCGGCCGATGCGCGAGCAGCCGAGGTCGTCGTAGAGGTCGGGTCGGAGCAGGCAGCGCGACACGCGCAGCACCTCGCCGAGGTTCGAGCCCTGCGGCAGATCCGCCGGGCCGAGGTCGCCGAGGAAGCGGATCGCGACCTCGTGGTCCTCCGTGAGCGGGAAGTGCGCGGCCGCCCCCGCGAACACCACCGGGCCGATGCGATCGCCGGGCAGGCCATCGATCACCAGCGTCGCGAGCTCGCGCGCGCGCTCGAGCCGCGTCGTCGGCAGCTTCTTCTTCGTCATGCGCGCGGTCGGCCCGACGTCGTCGACCAGCATCGACTTCGAGACATCGACCGCGACGACCACGTCGAGCCCGCGCACCTCGATCTTGCGCTTGCCCTCGATCTGCGGCCGCGCGGCCGCGACGAGGATCAGGACGAGCGCGCCCGCCGCGATGCCGTCCTTGACGAGCCGGCGGCGCGGCGACTGCGACGCCATCAGCCCCTTCAGCACCGGCAGCTCGCCCATGCGCCGCGCCATCACGCCACGGCGCCACCGGTCCCACAGGTGGAGCAGCGCGACCGCGACCGGCGCCGCGGTGATCGCGACCCAGAACAGCCACGGCGTGGCGATCTCGATCGACGTGATCCACGTCCACAGCTTCGTCACGGCAGCCTCCGGAACCGCGTGTGCGACAGGAGGAGGTCGAGCCCGAGAAGGATCGCCGCGAGCACCGCGAACGGCAGGAACAGCTGCTTGTCGGGGATCCGCTCGATCGTCGTGCGCTTGATCTTGTCGAGCTTGTTGCGCACCGCCTGGAAGCCCTTGTCGAACGTCTCGTAGTCGGTCGCGCGGAAGAACTCGCCGCCGGTGAGGCTCGCGATGCTGCGCAGTGTCGCCGGGTTCACGCTCATGCCGCCGAAGAAGTCGTTCTCCTCGCGGCCGACGAGCACCGTGTACACCTTCACGTTCATCTTCGCGGCCGCGCGCGCCGCCTCGTCGGGCTCGAACCGCGTCACCCAGTTCGAGTCGCCGTCGGAGAGCAAGATGACGACCTTGTGGCGCTTGCCGTTGTCGACCTCGCAGTACCCTTCCGTCGAGCACGAGAAGCCGCTCGCGCACGTGTTGAGCGCGCCCGGCGTGCCGTCACAGACGCCGTCGCTGCGGCGCAGCTGCGCGAGCGCCAGCGCGAGGCCGTCGCCGATCGCGGTGCCGAGCTCGGGCACGTCGCCGATCGTCAGGTCGCTCACGATCTGCTCGAGCATCTTCATGTCGCCGGTCAACGGCGCCTGCAGCATCGCCTGCTGGCCGAAGATCACGAGGCCAACGCGGTCGTGCTTCGTGCGCCGCAGGAAGCGCCGCACCACGCGCTGGGCGGCATCCATGCGATCGCGCGGCATGTCGGTCTCCTCCATCGACTTCGACATGTCGAACACGATCATGATGTCGACGGAGTCCTCCTCGTGCTTGATCGTTCGGAACGTCTCCGGCCGCATCAGCGCGACGCACAGCGCGCCGATCGCGAGCACGCGGAACACCCCCGGCAGATCGGAGAACCACGCGAGCAGGCCGCGCTTCCGCACCAGCGCGGTCTGCGAGAACCCGAGCGCGGCGCTGCGCCGCCGGTGCAGGTGGAACGAGATGAACCCGACGAGCCCCGCGCCGGCGAGCAGATGGATCGCGTTCCACGACCGCCACACGATCTTCTCGCCGGCCCGCAGCTGGTCGACGTACCGGTACATCCCGTACGCGAGCGCGCCGCCGATCGCCGCGACGAGCACCCACGGGATCGAAGCCTGGATCGCGATCGCCGCACGGCGCCGCCGCTTCGCCGGATCGATCATCACCCACACCACCATCCCGATGATCAGGGCGCCGAGCGCGAGCGCGCCGATCGTGATGCCCGTCCGGACCTTCACGCCGCCTCCCGCCGCGCCGCCTGCTGCGCCGCCTGGCGCAGCTGCGTCGTCGTGACGATGAGACCGCGCGCGTCGTCGAGCACTCCGTTCGCCTGCGCCGCCGTCGCGCGCTGCGCCGCATACTTCACGAGGTCGCACTGCCCGAGCCACACCTCGACCAGCTCGCGCTCGTCAGCGGGCGCCACCTTCGAGAGCGCCTTCACCAGCTCGACCGACGTCAGGTCGCGCGACGCCACCTCGTACCGCGCCCCGACGTAGTCGCGGATCACGTCGACCATCTCGGTGTAGCCCTTCTTGCGGTCGACCTCGCGATCGAGCACGCCCGACTCCTTGATCTTGTGGAGCGCCGCGAGCGCCTTCTCCGCGGTCATGTCGATCTTGCGCTTCGGCATCGCCATGATGCCGCCGGTCAGCTTCACCGTCTTCTTCTTGAACGACAGCGTCCGCGCGTACGCCCAGCCACCGAGCAACAGGAGCACCGCCCCGATCGCGCCGCCGATCCACAGCCACGTCCAGTCGCGCGTGACGAGCGTGGTCGGCGGATGCGCCGGCCGCAGCGCCTTCGGATCGTCGACGACGTCGCCGAGCACGCCGTCGACGCGGAGGCGCACCGCGTTGGTCTGCACCTGCCCGACCTTGCCCTGGAACGTGTACGTGATGACGATGCCGGGGATCTGGAGCTCGCCCAGGTCCCACGCGGTGACATCGATCTGCCACTCGCGGATCGTCTTGCTGTCCGCGCGCAGCGTGTCGTGGCTGTCCTTCTTCTTGATCTCGAACTGAGGTCCGAGCTCGAACGGCTCGCGCAGGTTCGCCACTACCCCCTGATCCACCACCGCCGTCACGAACAGCGTGAACCGGCCGCCGAGCCGGATCGCCGTCGGGCTCGCCGACGCGTCGACCTCCGGCGCATTGACGTCCGTCGGCAGCTGGATGATCCGCGGCCCGGAGCCCGAGCCCGAGCCCGACGCCGAACCCGAACCCGACGCCGAACCCGACGCCGAACCCGACGCCGAACCCGACGCCGAACCCGAACCCGAACCCGTTCCCGACGCCGAACCCGTTCCCGACGCCGACGCCGAACCCGACGCCGAACCCGTGCCGGCCGCGGAGCCACTGCCGACCGCCGAGTCACTCCCCACCGCTGCGCCAGAGCCCGCACCCGGATCCGCGCCCTGTGCGTGCGCCGTCGCCGCCGCGAGCAGGACGACGAGCGCCGGGACGATGACGCCTCTCCCGCGAGCGCCGGACAAGGAAATGGGGGACGGGCCCCCGTTTCCGCGTGTCCCGCGAGCGCCGGACAAGGAAATGGGGGACGGGCCCGCGTTTCCGCGTGTCCTCCCGGACATCGTCGCGGAGCGTCGGGTCATCCGTGCGCCATCCTCTTGGCGCGGGCGCGGAAGAACGCGATCAGCGCGTCGACGTACGGCTCGTTGGTGAACACCTTGACGACGTCGACGTTGAGGCGCCGCAGCGCCTGCTCGCGGATCATCGCCTGCGACTGCGCGCGCTTCGCGAAGTCGCGGGCGACGCGGCTCGTGGTGTCGACCTCGACGAGCTGGCCGGTCTCGAGGTCCTCGAGGAGGAGGAGCCCGACCTTCGGCAGCACCTGCTCCATCGGGTCGGAGACGACGACCGGGACGAGCTCGTGGCGCTGGCGCGCGATCTTCATCGGCTGCTCCCAGCCCTCGCTGAGGAAGTCGGAGACCAGGAACAGCACGCTCCGGCGGCGCGCGACCTTGGCGAAGAAGTCGAGGCCCTTCGCGAGGTCGGTGGCGCGCGATTGCGGCTTGAACGCGAGGATCTCGCCGATCACGCGGAGGACGTGGCGGCGGCCCTTCTTCGGTGGCACGTAGCGCTCGACCTTGTCGGTGACGATGTAGAGGCCGACGCGGTCGTTGTTCTTGATCGCCGAGAACGCGACGACCGCGGCGAGCTCGGCGGCGAGCTCGCGCTTCACCGAGCCCTGCGAGCCGAAGTACTCGCTCGCGCTCATGTCGATCATGAGGTTGACGGTGCGGTCGCGCTCCTCGATGAACTGCTTCACGTGCGGCGCGTTCATGCGCGCGGTGATGTTCCAGTCGATCGCGCGGACGTCGTCTCCCGGGTAGTACGGGCGGACGTCCGAGAAGATCAGGCCGCGGCCCTTGAACACCGAGTGGTACTGGCCGGCCAGCGTCTCGTCGACGAGGCGGCGCGAGGCGATCTCGATCTTCTTCGCCTTCTTGAACAGCTCGGCCGTGTTCAGGGCCATCGCTACGGCACGGGGAGGTACTCGAAGACGCGACGGATCACGTCCTCCGAGCTGACCTCCTCCGCCTCTGCCTCGTAGGTGACGGAGACGCGGTGGCGCATGACGTCGAGCGAGATCGCCTTGATGTCGTCGGGCGTGACGTACGCGCGGTGGTGGATGAACGCGTGGGCGCGGGCGGCGACCGCGAGCGACAGGGTCGCGCGCGGCGAGCCGCCGTACTCGATCAGCGGCGCGAGCTCGCCGAGGCCGTAGTCGCGCGGGCGGCGCGTGGCCTGCACGATGTGGACGATGTAGTCGCGCACGCGGTCGTCGATGTAGATCTGCGAGACGACCTTGCGTGCCGCCTTGACCTTCTCGATCGTCGTCACCTCGCGCGCCGCCGGCACCTCGAGCGTGCTCATCCGGTCGAGCATCGAGCGCTCCTCGCTCGCCGTCGGGTAGGTGACCTTGATGAGGAGCATGAAGCGGTCGAGCTGCGCCTCGGGCAGCGGGAACGTGCCCTCCTGCTCGATCGGGTTCTGGGTCGCGAGCACGAGGAACGGATCGGGCAGCTGGTGCGTGGTGTCGCCGATCGTGACCTGGCGCTCCTGCATCGCCTCGAGCAGCGCCGACTGCACCTTCGCGGGCGCGCGGTTCACCTCGTCGGCGAGCACGAGGTTCGCGAACAGCGGGCCACGCTTCTGCGTGAACTGCCCGGTGTGCATGTTGTAGATGATGGTGCCGGTGATGTCCGCCGGGAGCAGATCCGGCGTGAACTGGATGCGCGCGAACGACGCGTTGATCGTCTGCGCCAGCGTCTTCACCGTCAGCGTCTTCGCGAGCCCGGGCACGCCCTCGATCAGGCAGTGACCGCCCGTGAGCAGGCCGATCATGATGCGCTCGACCATGTCGCGCTGGCCGACGACGACCCGCCCGACCTGGCTGAACACGTCGTCGAGGAACGCGCTCGACTCCTTGACCTCCTCGGTCAGCTTCTCGACGTCGATCGTCGGGACGGCGCTCGAGGAGGTGGTCGTGGTGGCGCTGGTGAGCGCGACAGGATCGGTCAGGGTGTCCATGGACCCCCCTGAGGGTGTCACAAAGAATGGCGAGATGCCCGTCTCCACTCGGGGGCAACCCCCAGCGGGGTGCCGGTATTCCGGGTTATGGTGTGGCCCATGGCGGAGCAGCCGGTCGCACCCGCGCCCGTGGATTTCTCGACTCACGTGCTATCGCTGGCTTCCACGGCGCTCATCGCGCTTGGAAAGATGCCAGCTCCGGACGGGGCTACCCAGCCGGTCGATCTCGAGACCGCGCATCATCTGATCGATGTGCTCGCGATGCTCGAGACCAAGACCAGGGGCAATCTCGACGAGGCGGAGGGCAAGCTCCTCGCGAGCCTGATCTACGACCTGCGCGTCGGGTACGTCGACGCCCAGAGGGCGCAGGGAGCGAGTCGTTCGCCGAGCTCGCGAGGCGACAAGTAAGCCGTGCGCAGGCGCGGCCAGATCGCGGCGATCGCGGCGATCGCTGCAACCGCGCCGCTCGGCGCGTGTCGGGAGCGGACCGATGGAGAGCCGTCCCGCGGCAGCGCGAGCCCCGGTGTCGCCACCCGTCCCGCGGAGACCCCGCGGATGTACACCTCCGGCGCGCCCGGCTCGTTCGTCGATCTCGTCGCGAGCGCGCGGCGCGGCGTCGTCGCGATCCGCGCCGCGACGCCCGTGAAGTCCGGCCCCGCGGCCATGTTCCCCGGCGCGCCGGAGACCACCGCCGACGTCGGCCTCGGCACCGGCTTCCTCGTCGAGGCGAAGGGCACGTTCGTCGTCACCACGTACAATATCGCGACCGCGGCGCCCGAGCTGCGCGTCGTGCTCGACGACACCACCGAGATCCCCGCGAAGGTGATCGGCCGCGATGTCGATCTCGACATCGCCCTGCTCTCCGTCGACCGCCCGCGCCTCACGGCGCTGCCGCTCGGCGACTCGAACGATCTCAAGATCGGCGAGTGGATCGTGGTGCTCGGGAACCCGTTCGGCGAGGAGGTCACCGCCTCCACCGGCGTGATCGCCTCGACCGGCAAGGAGGCCGCGGGCTCGCTCATGCAGGACCGCGGCATGGCGTACCGCACGTTCCGCCTGTTCCTGCAGACCGACGCACGCATCCACCGCGGCAACTCCGGCGGCCCCGTGCTCGACACCGCCGGCCAGGTGATCGGCATGGCGGTCGCCACCGGCGATCGGATGGGCGAGCTGTCCTTCATCCTGCCGATCAACCGGTTCAAGGAGATCGTCGGCCAGCTCCGCGACAGCGGCCAGGTCGCGCGCAGCTGGCTCGGCGCGAAGGTGAAGCCGGTCACGTCCGACGTCGCGCAGCAGCTCGGCCTGCCCGGCACGAGCGGCGCCTACGTCACCGAGATCGTCGCCGGCTCCCCGGCGATCCGCTCGGCGCTGCGCGCCGGCGACGTGATCATCCGCTGGGGCGAGCGCCCGGTCGACAACCGCTCGCTGCCCTGGCTCGTCGCCTCCGCGCCCGCCGGTCAGCCGGTGTCGCTCGCGGTCTGGCGCAACCGCGCCGAGATCATGATCCCCGTCGTGCCCGAGCGCATGCCGCAGTAGCGCC
>JAEUJX010000575.1 GCA_016794545.1 Myxococcales bacterium
GAAGGCCGCCGCCCGCGCGGCGGTGCCGGGCTCGCCCGAGCGCGCCACCCACGAGGCGATGTCCGCGGCGATGAAGCTCGTCATCAACTCCGCGTACGGCTACCTCGGCGCGGGCGGGCTCACGCGCTTCGCCGACGTTCACGCCGCGAACGAGGTCACGCGCCGCGGCCGCGAGGTCCTCGACACCATGTGCACCGCGCTCGCCGCGCGCGGCGTCCAGCTGCTCGAGGCCGACACCGACGGGGTCTACTTCGCCGTCCCCGAGTCGTGGAGCCCCGACGACGAGCGCCGCATCGTCGCCGAGGTCGCCGCGCTCCTCCCGCCGCTGGTCCAGCTCGAGCACGACGGGCGCTATGCCGCGATGCTCTCGCACGAGCCGAAGAACTACGCCCTCCTCACCTACGACGGCGAGCTGATCCTCCGCGGTGTCGCGTTCCGCTCGTCGCGCGCGGAGCCGTACGGCGAGGCATTCCTCCGGCGCGCGATCCACGCGCTCCTCACCGGCGATGTCCCCGGCGTGCGCGCCGCCTACCTCTCGTCGATCTCCGCGCTGCGCCGCCGCGAGCTCCCCACGTTCGACGTCTCCTCACGCGTCCGCCTCACGCGCACGCCCGCCGACTACCTCGCGCTCCGCGACACCCGGCGCGAGCTGCCCTACGAGGCGATGCTCTCGGCCGGCCGCACCGCGTGGACACCGGGCGAGCGCGCGCGCGTCTACCGCACGCGCGGCGGCGGAGCGGGCCTCGTGCCCGACCGCGAGGACGACGAGTCCGAGACCGCCGCGATCGATCCCCGCGACTACGACTCCGACCACTACGAGCGCGTGCTGCGCGACAGCTTCGCCTCGCGCCTCGCCCGCGCGTTCACGCCCGACGACCACGCCGCGGTATTCGCCGATCCCGATCAGCTCGAGATGTTCGCGAAGCCGCTCTCCGCGATCACGCCGGTGTTGAAGGGGGCGGACACGACTTCACCACGCTCTCCCGACTGACCGCGCGGCACCCACGATGGCAGAGGCCCTCGGATCGAGCCAGCAAGCGGTCTGCCCACCTAGAACGCGAGCGCGATGGCGAGATTGCCGAGGGTCGCGAACAAGATCGCGATCGCGACGATCAGCCAGCGTCGCTTGTTGATCGGCGCGGGCTGGACGGTCGTCGAGCCCGGCAACGTGATGCCGGAGATGCCGGAGGGCGACTTCGGGCCGAGCGTCGACGGTCCGCCGCCGGTGGTGACCGGCATGCCCGCGGCGGGGGTGGGGCGCTTGGGCTGGAGGAGCGGCGTGCGGCCGGGCGGCGGCAGCGCGTTGCGCAGGCGGAAGCGGAGGTCCTCGATCGTCTGGATGCGGCGCGCCGGGTCGTGAGAGAGGCAGCGATCGACGAGATCGATGAACTCGGGCGGCGCGTCGGGCCGGAACTGCTGGATCGGAGGCGGACGGCCCTCGAGGATCAGCATCAGCGTCTGCTGGATGTCGATGCCCTTGAACGCGACCTGGCGCGTCGCCATCTCGTAGAGGATCGCGCCCATCGCCCAGCAGTCGCTCGACGGGCCGACCGCGTCGTTGTTGCCGCTCGCCTGCTCGGGCGACATGTACGAGGGCGTGCCGAGCATGCGGTAGACGCCGGACAGCCGGCCAACACCGCGCAGCTTCGAGACGCCGAAATCGAGCAGCTTCACGCGGTCGTCGCCGGAGTCGTCGATCGAGATGAAGATGTTCTCGGGCTTCACGTCGCGGTGCGTGATGCCGTTGCGGTGCGCGAGCGCGAGCGCGGAGCAGGTGTGATCGGCGAGGCGCGCGATCGCGTCGAACTGGAGCGGACCGCGCTGGAGCCGCGTCTGGAGCGTGGCGCCGTGGAGGAACTCGAGCACCATGCACGGCGTGCCGTCGGGCAGGTACACCCAGTCCGAGATGTCGATGACGTTCGGGTGGCGGAGGCTGCCGAGCAGCTCGGCCTCGCGCTCGAAGCGCTGCGCCGCTTCGGGGTTGAACGCGAACTGCGGCAGCAGGCCCTTCAGCGCGAACGAACGCAGCAGCTTGACGTGCTGGACCTCGTAGATGAACGACATGCCGCCCTCTCCGATTCTGCGGAGGACGCGGTACTTGCCGGCCACGACGGTATCGAGCAGCGGGTCGCTCACCTGCGTCCTCGATGGTACGAGACACCCGGCGGGGCTGGCTAGCCGGCGAGACGCCGAACGCGGAGCTCCACCGCGACGCGCGCCAGGCTCGGATAACCGGCCGCTACCGCACGACGTCCGATCGGCGTGAGGGAACCCGGCGTCCGCCAAGGGCGTCGCGGAGGGCGTCGTGAGATGGTCGCGTGACCTGCGATGAGCGTCGACGACGGGATCCGAGAGTTCTGGACATGGTGGACCACCGCGCGCGAGCGCGTGGTCCACGCGATCGAGGTCGAGCGCAGCTTCAGCGAGGAGCTGATCGCCGACATCGGCCGGCACGTCGACGCGATCGGCGATCTCGACTGGGAGCTGTGTCCCGGCGCGAGCGCGAAGCACGCGTTCTGCCTGTCTCCGAAGGGCAACCCCGACGGTCGTCTCGTCACGGAGGTGTGGCGACAACGCGGCCCCGCCGCCGACGAGACGTGGGAGTACTACCCGGCGCGCCAGGCCCGGCTCGGGACCACGCTAGAGATCGACGACGTCCGGCTCGACCGCGACGAGCTCGTCGCCGCCCTCGAGGTCGACACCGATCGCGAGCGCGTCTACGCGCGCTACTTCCATCCCCGCTTCGTGGACCTCCCCGAGGATCGCCGCGTCGTCGCGCTGTTCCTCCTCCTCGACGGCGCGCTGGGCGAGGATCGCGTCGAGCGCTGGCTCGGCGGGATCGACCTCGCCGACGACGAACCCGAGGAGGCCGTCCCGTTCCACCAGCTGCTCGAGGCCGTGGCAGAGCTCGAGCGCACCGCCACGCGCGAGAAGTACGCCATCCTGAAGGGCGAGAGCGAGGAGGGGCTGCCCCTGTTCATCACCTGCAACATGGCTCTCAAGCGGATCGATCACCTGCTGAACACGATGCACGTCGCGATCGATCTGGCCATCCTCGACCAGAACCCACAGGGGCTCACCACGGAGGCCGACGCCGACGCTCTGAACGCGATCGAGGACGAGCTCTCGGCGGCGCTCGGCGCCAGCGCGGTCTACTTCGGGCGCGAGACTCGCCCCGGTCATCGCGTGCTCCACTGGTACGTCCCCGAGGACGGCCCCGCGGAGCGGATCATCGCGGCCTGGGCCCACGACCACCCCGACCGGCGACCGCACGTGGAGATCACGCGCGATCCCGGCTGGGAGTTCGTCAAGAACTTCGTCTGACGGTCACAGCGCCGCGGCGACGCGCTTCAGCGTGCCCGCCGGATCGTCGGTGATCGTCTCGTAGTGCGAGACGATCACGCGCTTCAGATCCGGCAGCTCCGCGAGCCGCTCGAGGTGCGCGCGGAAGGCGGGCTTGTCCGCGACCACGAGCCACCGCGAGATCCGCGACACCGTCGGTCCGCCCGAGGACGCGGTGAGACGGCGCAGCACGAACCCGGTGACGCCCTTGCCGTGCGGCATGTTGAACACCGCGTCGTTGAGGACGACCGACGTGTCACCCGGGGCGCGCACGATCATCGCGCCCTCGCGCTCCTTCGTGCCGTCGAGGTGGACGAGCTCGACGGCGGAGTCCGCGCCGGCCTCCGCGTAGGTGCCGTCGACCGGCACGACCTGCGCGACCTTCGCGCGCGCGCCCGCCGGCGCGATCACCCTCGCGTCGGGATAGCGATCCTTGAAGACCTTCGCGTCCAGCCGGTGATAACCGTTCGGCACCACGATCATCGACACCTTGCCCCACGCGTCGATCTCCGCCATCTCCGCGTCGCCGAGCGCGATGCCGTTGTGGACCACCAGCGTGCCGTCGGCGCGCTTGCCGATCGCCATCACGCGCTGGACCGGCGGCAGCTCGCCCTGCACGCGCCACAGCGCGGGGGACAGCTTCTCGATCGGGCCGTGCGGGAGAACCTTCCAGGTCGTGTGCGCCTTCGCCATGGGCGCGCACTCTAGCTCACGGCGAGCCGTACGCCGTGCCGCCGTATGCCGCACCCCCGTAGCCCGCCCCGCCGAAGCCCGGATCCGCGTCGAGTGCGACGATCCGCCCGTTCGGTGCATCCATCCCGTCGAGCCGGAACCGGCGCGTGATCCCCGAGTACAGCTCGACGTCGAGGTGCTCGGACGCGTCGAGCGTCAGGCGCTCCGGAGAGCTCGACACCGGCACCTTCTGCACCACCGCGCCGGTGGCACGATCGACGAGGAACACGTTGTCGCGCTCCGCCGTGAAGCCGTAGCCCGCGATCAGGTAGCAGCCGCGCACGCGAAACCGCCCGTTCGAGACGAGCGGCTGCGTCCGCCACAGCACGCGACTCCGCACCGGATCGACCGCGACCAGCGAGCTGCACTGCCCCTGCGCCTCCCTCGCGTAGCTCTGGCACGCCTCGTTGAAGTAGAGGACGCCGTCGACGAGCCGGAGGTCTTGCACCTCGAGGTGATCCGCGCGTGACAGCACCGCGCCGAGCGGGAGCGACCAGCGCAGCGTGCCGCGGCCGTCCCACCAGCGCACGACGTACTGGCAGTTCTCCGCGCCGCCGAGCGTGCAGCTCGTGAGGTCGTACGGCTCGCGATAGAGCGCCAGGTAGCCGCCGTCGGCACTGTCGAGCACCCACAGCTCGAGCGTGTCGAGCCGCGCGGGAACGAAGTCGGGCCGCGGCGCACCCGCCCACGTGCGGCCGCTCGCGCCCGAGAGCACGCCCGACGAGTGCATGCGCAAGCGCCGCTGCGGCTCGATATCCAGGGGTGGCTGCGCGAGATCGTCGAGGCCGCCGCAGCGCTGCTGCACGAGCGCATCGCGCGCCGGCGGCCGCGCGGTGTTCTCGATCGGCGCCGCCGTATCGCGATAGCAGCCAGAGAGTACGAGCACGGCGAGCAGCGCGCGTTGGTTCACCCCGTGACAGTAGCAGCGCTCGGCGCCCGCGCAGCTGGTTCCACGCACGGGGCGCGCGCTGCGCGACGCCCGAAACCGGCTCGTGACCTAGCGGCGGCGGATGTGGTTGATCACGACCGTCGTCAGCGGCGCGTCCTTGGCGAACGGCCCGACGGAGCCGGTCTTCACCGCCTTGATCTTGTCGACGGTGTCCATGCCCTCGGTGACCTTGCCGAACACCGCGTAGCCCCAGCCCGGCCCGCTCTTCGCCTGGTGATCGAGGAAGGCGTTGTCCGTCACGTTGACGAAGAACTGCGCGGTGGCCGAGTGCGGCTCGCTGGTGCGCGCCATCGCGACGGTGCCGCGCGTGTTCTTGAGCCCGTTGTCGGCCTCGTTCTGGATCGGCGGCTGCGTCGGCTTCTTCTCGAGCTGCTGGTCGAAGCCGCCGCCCTGGATCATGAACGTGGGGATCACGCGGTGGAACACCGTACCGTCGTAGTGCTTCGCGTCGACGTAGGCGAGGAAGTTGGCGACCGACTTCGGCGCCTTCGCGGGATCGAGCTGGATGACGAACGTGCCGTGATTGGTGGAGACCTCGACGACGGGATCGGACATCCGGCGAGCGTACTACTCGAGGCCCGTCACATCGATACCGTCGACGAGATACGTGCTGTCCATCGCCATCGTTCCGGAGAACGAGACGCCCTCTTCCGCGAGGGCGCTCTCGAACGTGCGCGCGGGGACGGGGATCTTCGCGAGGTAGCTCCCGGTGTCGATCTCGGCGTTCAGCGACGTGTGGCGCAGCGAGCTCACGATGACGTTGCTCCGCTCGACGGTGGCATCGATGTAATAGAACGTCACCGTGTAGCTCCCGGCCGGGAGCGCGGGGACCCAGAACTCGCCGCTGTCGTCCGTGATCGCGGTCCGCGAACCTTCGAGCTGCGGTCCGGTCACCACGACCGTGACTCCGGCGAACCGCTCGGTGGCGCCGACGTTCGTGACGAAGCCGGTGATCACGTTGTGCGGGAACTCCGGCGGCGGGGGTGGCGCCTCGCGCTGCACCCGCGCGAGCAGCTCGCCGACATCCTCGCCGCCGTCCACGTCGCCCGCCTCGGGGTCGGTCTCCTCGTCGGGTGGTGGCGCCTCCTCGCGTGCGGGCGCGGTCACGTACACCACGCGCGGCGGGGACACCGGCGCGGCTGCGGCGACCGCCGGGCTCGCCGGCGATCCGGTCGCGACGCCGCGTGCGATCCACCCCGTCACCGCCGCGACTCCGACGAGAACCACGATGCGCAGCTCCATTCGCCCAGAGATACGCGGGCATCGGCGCGCCGACCACCGGCCGCTGACAACAGCGCGTGGCCCGTGTCGACCGCGCGCCGCGTCCCATGTCTCACGTCGCGCGGCGGTAGCGTCCGTCGTGCATCGGGCTCCAGGTCGCGCCCTGGTCCTTCGACCGCTCGATGCGGAACGCGAGCGTGTCGGCGGTGAAGTCGTACGTCATCCGCGTCCAGCCCCGCGGGCCGTCGTCGGTCTGGTACGTGTAGCGATTGCCGTCGAGCGTCGCCTTCGCGGGCTCGTGCGGCATCATGCCGAGGTTGTCGAACCAGTAGACGAGGAACGCCCCGCACTGCGCGTCCCAGCCGTGCACGCCGTGGCCGCGATAGACGATCGTGCCGGCCTTCTCCTCGGTGTAGTCGAGCAGCACGCTGAACCCGTCGAGGCTCGCGTGCACGACCCACGTCCCGAACGCCGTGCCGCCCTGCGGATCCCAGTCCGACGGGAACAGCGTCTCCTCACCGCGCCACACGCCCGCGAACAGCGCGTTCAACCGCGCCTGCTCGGGCGAGACCTTCGGCATCTCCATGGTGTCCTCCTGCGGACACGACGATGTCCCGCGGACGGTTCGACCGTCAACGGGAGCACGGTGTCGAGCGCGGCGGCTCAGCGGCCGCGCAGCTGGTTCCACGCGTCGGCCGCGGCGCCGCCGATCCAGCCCGCCGCGCCGCCGATCGCGCCACCGACGCCAGCGCCGGTCGCCGCGCCGGGGAGCGCACCGACGCCACCGGCGGCCGCACCGGCCACGCCGCCGACGACCGCACCCACGCCGCCGCCGAGCGCGGCGCCGGCCCCGCCGTAGCGGTTGCCGTTATCGACCATGCGGCCGACGTCGAAGCCGCCGTTCACGTCGGCGAGCGCGGCGTTGTCGATCGAGGGGAACGGGAGGACGGTCGCGGTTGCGGTCATGGCTGCTCCTTCGGGGTAACGGTTGGGATGGCGGAGCACCGGATGTGCAGCGGCCGTGCCGCGCGCAACCATGCGATCCGGCGCGCGCCGCGGGCCGCGCACCGTCTTCCCGGGGAGGCGAATCGAGGCTACTGGGTGACGACCCGGCGGATCGACCCGCCGTGGAGCACCACGTAGAGCTGCCCGTTGCCGTCGTCGTGAATCGCCGTGATGTTCCCGAGCGACCCGGCGACGATCTGCGCATCACCGACGGCCGTGGTGCCGTTCCAGGTGAACGCCCACAGCTGGCCCGCCGCGTAGTCGCCGTAGAAGTACTTGCCGGCGAGGTTCGGGTAGCACGACCCGCGATAGACCACGCCGCCCATGATCGACGTCCAGCCATTCGCGCCGCCGCGCACGATCACCGGATCCGTGCGGCCGGCGGTCGGGCAGTTGGTCGCCGGGCGGAAGCACCGGTTCGCCTCGCGCTCAGGCCAGCCCCAGTTGGTGCCCGGCGTGTTCGGCGCGACGTCGATCTCCTCGAGGTTCGGCGGGTTCGGCCCCTGGCCGACGTCGCCGATGTAGATGTCGCCGTTCATCCGATCGAACGAGAACCGGAACGGGTTGCGGAGGCCCTTGTGCCAGACCTCGGGCCGCGGATCCGTCGGGCCATCGGGGCTGGCCGCGTGCGGGTTCGTCGGCGGGATGCCGTACTGCTTGTTCCCCGTGCGCGTGTCGACATCGATGCGCAGCAGCTTGCCGAAGAACGAGGCGTCGTTCTGTGCGCGGTTGCCCGGATCGCCGCCGCTGCCGCCATCGCCGATCGCGATGTAGAGGAAGCCGTCGTTGCCGAACTCCATGCTGCCGCCGTTGTGGTTCGAGAACGGATCCGCGAACCGCAGCAGCTCGCGCCGCGACGCCTTGTTCGCGACGCTCGTCCCCGTCGGCATCTGGTACTCGGCGAACACGTGGTCGCCGTTCTTGCCGGTGTGCGCGATGTAGAACAGGCCGTTCTCGAGCCACTTCGGGTGGAACGCGATGCCGAGGAGGCCGCGCTCGCCGCCCGCGGTGATCAGGTCGTCCTCGCCGAGATCGAGCGCGGGCGCCGCGAGCACCTGGCCGTTGTCGATCACCTTCACGCGGCCGCCTTGCTCGATGACGAACTGCCGGCGATCACCGGGCGCGCCGGTGATCATCAGCGGCTGCGACAACCCGCTGACGAACGGCACCGTCGTGATCGTGGTGCCGGTGTTCGGCACGCAGTTCGCGACGTACGCGTCGGGGGCGGGCGCGTCGGTGCCGCCGTCGCCCACCGCTCCATCGGTGCCTCCGTCTCCGTCCACCATCGCGTCGGGCTTCGCGCTCGACTTCTGGCAGGCGGCGAGCGCGAGCAGGGTCACGGCGGTGGCGAGCCGGGGGAAGTGCCTCATTCCGCGAAGGTATCAGAGCTGGTGGACCACATCGCGACCTTCGCTTGCTGGCAGGTGGTGACCACGTCGATGACCGCGGTATCGAGGGAGATTCCGTCGTATCTTCGCCGCGATCCCGGACTAGCCGCCCGCGCGCTCGCGGATCCGCGCCCAGGCCCGCGCGACCGCCTCGCCGTAGTCCGGGATGAACTGTGCGGTCACGATGCGATCGAGCTGCGCGTGCAGGTGGGACAGCACCTCGTGCTCCGCGGGATCGTCGACGAGCAGCTGGCCGTTGCCGTCGACGCGGCGCAGCCACTCGTAGAGCACGAGCACCTCGTCGGGATCGAGCTCGACCGCGCGCGGGAGCTCCTCGGCCGTCGGCGGACGAACGCCCGAGACGAACTGCGGCGAGCACGCACCGAGCTTCGCGAAGAAGGCCCGCGCCTGATCGAGGCTGACGTCGTTGAAGCCGGCCTCGTAGTCGGGGCGCGTCGACTGCACCGGGCAGTCCTGCCACGAGCACACCGGGCAGATCGCGAGCGTGCCCGGCGGCTCCTCCTCGAACGTGAGGAACTTGCAGCACGGGCAGGCATAGCGCCGCACCGCGCGCGCCTTCGGTTCCTCGGTGCGCACGCCGGGATCGTCGTGCAGGTCGCGGAGCTTCGTCGTCAGGTGCTCGACGGGCAAGTTGTCCGCGATGAACTCGGTGCACAGCTGGACCGCGGTCTCGAACGACGGGAGCACGCCCATGCCGGCGATGAAGTACGTCGCGCGCGGATCCTTGTCCGTGGTCGCCCAGAACCGCAGCTCGCCGCGCACCGCCATCAGCACGACGAGCCTCGTCGACGACGCCGCCTCGACGCGCACCGAGAACCCGGCGGTCCTCCAGTCCGACGCCGTGATCCCCTGGTCCCACATCAGATCGGCCATCACCGGTCCCGACGAGACGAGGCAGCGCGGATCGAGCACGGCGGCGAGCTGGCTCCGCAGCTCGATGTTCGCGTCCGTCTCCCCCACGACCCGAGTCTATCCCGAGTCTCTCCCTGCACCTCCGGCCGCGTAGACCTTCCGCCCCGGCGATGCGTCTTCATGTCCGATGCGCCTCGCCCCCCTCACCCTCCTCCTCGCGGCATCGACGGCGTCCGCGAAGCCGTTCGCGGTGCCCACCCGGTTCGAGTCCTGCCAGCAGTCGACGATGTTCGCGTGCGGCATGCGCGACGAGGCCGGTCACGTCTACGGCACCGCGAAGACGTTCACGGCGTGCAGCGGCTACGTGTTCCGGCCCGACGGCACGTTCACCTCGACGACCAGCGGCCTTCCAGGCCCCGGCGAGAGCGGGCGCTACGTCGTGAACCTCGGCCGCGTGACGCTGACGATCGAGCCCGACGATCGCGCGGAACCGCCGCGTGTCCTCGAGCTGAAGCTCTCCGCCGACGGCAAGAAGCTCGGCGACCTCACCCGCAGGTGATTCACCGGTCGGTGTCGTAGAACATGCGGGAGATCGGCGCCGTGAGCTGCTCGATCTCGAGCTCGCGCGCCACGAACTCGTGACACAGCAGCACCGCGCCCGCGAACGACGGGACCACACCGAGGCTCGACCTCGAGCTCGCATACGGATCCTTGTCGGTCGTCGCCCAGTAGCGGATCTCGTCGCGCACCGCCATGAACACGATCCGCCGTGGCGAGCCCGCCTTCTCGACGAGCACCGAGCCGCCGAGCGCGTCCCACTCGCTCGTGGGGATGTCCCACACGAGGTCGCCCAGCACGAGGTACGTGGAGACGGAGCACGTGGTCCCGAGCGCGGCGGCCAGCGACGCGGCGAGATCGTGGTTCGCGCTCACCCCGGCACCGGATCGATGCGGTCGCAGCCCTTGCCCGACAGCTTGATGCCGCGCCCGTCGAGCGTGATCGCCACGGGCTTGTCGTCGGGCTGCTCGTAGACCTTCAGCACCTTGCCCGCGGTCTGATCGATCAGCACCGTGCGCCGCGTCGGCGTTCCCGCGAAGCAGGCGGTCCCGGCGCTGACCTCGTCATCGGCGCCGGTGCACTCGTACAGCTCGCCGTCCTTGCGTTCGCACATGTACGTGTAGCCGCCATCGAACTGCTCGGTGCCGCTCACGAGGATCCAGCCGTTGCTCGCGGCGCCGATCACCTCGAACACGACGGAGCCCGGGCACCGGCCGCCCATCGCCTCGCCGAGCGGGATCGCGCGCAGCCCAGCGGTACCGCCGATGACGACGTATGCCGCGTAGACGCCGTACTCGCCGGCGCTGACGATCGCCGGCAGCTTCGGCTCGGTCGGCTGTCCGGTCAGCCACTTGAACGCGTGCTCCTTGGTCGTCAACGGATCGACCTCCGCGGCGCCGGGCATCGCCTTCGCGAGCGCGAGCCAGTCGGCGCCGGCGGCGGGTGGAGCATCGGGGACGTCGAGGACCGCCGACACGGTGACCGGGCACGCGGTCTTGCCCTCGAGCTTCTTCCGCGCGGCCTCCGTGGGCCGGAGCGTGTTCGCGATGACGAACGCGGCGACCGCGTTCGCGCTGTTGCCGCGCTTCTCCTCGAGCAGGCCGCGATTGAACCAGATCTCCGACAGGAGCTTCTTGTCCTTCGTCGAGCTCGCCGCCTGATCGAAGTCGCGCGTCGCGGCCGCGAGGTCCTTGCCCTCGAGCAGCCGCGCGAACCCGCGCTCGCCCAGCGCGCGTGGATCGCCCTTCTTCGCCGCGAGCGCCTCGTCGAACCCGGCGATCGCATCCGCCCACTGCTTCTTGTCCGTCGCCTTGCGGCCCTTCGCCATCCCCGCGCGGTACGCCTTCCGCGCGTAGGGATCCTCCGGCAGCTCCTTCGGGTTCGCGCTGCCCGAGCCGGCACCGGAGCCCGCGGCGACGGCCGAGCCCGAGCCGGAGCCCGAGCCGGGCGCCACGGGCTCGCCCTTCGGGTCCGAGGCCTTTCCTTTACAGCCGACGATCAGAGCGAGAGCCACGACGCACGCGCGCATGGCCTACGCTACCGCGATCGCGTTCACAGGCGCGGCATGCAGACGTACTTCGTCGCCGCCGGCGAGCCGAACCGCATCGCCTGCTGGCACGTCATGTCGCTCGGGCACTCGGCGGCGTTCGAGCTCGGCGTGCACTGGCGCAGGCAGCTCCCGCCGGTCGGTGCGAACGACGTTGGCAGCTTCGCGCAGAACGTGTCGGCGTAGCCCGGCTGGTCCGCGCAGAACTGGTTGCACGCCATCGTGCACACCCCCGGGCGCCCGGGCGAGGCGCCCGCGCAGGTCGTGCCGGTCTTGCAGTCGGTGTTCGCGAGGCAGTGGTCGCCGACCCAGCCCGGCGAGGCCGGCATGCACACGTTCGCGGACACCGACGGTTGGTTGAACCGAGCGAGGCGCACCGGCTGGAAGTGATCGTACGGGCGGCACTCGAAGTTCTCGGCCTGCACCTTCGGCACGCACATGCCCTTGGCCTGGCCGAGCGCCGCGGCGGCCGGATCCGCGACACAGAACGTCTGCGGCATGCCCGGCTTGTCGGCGCACGTCGACGTGCAGCGCGCGCTGCAGAAACCCTTCTGCGTCAGCTTGTTCACCGCGCAGTAGCCACCAGTGAAGTTGCAGTCGGTGTTCTGCGCGCACTGCGCGCCGATCCACTTCTGCGCCACGTCGATCTTCACGCCCTCGGAGGTCTTCTCTGGTTCGCGCTGCACGCGCACCGGGACCTTCGCGACGCCCTTGATGCGCGCGTAGACCTCGAGCACGTCGGCGGCCTCCATGCGGATGCAGCCGTGCGAGACGTAGCCGCGGCGCAGCGTGCCGCCGTTCGCGGCGCGGTAGTTGTCGATCGGTCCGTGGATCGCGTAGCTGCCCGACCACGACATGAACGGCAGGCCGGCGAACACGGGCGTGCGCTCGCCGTTCTCCGGATCGGTCCACCACGTCTTGCACGGCTGGATCGACGACGGGGTGATCTGGAAGTCGTTCTTCGCGTAGCGATCGATCGGCCAGTACGAGAGCGACTCGCGAAACTGGCCGCTCGTCGGATCGGTCTCCACCTTGCCGACGCCGACCGGGTACACCTTGTCGAAGCCGGTGGCCGCGTCGGTGAGGCGCAGAGTCAGCCCGTCGAGCGACACCGTGATCTTCGGCGCGACGAGCGGCGGCAGGTTCGGCGGCGTCTTGCACGTCAGGGCCGCGCCCCAGTTCCCGTCCGCCTTCATGTCCTCGGCCGAGACGTCACCGAGCGGCAGATCGCCGCCCTCGGCGTCGTCGTCATCGAGCGAGGGGTCGCTCGCGCAGGCGGCGAGCGAGGAGAACAGCAGGACAGTGGCGAGGAGCTTCACGGCACCGCGCCGCGAGTGCACGAACCGATCCGTCGCTGACAGCCGATAACTCCGCGGAGGATCACCGGCTACTCGAGCAGCCACCGTGCGGTCTCGAAACCCGAGTTGCCATGAGATACTTGCGCTTGATGCGCACCGTCATCGCGCTCTCGCTGTTGGCCGCGACCGCTGCGATCGCGCGCGCCGAGGTGGTGATCCTCGAGCCCGAGCCACCGCCGCCCGAGACACCGTTCGATCGCGGGAAGTTTTCACTCGGGGTGTACGGCGGCTCGCAGAGCATGCTCGGCGAGCGCTACTTCGGGCTCGGCGCCGCCGTCGGCTACTTCGTGCTCGACGGCGTCGAGCTCGGTCTCGGCAGTCAGTTCCTGTTCGGCGACGGCCCGAACATCGGCCGGCTCACGCCGTCCCTGCGGTACGTCGCGCAGCCGCTCGTCGCGCGCTCGCCGGTCGTCCCCTACGTCGGCGTGTTCTACAACCACTGGTTCATCGGCGACGGCCTCGCCGATGTCGACACCGCCGGCGCACGCGGCGGTCTCATCTATGTCTCGGGCAAGCTCCTGCTCGGCCTGGGTGTGGCGTACGAGCGCATCGTCTCGGAGTGTGTGACGGACTGCTCATCGGTCTACCCGGACTTCACGATCGCCCTGAGCCTCTGAACCAGGTTCCGTAAGCGCGACCACGCTTGGTCGGATCGTTTGGTAGCCAAGCATTTTGGGGGTGTTCCTCGACGGTGGGCCCGTGTTACGGAGCCGCCCCTATGATCCAGCGCGCGACTGCTCTTCTCGGCGCATCGCTGCTCGTCGTGCTCGCCACGGCCTGCGGAGATGACGGCGGCTCCAATAACGGCTCGTGCGGTGACGGCCACGTCACCGGCTCCGAGCAATGCGATGACGGCAACACGGCGAACGGCGATGGCTGCTCGGCGCAGTGCCAGAACGAGAGCGCCGGTGGCGTGTGCGGCGACATGACCGTCGACGTCAACAAGGGCGAGACCTGCGACGACGGCAACACGAACCCCGGCGACGGCTGCTCGTCGACGTGTCAGACCGAGACGCCGGTGAACTGCGGCAACGGCGCGCTGAACGGCACCGAGGCCTGCGATGACGGCAACACGATGGGCGGCGATGGCTGTAGCGGCACGTGCACCGTCGAGCAGGGCTACACCTGCACCGGCATGCCGAGCGTCTGCACGATGGGCGGCGGCATGACGGGCACGTGCGCGGCGCCGACCACCGTCACGTTCACCGGCACGGGCGACCTCACGGCGACGCTGACGGGCGACACCACGACCGGCACGAGCCAGGTCGGCGACGGCGCCTGCGATGGCTTCGGTCCCGAGGGCGGCGGTAACGACAAGATCTTCAAGTTCACCACGACCGACGTCCGCGACATCGTCATCGAGATCGACACGACGGTGACCATGCACGGCGCGATCGTTCGCCTGCTGACGGCGCCCTGCGATCTCACGACCGAGATCCCGGAGTACACGGGCGCGGCCGACGGCTGCGCCGACATCGAGGGCTCCGGCTTCCTCGGCTACGTCAACCGCCCGGCGGGCACGTACTACATCGTCGTCGACGGCTTCGAGGCCGCTCAGGACGGCCCGTTCCAGATCAACCTGAAGGCAAAGCTGCCGGGGTGCGGCAACGGCACGGCCGACCCGCAGCTCGACTTCTGCGACGACGGCAACACGATGCCCGGCGACGGCTGCAACGCGAACTGCGAGATCGAGATGGGCTGGAACTGCCGCACCATGATGGGCATGCCCTCGGTGTGTCAGATGATCGGCTGCGGTGACGGCATCATCCAGTCGGCCATGAACGAGGTCTGCGACGACGACAACACGACGCCCGGCGACGGCTGCGATGCGACGTGCCAGGTCGAGAGCGGCTGGCTCTGCAACACCGCCAACCCCACGGTGTGCGTGATGGCCGGCTGTGGCAACGGCATCATCGAGTCGCCGACCGAGGAGTGCGACGACGGCAACCTGATGGACGGCGACCGCTGCTCGGCGGCCTGCCTCCTCGAGTCCGACGTGGCCGAGGCGGCCGAGCCGAACGACACCGTGCCGCAGGCGCTGTCTGCGGGCAGCCACATCGTCCGCGGCGAGTGGATGACCGGCGACGTCGACCTCTACACGTTCACGCTGACGGCCCCGATGAAGGTCGAGATCGAGACCTACTTCACGATCAACGGCGTCACCACGGACTACGACGGTGTCGGCAACAACAAGTTCGACTGCACGACCACCGACGACACCATGCTCGGCGTGTTCGCGATGGGCGCCGACGTCACGATGGACATGATGGCGCTCGCGCGGGACTCCGACGACGGTGACTCGTACTGCTCCTACGTCGGCACGAAGGACAGCAACGACGACGACTACGAGCCGAACACCACGCCGGACACCATGCAGCTCGCGATGCTGCCGGCGGGTACGTACACGATCAAGGTCAGCGGTGACACGCTGCCCGGCAGCACGATGGTGACGATGCCGCGCCGCTACATGCTCGACGTCAAGATCTCGATGCCCGGCTCGACGCCGGTCGCGCCGGCCGCGGGCGACATCGTCATCAACGAGTTCCTCGCCGACGACGGTCCGAACGCGAACGGCGACTCGAACTGCGATGGCGTCGTCACCGGGACGAACGACGAGTTCATCGAGCTCGTGAACGTGTCGACCAAGACGCTCGACCTCACGGGCCTGACCATCAAGGATGGAGGAGCCCCGCAGGCGACCCCGCCGCTGCCGCCGCAGCTGCAGTTCACGTTCGGCGCGCCCACCAACGTCGGTCCAGGCAGCTTGACGCTGGAGCCTGGCAAGGCCGTCGTGATCTGGGCCGGCGGCGCGCCGGCGTGCGCGGGCGTGACCAACTGGTTCACGCCGGTCGCGACGCAGGGGACGCTCAGCCTCAACAACGCCGGAGACACGATCACGCTCGCCACCGGTGGCGCGACGCCGGTGACGATCGCGACGACGACGTACGCGACGGCGACGCAGGCCGTCTCGTTCAACCTCACTCCCGATGCGATGAGCGGCACCACGTACGCGCTGCACACCGCGCTGACGGGTGCGGTCGGCGGCTACTCGCCCGGCAAGAAGGCCGACGGCACCGCGTTCTGATCCTCGCCCGGCCGGCCAGCGCACGTGCTGCCGGCCGGGGCGTTGCCCCTGACGCGAGGACGCAGCGCTCGCTCATCGCGAGCGCGCCCCGCGCCGCCGCGCCGCCGACCGGCCACTCGAGTGGCCACCTCCCGCCAACCGCGCGGATCGATGACGGCGGCGTGTGGCGCCCGCGTTGCACTCCTGCGGGTCATGACCACCCGGTCCGCCACCGCTGCCATCGCCGCGCTCCTCGCGGGCTGCGGCACGGACTCCCCCGGCGAGACCGTCGTCGTGGCCGCGGGTCAGGCCACGCTGCTCGGCGCCTCGGCCGCGGGCGTGTACTGGACGACGCCGGGCACACCAGGCACGCGCGTGCTCGGCAGCTCGCTCGAGGCCCTTCCCGGCGACGCGCAGGAGCTCGCGATGGCGACGGGCCCGGTGGTGTACGCGGACGGCCACGTCGTCCTCGCGCAGACGGGAGTGATCCTGCGCGCGCGGCTCGGTGCTCCGCTCGCACGTGTCGTCTCGACGAACGCGGAGGCGCTCGGCGAGATTCCTGGGGAGCCCCCGCGGCTCGTCTGGACGCTCGCCGACAAGCTGTCGTGGGGCACGAGCGAGGCAGAGCGCACCGTGACGCTGGTGCGGACGACCCGCGTCGATCACGTGCGCGCGACGGCGCGCCGCATCTACGCCGCGGTCGACGGCACGAGCGAGCGGCGCCTCGTCTACCTCGATCTCGCCGACGGCCTGGTGAACAACCTGACGGCCTCGAGCACGTTCGCCTCCGCGTTTCCGAGCGCGCCCGACGGCGCGACCTACCAGGGCCGGATCGTCGGCGCCGACGACGACGGCGCGTACTGGCTGGTCGAGCAGAGCCCGTCGCGCCGCGCCGTGCTCGTCGCGCTCCCCGCGCGCGGCGAGCCGACCGTGGTCCTGCCCACGATCCAGCAGGCGAGCGGCTTCTTCGTCACGGCCGAGGCGTTCTACTGGCAGGAGGGCGACACGCTGCTCACCGCGCCGCGCGCCGGCGGCAGCGCGTCGATCGCGGCGGAGCTCGACGGGACCGCCGGCGCGATCGCCGACGGCTTCGTCTATTACGCCACGCCGGGCGGCGCGATCGAGCGCCTCGCCCTGTAGGTGCTACTGCGCGATCGCCGTGCGGTCGCGGCCGAAGCAGTACAGGCGCTGCTGCGTCGCACACGACGCGCCGCCGCTCGACAGCACGGCCTTGCTCGACGCCGTCGTCGCGTTGCCGATCACCGCCGAGTTCAGCGTGCCCTGCCACGGCGTGACCGTGGTCGAGGCCCCGCTGCACACACTCCCGGCGAACTCCCCGTTGGGAACGTTCGTGGCGGTCCACACCGTCACGATGTTCTGCCCCACGACGCTGGTGTTGAGCTCGGTGATGCTGGGCGCGTTGAACATGGAGCCCATCGCGAACGACGTGATCGAGTTGATCACCGGCAGGCCGTCGACGCGGACCCAGCCGCTCGCCGTACCCACGCGCGAGGCGGCGCTGATCGGCGTGTTCCCGTTGGGAGCGCCGAGGTACGCGACGTAGTTGCCCGACAGGCCGCCAGCGGCCGCGCGCGTGTTGCAGATCGCGTCCGCGCCCGCGAGCCCGCCGAGGCTGCCGGTGTACGTCGTCGAGGTCACGAACATGATGTTCGGGCGGAGCGTGTACTGCGCGTTGACGGTGGTGTTCGCGGTGATGTTCGAGACCGTGCAGCCAGCGGTACCTGAGCAGCCACCACCCGACCAGCCGTTGAACGTCGACAGCGTCGCGGGCGTCGAGCCCGGCGTCTGCGACAGCGTCACCGAGGCACCGTAGTTCACGGTGATCGCGCACGTCGTCGTGCCGCAGTTGAGGCCACCGCCCGTCACCGTGCCGGCGCCGGTGCCGCTCTTCGTGATGCGCAGCGTGAACGTCTTCAGCGTGAACGTGGCGGTCACCGAGCGCGCCTGCGTCATCGTCACCGTGCAGGTGCCGGTGCCGGCACACGCGCCGCCCCAGCCCGAGAAGTTCGACGACACCGACGGCGCCGCTGTCAGCGTGACCATCGTGTTGAACGGGTAGCTCTCCATGCAGTCGGTGCCGCAGCTGATGCCCGCGGGCGCCGACGTCACGGTGCCCGTGCCGTTGCCGGCGCGGGTCACCGTCAGGTCGTAGTTGTTGATCGTGAACATCGCGGTCACCGTCACCGCCTGCGAGATCGTGACCGTACAGGTGCCGGTGCCCATGCAGCCGCCGCCGCTCCAGCCGGCGAACGTCGAGCCGGTCGCCGGCGTCGCCATGAGCGTGATCATCGTGCCGTAGTCGAGGTTCTCGGTGCAGTCGCTCGTGACGAAGCCGCAGTCGATGCCGGTCGCGGCGACCTGACCGCTGCCGGAGCCCGACGTCGCGACCGTCAGCAGGAACTTGTCGAGCGTGAACGTCGCCACCACGCTCTTCGCCATGTCGATCGTGACGGTGCACGCTCCGGTGCCGGTGCACGCGCCGGCCCAGCTCGTGAACGAGCTGCCCGTGCTGGGCGACGCGGTGAGCGTCACCATCGTCCCCGCGCCGTAACTCTCGGTGCAATCCGCGCCGCAGTTGATGCCCGTGCCCGTCACCGTGCCCGCGCCGTTGCCGTTCTTGCTGACCGCGAGCGTGAACATGTCGAGCGTGAACGTCGCCGTCACGCTCTTCGCCATGTCCATCGTCACCGTACACGCGCCGGTGCCGGTGCACGCGCCGCCCCAGCCCCCGAACGTCGCGCTGCCGCTCGGCGTCGCGGTGAGCGTGACCATCGTCCCGAAGTTGTAGCTCTCGGTGCAGTCCGTGCCGCAGTTGATCCCGGTGCCCGTGACGGTGCCGGTGCCGCTGCCCGTCGTCGTGACCGTCAGGGTGTGAACGTCGAGCACGAACGTCGCGGTCACCGCGCGCGCCTGCGTCATCCTGACGACGCACGCGGCCGTGCCGGTGCACGCGCCGCTCCACCCCATGAACGACGAGCCGTTCGACGCGGTCGCGGTCAGCGTGACCATCGTGTCGTAGTCGTAGGTCTCCGAGCAATCGACACCGCACGCGATGCCCGTCGGCGTCGAGACCACCGAGCCGTTGCCGTTGCCCGCGCGCGTGACGGTCAGCGCGTGCGTGTCGAGCGTGAACGTCGCGGTCACGGTCGTCGCGGCCGTCATCGTGACGGTGCAGGTGCCGGTGCCGGTGCAGCCGCCGCCCGACCAGCCGGTGAACGTCGAGCCGGTCCCGGCCGCGGCGGTCAGCGTGATCATCTGGTTCGCGGTGAACGTCTGGTCGCAGTCCGTGCCGCAGTTGATGCCGGCCGGCGCCGACGTCACCGTGCCCGTGCCGTTGCCGCCGCGGGTGACGAACAACGTCAGGTTGTCGAGCGCGAAGTTCGCCGTGATCGCCGTGTTGGCCGTGACGGTGACATCACAGCCGGCGTTGCCGCTGCACGCCCCGCCCCAGCCGGCGAACACCGAGAGGTTCCCCGGCGTCGCGGACAGCGAGATCATCGCGCCGTGCTCGACGGTGATCGAGCAGGTCGTCCCGCACGCCAGTCCGTTGCCATCGACGGTGCCCGTTCCGGCGCCCGACTTCGTGACCGTGACCGTGTACGTCGCGATGTCGAACGCCGCCGTGACATTCGCGGCGTCGGCGAGCGTGATGTCGCACGTCGGGACCGTCCCGCTGCACGCGCCGCCCCAGCCCGCGAACACCGAGCCGGTCGCCGGCACCGCCGTCAGCGTCACCAGCGTGTCCTTCGCGAAGTCCGCGGTGCACGTGGCGCCGCACGAGATCCCGGCCGGCGACGACGTGATCGTGCCGCTGCCGGAACCCGACGTGGTCACGCCGAGCGCGACCTGGACCGCGGGCGGCGCGTCGATGGCGGCATCCGGCGGTGGCGGCGCGTCGGCGAGGTGGTTGACTCCGTCATCACCGCCACACGCGGCGAGCACCACGAGCAGGGGAGCGAGCTTTCGGATCGGCATCACCGAACAAGTACGTGGAATCACGCGGCCACCTTCCCTCCGGATGGGGTACGTCCGGGGCAGACGGGAAGGAACCCGAAGGCGGACGCCGGTCTAGTTTATCGAGGCCCGGCGGTCGATGCCCAGGCAATACAGACGCTGGGTCGTCTGGTTACAGCCATAGCTCCCGGTGA
>JAEUJX010000664.1 GCA_016794545.1 Myxococcales bacterium
GCACTCCTCGAGGTCACCGTCGGACATCAGATCCGAGACGTCCTTGTCCGACTGGAAGTAGCCGTGGAGGCCGTCGGAGCACAGGAGGAAGCGGTCGCCCACCCCGACGTCGATGTCGGCGGTGTCGACCTGGACGTAGTCTTTGTGGCCGACCGCGCGCGTGATGACGTTCTTGCCGGCGGCCTTCTCGGCCTCCTGCTTGGTCATCATCCCGTGCTTGACCTTGTAGTTGATGAGCGTGTGGTCCTCGGTGAGCTGGAGGACGTTCTGCTTGCGGACCCGGTAGACGCGCGAGTCGCCGACGTGGACGGCGAACGCGAGGTTGGCCCGGACCAGCATGGCGGACAGCGTCGTCGACATCCCCTTCTTCTCGGGGTCGAGCTCCGCCATGCCGAACACCATGTAACAGGCGTTCTTCACTCCACTCTCGAGGAGGCGGCGGATCTCCCACACGCACTCCGAATCGCCTGCCTGGACGCGCTCGACCAGGCGCTCGAGGTCCCGGTGGGCGCCGTAGATCCACATGGTGAGCTGCTCGACCGCCTCGCGGCTCGCGATCTCGCCCTTGTTGTGGCCGCCGACGCCGTCGGCGACGACGTAGAAGCCCCGCTCGTCGTCGCGAAAGAACGCGTCCTCGTTGATCTGGCGCTTCCGTCCGACGTCAGTACGCGCGACCGAATGGAGCTTCACCCTGGCGAGATCCTATCATGGCCCTTCGGTCGGTCGCTTGCTACGATCGGACGGTGACCGAGGGACCTGGCCTCGCGGCCGTCATCCGCGAGCGTTCGAGCGAGATTCTCGCGAGCTGGATCGTCCGGTTCGAGCGGAGTCCGCTGCGGTTCCGCCGCGCGTCGAAGGCCGCGATGCACACCGCGCAGGTCGCGAACCTCGTGGAGGCACTTTGCGTCGCCGCCGCCGCGGGCGACGAGCTGCGCCCCGGCACCGACGCGACCCGCGAGCTGGAGCGCTCGGCGGCCTTCCTCGGCGCGCAGTTCTCCTCGGAGGGCGCCACGGGCTTCGACGCCGCGGCGCTGCTGCTCGAGCTGCGCGACGTCGTCGCGACGATGGTCTCGACGGAGGACGCCGCGAAGCTGACGCGCCTGTTCGAGTGGCTCACCGTCGTGGCGTGCGACACGTTTGCCGCGTCGGGCCTGCAGAGCTTGCGCGAGCGCGTGAGCGATCAGCTGGAGCTCGGCACGCCGGTCGTCGAGCTGCTCCCGAAGGTGCCCGCGGTGTTCCTCGTCGGCTCGCCGAGCGGGAGCGTCGTCGATTCGCTGCTGTCGCGCGCGTGGATGCTCGCGGTGGGCACCGGTGCGCCGTGCCTCATCGTCGACACGGTAGTCCTCGCGGAGTCCGCGGTGCACGCGTTCGAGGCCGGATATCAGGGATTCCTGGAGCAGGCCGAGGGCAGCGCGCTCCAGGTCCTGCTGTCCAACGCGCGGCGGCCGCTGCGGGAGAAGGCTGCCGATGCCACGTCGAAGGTAGGACTCGCGTTCCAGCACTTCGATCGACTCGACAGTGCGGTCGCGCATTCTCTCGAGCGCGCCGGGCACTTATTGATGCGCCGTACGTAAATCGGACCGCCGACGCGCGTGTGATACGATCGTCGTCTTCGTGGGCGACTTTCCGATCGGTTTCGGCCGGTACCAGCTCGTCGAACGCCTTGCCCTCGGCGGCATGGCGGAGCTGTTCGTCGCGACCGCTCCCGGAGAGCACGGCTTCCAGAAGAAGGTCGTGATCAAGCGGCTGCTGCCGCACCTCGTCAACGACGAGACCTACAACGCGATGTTCATCGACGAGGCCAAGCTCACGGCGCGCCTCGTCCATCCCAAGATCGCGCAGACCTTCGAGCTCGGGAAGGTCGACGACCAGCTGTTCATCGCGATGGAGCACGTCGATGGCATGGACGTGCTCGCGCTGCTCCGGGAGTTCGCCGCGCGCCGGCGCCGGGTCGAGCCACAGCTCGCCGCGTGGATCGCCCACGAGACGCTCGATGCGCTCGACTACGCGCACAACCTCCCGGGCGAGGACGGCCGGCCGCTCGGCATCGTGCACCGCGACATCTCGCCGTCGAACGTGCTGCTCAGCGTGCGCGGCGACATCAAGCTGGTCGACTTCGGCATCGCGCGCCAGAAGGACCCCGACCGCGCGCACAAGAGCAAGAGCGGCACGCTAAAGGGCAAGTACGGCTACATGTCGCCCGAGCAGGTCATCGAGCAGCCGCTCGACGCGCGCAGCGACGTGTTCTCGGTCGGTGTCGTGCTCGCCGAGCTGCTCACCGGCCGCCGCCTGTTCGCCGCGGCGAACGAGCTCGACGTGCTGCTGATGGTGCGCGACGCGAAGCTACACCGCTACGACAAGTACGGCATGGACATCGAGCCGGCGCTGAGCGACATCGTGCGCAAGTCGCTGAAGAAGCCACTCGACGAGCGCTGGCAGAGCGCGGCCCAGTTCCGCGACGCGCTCTCGGAGTGGCTGTTCGAGCACCGCCACCGCGTCACGCCGCGCAACGTCGCCGATGTCGTCCACGAGCTAAAGGACGCGGTGAAGGATCGCCGCAACAAGATCACGGGCTCCGAGCAGCCCGTGCCGGCTCCGCCGAGCCCCGACGAGGTCGCGGTCGGCCGCTCGCCGAGCGAGAACGACGGCGCGCCGATGATCATCGTCGAGGGCGGCGACAGCGTGCCGGTGATCTCGCTGTCGTACGAGCCCGCCGACGAGCCGGTGAGCTCCGGCCGCGCGATCTCCGTCAGCGATCTCGCCGCGAAGTCCACGAGCGCCGCCGTCGCTCAGAGCACCCGCGCGGAGACCGTGGCGGGCCGGCCCGGGTCGAAGGGCGCGGTGCAGGTGCCGCCGGTGCCGGAGGCCGCCTCGACGGCAGAGGGGACCTCGCCGCCGACCGCGGTCGGAACGTCGCCCGGCGCCGCGAAGCCCCGGACCACCACCGGCCGGATCGGTAGGGCCGTCGAACGCGACGAGGGCGTCATCGACGTTCCGATCGCCGACACGATCAGCGCCGCCGTCGAGGCGATCACGCTGCCCGAGCCGAGCGACAGCCTGATCATCGATCCAGCGCCGCCGAGCGCGCCGGAGCCGCCCGGCATGCGCGCGCGCGCGAAGTCGCCGGACCCGCGCGCCGAGGAGCCGCCGAGACGCAAGAGCCAGCCGCTGATCGGCGCGCCGCCGCCGCCGCGGATCATGGAACGCGCTCGCTCGCAGCCGTTGCCGTCGCAGTACGCGGTGCCGGAAGACTCGCAGATGCGCGCGTTCGACGACCTCAGCGAGGATCCGCCGCGCAGGGACGTCGAGCTGCCGTCGCCGGAGGAGGCGATGCGCAAGCGGCCACCGACGCCGCCCGCGCTCTCCGACATCGAGGAGCCGCCCGACGACGCCGGCGAGTTCTCCAACACCTCGCCGCTGCGCGTGCTGTTCCGCCTGATGACGGCACGCGCGACTGGCTTGCTCGTGGTCGCGGTCGGCGGGATCAAGAAGGAGATCTACGTCCGCGACGGCCAGCCCGAGTATGTCTCCTCGAACGTCGCGAGCGAGCTGTTCGGTAACTACCTCGTGAGCAAGGCCGTGCTGTCCGACGGCGAGCTCGCGATGGCGCTCGCGATGATGCCGCACTACGGCGGCAAGCTCGGCGACACGCTCGTCGGCCTCGGCCTCCTGAAGCCGCTCGAGGTGTTCCGCCACCTGACGCGCCAGGTCCGCTCGAAGATCATCGACGTCTGCACCTGGAACAAGGGCAGCTTCGGCTGGTACGCCGGCCGCGAAAACCCGCGCGAGGCCTTCCCGCTCGACTTCAATGCGTTCGAGATCCTCGGCGCGGGCGCGATGGCGCTGCCCGACGACCACATCGAGGTGTGGATCGCGAAGTTCGGCTCGCTCCGGCTCCGCGCCTCCCGCACGCGCCGCGTCGGCCCCGAGCGCTTCGAGGTGAAGGGCCTCGTGCAGGTCTGCGACATGCTCGACGGCAAGCGCAGCATCGCGGACATGGTCGAGATGCAGAGCGACCGCAACGAGCGGCTGCGCGTCGGCCGGATGCTCTTCCTGCTCGAGGCCTGCGACCTCGCGCGCCCAGCGTAGGGACGGTCTCAACTTGCTCAACTTGCGATCGCTAACTGGTTGATCTGATTCGCCGCGCAGGGGCGCTCTCAACTTGGGCGAAGCTCTCGTGGGACGCCATCGACGGCCTTCCGCGGCGCGCAACGTGCGCAGAACGGGCGATCCTCGCTCGCGAGGGCCTCTGTCGAACGCGCGCGCCGAGGTCGACCGAGTGACGCGGGCGAGAGCAAGTTGAGACCGTCCCTTCGGCCCGAGTGAAAACGCGGGCTTCCGAGACGCACGTTGAGTAAGTTGAGACCGTCCCTACTTCCGAGAGCGCGGCGCACCGAACGTGGCCTCGACCTTCTCGGTCTTGCCGCCGCGCACGTACGTGATCGTCGTCTTCTCGCCCGGCTTGCTGGTCTCGAGGACGTACATGAGGTCGGAGACGTTCGCGATCTCGGTCGTGCCGATCGTGATGATGAGGTCGCCGCCCTTGAGGCCCGCCTTCGCCGCGGCGCCGTCGGGGATCACGTCGGTGAGAAGTACGCCCTTCGGCTGGTTCGGATCCTCGCCGTACGACGGCACCGTGCCGAGCGAGGCGCCGCGGCGCCTCAGGTCGCCGACGCGGATCGACTCGGGCGGGGCCTTCACGTAGGTCAGCGCCGGGACCTTGGACGTCGCGAGCGCGATCTCGGCCGCGATCTGCGCGACGCGCGCGCCGCCGGCGGCGTTGATCTTCGGGGAGTCGTCGGTGGCGGTGTGGTAGTCGAGGTGGTTGCCGGTGAACAGGAACAGCACGGGCGAGCCCGCGACGTAGAACGGCATGTGATCCGACGGGCCGTAGCCCGAGCCGCCGATCGTGCAGTCGACGCGCGCGGCCTTGCAGATCGGTGCGACCAGCTCCTTCCACTCCGCCGCCGAGCTGGCTCCATTGACGTGGAGCTGGTTCATGCGCATCCGGCCGATCATGTCGAGGTTCATCATCGCGACGACCGGCTCCTTCGTCGGCGGGTTCTTGGTGTAGTGGAACGAGCCGAGGTCGCCCATCTCCTCCGCCGAGAACCCGACGAAGTAGATGTCGCGCTGGAGCTCGGCCTTCTTCAACGAGAGGATGCGCGCGATCTCGAGCAGGCCCGCGACACCCGACGCGTTGTCGTCGGCGCCATTGTGGACGGCGTGCACGCTCTGGTCGAGCGCGTTCGCGCCGCCCATCCCGAGGTGATCGACGTGCGCGCCGACGACGAGCACGCCCGGCAGCTTCTTCGCCGCGCCCGCGCGCAGCACGCCGACGACGTTGGAGGTCTTCGTGCGCACCGGCTCGTTCGCGACGGTGAGCTTCACCGTGGGGCGCTTGCCGTCGCGCAGCGCCGCGCCCGCCTTGCGGGTGAGCACGACGATCGGGATCGACGACTCGCTCTCCGCCGCCGCGAGCTTCGGCAGCGGCGCCTCGTCCTGCTTGAGATCGCCGTCGTCGATGACGAGCAGCGCCTTCGCGCCCTGCTGCTTCGCGGTGAAGGCCTTGTGCCGCAGATCGCCGAACCGCGCGGCCGCGGCGGGCTCGAGCTTCGCGTCCGGGGGCGTGAACCGGTGGACGAGCGCGATCTTGCCCTTCACGTTCTTGCCCTTGTAGTCGTCGAGCTTGCTGTCCTTGTCCACGATGCCCCAGCCGACCGCGACGACCTGCCCGGTCGCCGTGCCGTTGCCGCTCGCCGCGATCGCTCCGAAGTCCTCCGCAGCGACCGGCTTCCCGCCGATCGCGAGCGCCGTCTTGTCGCCGCGCTTGACCTCGGTCGTCACCTCGAACGGCATGCGCCACGCGCCGGCGACGCCCGGCTCGAGCCCGTAGCCCGCGAGCTGCTTCTCGACGAGCGCCAGCGCGTCGTCGAGGCCCTTCGTCCCGACGCCGCGGCCGTCCCGCGCGTCGTCGGCCAGGTAGGTGACGACCGCGGCGAACCGGTCCGCGGCCTCGGTCTCGGGGGCCGCGGCGGGGCGCGGTCCATCGACCCAGTCGGCGATGAACACGTTGGTGTCGCGCTCGCCGTGCGGCGTGCCGCTGATCCGGTAGTTCGGGCCGACCACGTCCTTGCGGTTCGAGGAGAACGCGAGCTTCTTGCCGTCGGGCGAGAACATCGGGAACCCGTCGAATCCGCCCGTGTACGTGATGCGCTCGAGGCCCGTGCCGTCGATGTTGACCGCGAACAGGTCGAACTCGCCCGAGCGCGGGTTCATGTAGTTCGACGAGAAGATGATGCGCTTGCCGTCGGGGAAGAAGAACGGCGCGAACGCGGCGCCCGGCAGGTACGTGACCTGGCGCGCGTCGGTGCCATCCGCGTTCGCGACGTAGAGGTCCATCTTCGTCGGCTTGACGAGCTTCTGCGCGAGCAGCGCCCGGTAGTCCTCGAGGTCCTTGCCGGTCGGGCGCGACGAGCGCCACACGATCTTCGAGCAGTCGGCGGAGAAGAACGCACCGCCGTCGTAGCCCGGCGCGTTCGTCAGCTGCTTCAAGTTCTTGCCATCCGCGTCCATGCGCCACAGCTCGAGGTCGCCCGAGCGATCGGAGGTGAACAGGATGCTGCCGTCGGTCGCGCACACCGTCGCCTCGGCGTCGTAGCCCTTGCCACCGGCGATCTTGCGGAGGTTCGAGCCGTCGGCGTTCGCCTTGTAGATGTCGTACTCGAACAGGCCCCACATGTAGCCCTTCGAGTTGTCGGGCGGCGTCGGGCACACCGGGCTGTCCTCGTGCGTCGACGCGTAGACGATCTCCTGATCGCCCTTCAGGAAGTACGCGCACGTCGTGCGGCCCTTGCCCGTCGAGACCAGCTTGATCTCCCGCTTCGCGATGTCGAGGACCTCGATCTGATCGCACTGGTACGGCTTGTGGTTCGACTGGAGGATCAGCCGGTCCCCGCCGAACGCCCAGTACGCCTCGGCGTTGTCGCCACCGAACGTGACCTGATGCTCGTTCTTCCGGTGGATCTCCTCGGGCAGCGCGCGGTCCTTGACCTCGGGCTGCGGCGCCGGCGCGACCGGCGCCGGCTTCGGCGCGCTGGCCGGGCAGCACGTGGCGAGGAGCAGCGCGGAAACGACCGAGAGCGCAGCCTTCATGGTCGCCGAGAGTAGCACCTGGTATCGTGCCGCCGTGCTGTCTGTCGCTGACGCCGTTCGCACCGTGCTCGAGCGCGTGCCGCGGCTCGGCGCCGAACGCGTCGCGCTCGACCGGGCGCGCGGCCGCGTCCTCGCGGCGAACATCATCGCCGAGCGCCCGCTCCCCGGGTTCGACAACTCCGCGATGGACGGCTACGCGGTGCGCTCCGCCGAGCTGCCCGGCACGTTCGCGATCGGCGGTGTCATCGCCGCGGGCGACGTGCCCGGCGCTCCGGTCCCGCCGGGCACCGCGCTGAGGATCTTCACGGGCGCGCCGATGCCCGCCGAGCTCGACACCGTCGTGATGCAGGAGAACGCGACCGTCGACGCCGGCAAGGTCACGCTGCCGGCCGCGCCCGTCGGCGACCACGTGCGGCGGCGCGGCGAGGACCTCGCGATCGGCGAGGCCGTGATCGCCGCGGGCACGCGGATCACGCCGTGGCACCTCGGCGTGCTGGCCGCGCTCGGCGTCACGCGCGTGCCGGTCGCGACGGCGCCGCGCGTCGCGGTGATCGCGACCGGCGACGAGCTCGTCGATGTCTCGACGGAGCCGGGCCCCGGCCAGCTCGTCGACAGCTCGGTGCACGCGCTGGTCGCGCTGATCGAGGACGCGGGCGGCACCGCGCACCCGCTCGGCATCGCGCGCGACGACCTCGCGTCGCTCGCGGCGATGATCTCCCAGGCGCTCGCGTACGACGTCGTGATCACGACCGGTGGCGTCTCGGTCGGCGATCGCGATCACGTGCGCGCCGCGCTCGCCGCCGCCTCGGTCGAGCCCGAGCTCTACAAGGTCGCGATGAAGCCGGGCAAGCCGTTCTCGTTCGGGCTCCGACACGGTGCGGACGGCACCCGCACGCCGGTGTTCGGGCTCCCCGGGAACCCGGTCTCGACGATCGTCGTGTTCGAGCTGTTCCTGCGCCCCGCCCTGCTCGCGATGCAGGGCGCCGCCGCGCCCCAGCGGCCGCGCGCGCCGGTGCAGCTGCCGCGCGGCTACCGCAAGCAGGCCGGACGCGCCCACTACCTGCGCGCGAACGTCGTGCGCGACGGTGCCAGCCTGATCGCGCACCCGCACGCCAAGCAGGGCAGCGCGATGATGTCGTCGCTCGTCGCGTGCAATGCGCTCGTCGAGCTGCCGGCGGAGCTGACCGAGCTGCCGCCCGGTGCGAGTACGAATGCGATCCTCCTGGAGGCCGTGTGAGCGATCCCGTGAAGTTGACGGCGACCGAGGCTGGCCGAGCCGACAAGGAGCTCGCGCGCCACTTCCCCGAGGCCGGGCGACGCCAGCTCGCCGAGCTGTTCGACGACGGCTGCGTGCGCGTGCGCGGCCGCCGCGCGAAGAAGGGCGACCGCGTCGAGGTCGGCGACCTGATCGAGCTCACGCGGGCGCCGGTCACCGGCGAGGCGTTCCGTCCCCTGCCCGACCCCGCCGCCGCCGAGCAGCTGATCGTGCTGCTCGAGCGCCCCGAGGTCATCGTCATCGCGAAGCCCGCGGGCATGCCGACGCAGCCGCTCAAGGCCGGAGAGCTCGGCACCGTCGCGAACGCGATCGCGCACCGCTTCCCCGAGTGCGCGGCCATCGGCGACGACCCGCGCGACGGCGGTCTCGTCCACCGCCTCGACATCGGCACCTCGGGCGCGCTGATCTGCGCGCGCACCGTCGAGGCCTATCACGACCTGCGCGAGGCGTTCGGCACCGGCCGCGTCGACAAGGTCTACCTCGCGCTCGTCGACGGCCGTCCGGTCGCGCGCGAGGCCGACGCGCCGCTCGCCCAGCGCGGCAGGAAGGTGGCCGTCGATCACACCGACGGCCTCGCGGCGCACACCGCGTTCTCGGTCGATCGCGCCTCGGCGACCCACGCGCTCGTGCGCTGCCACGCGCGCACCGGCCGCATGCACCAGGTCCGCGCGCACCTCGCGTACGTCGGCTCGCCGATCACCGGCGACACGCTGTACGGCGGCACGCCGCTGCCCGGCGACGACGGCTTCTTCCTCCACGCCGCGCAGCTCGCGTTCCCGCTCGGCGCGCAGTCGGTGAAGGTCGAGGCGCCGCTGCCCGAGCGCTTCACGCGTGCGCTCGCCGCCTGCGGCCTCTGAGCGGTCCGCCGATCAGGCCGGCGGGGGGCACATCGAGCCGTCGCCCGCGTATTCCGAGGGCGGCGCGCACTGCGTCCGCGTGGTCATCGTACACGCGTTGCCGGGCCCGTAGCACGCGCCGGTCTGACCCGACGAGCAGGTGTTCGTGCCGCACGTGGAGTCGTTGCCCTTGTAGTTGCCGTCCATCGAGTTGCAGGCCGTCGAGCTGACGATCGTGCACTGCGTCCCGGTGCAGCACGCACCGGTTCCCCCCGGCCCCGGCTCGCCGCCATCGTCGCCACAGCCCGCGACGACGATCGCCTGGACGAGGAACAACAGCGAGACTCCCACACCCATTCCGTGCTTCATGCCCGGATCCTAATCGAACGACAGGCCGAGCGACATCCCGCTCGTCATGATGAAGCCTTCGCGGGTGATGACACCGATCGAGTAGATCTCGAGGCCGAGCACCACGCCCTTGAAGCGCACGAGGTCGACCCCCGCGCTAGCGCCGCCCGACGGCCCCGCGCGCTTGGTCGACACCCGCGTGCCCTCATCGGTCAGACACTCGTTGCAGTGATACGTGCCCGCGCCGGCGCCGATGCCGAGCCACAGCGAGGGCACCGCCCAGTACTGCGCGCCGGCGAGCGCGTAGGTCAGGTTGTTCGCGATCAGCGACTTCATATCGGCGCTGCGGTGGAACTGCGCCGAGCCTCCGAGCGTGAACGTGAACACGGTGCTCGGCGTGGCGACATGGCCGAGCCTCAGCGCGAGATCGCCGCCGGTGCCCGTGCCGCCGCCGATCGTGACGGACGGCCCGAGCGCGGCGCCGAACGTGAAGCCCTTCCGGTGCTCGATCGAGGCGAGGTTCGCGAACCCCGCGCGCTCGGCGGCGGGATCGGGCTCCGGCTCGGGTCTCGGATCGGCGTGCGCCGCCGTCGCGAGCACCAGCAGCGCAGCCGCGCCCCGCCCCCTCGCCAACTACGTGACCTCGAGCGCGGGGAGCTGCTTCTTGTCGCCGAGGTGCGGCTGATCCGGGAGCAGGAGGCGCTCGACGATCTCGCCCTTCATCAGGTGCCGCTCGATGATCTCCGGGATGTCGGCGACGGTGACGTGCCCGTACCAGACCTGCTCGGGATACACGACCACGGTGATGCCGTTCTCGCATTGATCCAGGCATCCCGCGTTGTTGGCGCGGACCAGCTTGGCGAGGCCGCGGGCCTTGAGCTCGGCCTTCAGGGTATCCCGGACCTCGACGGAACCCTTCAGCTTGCAGGAGCCGCGCGGGTGGTCCGGCGCTCGCTCGTTGGTGCACACGAACACGTGGCGCTGAAAGCTCGGCATCCGCAGCGGATGCTAGCACGCTCGCTCGCACCCACACCTACCGCCTTCGGGGGTGCGGAGGTTGAAGACAACCCTGGCTTGTCGCATGCTCGTGTCGTCGGGCTCCGTCGGGAGAGCGCGGCGATTTGCCATGAGCGGAACGCGTCCACGTGCGGCTTCCGGCGCTTCGCTGGTGGGCGAGGTTCTGGGTTCGTACCGGCTGATCGAGGAGCTCTCGACCGGCGGCATGGGCACCGTGTACCGCGGGCAGCACGAGCTGCTCGGCCGGTCCGCCGCGATCAAGCTGCTGCGGCCCGAGCTGTGCGAGAACGACGTGCTCGTCCAGCGGTTCTTCAACGAGGCGAAGGCCGCGACCGCGATCCGCCACCCCGGCATCGTCGAGGTCTACGACTTCGGCTACACCGACGACGGCCGCGCGTACTTCGTCATGGAGCTGCTCGAGGGCGAGCCCCTCGGCGCGCGCATCGCGCGCCGAGGCAGGCTGACCGAGATCGAGGCCGCGACGATCGGACGCGGCATCACCGCCTCGCTGCGGGCCGCGCACGCGAAGGGCATTGTCCACCGCGACCTCAAGCCCGACAACGTGTTCCTCGTCCCCGATGGCGACGGGACGGGCGATCGCGTCAAGGTCCTCGACTTCGGCGTCGCGAAGCTCAGCGACCCGTCGCCGACGAACGTGCGCCACACCCAGACAGGCGTGCTCATGGGGACGCCGCTCTACATGGCGCCCGAGCAAGCGCGCGCCGCGGGGACCATCGATCACCGCGCCGACCTCTACTCGCTCGGCTGCATCCTGTACGAGCTGCTCGTCGGCGAGCCGCCGTTCGTCGCCGACGGCGCGGGCGAGATCATCGCGATGCAGCTGTTCAACGAGCCGGCCCGTCCCTCGACGCGCGTGTCGGTCTCCCCCCAGATGGACGCGCTCGTGATGCGCCTCCTCGAGAAGGAGCCGCACGATCGCTACCAGCAGGCCGCCGACGTGCACCAGGCCCTCACCGAGCTCGTCCCGGGCGCCGGCAGCTCGCTGCCCGGCATCTCGTCGTCCCGGCTGGCGCCGACGCCGATGCCCACGGCGCAGCGCTCGCTGAAGCTCGGCCTGATCGACGAGGCGCCGCCGCCGCCGCCGAAGAGGTCGGCGCTGCCGATCGTCGCGGGCGTCATCACCATCCTCCTCGCAGCGGGCGCGGGCATCCTCGTGCTGACGCGCGGCAGCGACGACGAGACCGCGAAGCCGACCACGCCGGCCCGCGCGCCCGCGCAGCCCGCGACGAGCCCCTCCCCGACGACGGCGACTGCGACGACCCCGGCGACCGCGACAATAACAGCGCCCCCGGCGACTGCGACTGCGACGGCGAACACGGGGGCGACGACGGCGACGGCGAACACGGCGGTGCTGCCGCCGGCGGCGGCGACGACGACGCCGACGCCGGGCGCCACAGGGCCCGCGGCGACGCAGGCCGCGGTCGATCCCGTGACGCCGGCCGCGGCGGGGACGCCGCGCACCGTGAAGCGCGGCGACAGGGGCAGGAAGGTCGAGAAGCCGAACGGCGCCGCGGGCCCGGTCGTGAAGCCGTCGGAGCTCCCGGCGAAGGACGGCGGCGCTGACGGCCCGACGACGCGGCCGGGCATGCGCACCAGCGAGGGCGCGCCGATCGAGCCGGACCTCGGCGCTCCCTGATTCGAGCAACGGAAAGAAACCGCAAGGAACTCGATGCGTAGCCTGGTCTCGTTCGTGATCGTCGGAGCTGTCGCCGGAACGGCCGTCGCGCAGCCGGCCGACGGACCCGCGCCCGATCCGTCGGGGCCGCTCGCGGAGCTGCGCGACGAGAAGCAGCTCACCGAGGTGCTGGCATCGATCACGAACGATCCGGCGATCCCGGTCGACGACCCCGAGACGCGCGCGCTCGCGCAGGCGCTGATGATCGAGGGCGTCCGGCAGCTCCAGGCGAAGTCCTACGACCAGGCGCTCGCGAACTTCCTCGAGGCGTACGGCAAGTTCCCGAGCCCGCGGATCCTGCTCAACATCGGCTCCACGCTGCGCGACATGGGCCGGCTCGCCGACGCCGCCAACACGTACCAGCGCTACCTGACCGATCCGGCGACCGGTCCCGAGCGCATCGCGGAGGTCAAGGAGGTGCTGCTGCGCCTCGACGAGCAGCTCACCATCCTCACCATCCGCGTCTATCCGACCGGCTCCGAGCTGTCGATCGACGCCGGGCCCTTCATCCCCGTCGGCACCGCCCTCGTCACGCGCGTGCGGCCGGGCATTCACCTCGTGCGGGTGAGAGCCAAGGGCGGCTCGAACGAGGTCACGGTCAACGGCTTCGAGGGCGAGAACAAGGAGGTCGCGGCGACCATCAAGATGGACACCGAGGTCCCCGTCGTCGTCGAGGGAGCGGCGCCTCCGCCCGACAAGGTCGACGGCTGGCTGATCACCGGCACGCAGTACGGCAGCGAGAACGCCTCGAGCAACGCGCGCACCGTGCGCTCGGGCTTCTCCGGTCCCGAGGTGCGCCCGCTCATGCCGACGTTCCGCTCGCGCGACGATGACCCGATCGTCGTGCGCATCGACACCGGCGAAGGCATCAGCTCCGGCGTGGTCGCGGCGCTGCGCATCGACGGCGAGGGCCGCGGCGCCG
>JAEUJX010000700.1 GCA_016794545.1 Myxococcales bacterium
ATCCGTCTGAGTACCTGATCCCGAAGGGCAAGCATCTCTCGGTTCGCGAGGGTGACCGCGTCCGCGCGGGCGAGGCCCTGATGGACGGTCCGGCGAACCCGCACGACATCCTCAAGGTGCTCGGCGAGCGCGCGCTCGCGAAGTACCTCGTCGACGAGATCCAGGAGGTCTACCGCCTCCAGGGCGTGCGCATCAATGACAAGCACATCGAGACGATCGTTCGCCAGATGCTCCGCCGCGTCTCCGTGACGGACCCGGGCGACACGAACTTCCTCGTCGACGAGCACGTCGAGAAGCACATCTTCGAGGAGGAGAACGAGCGCGTGATCGTCGCCGGCGGCCAGCCGGCGAAGGGCGACGCGCTGTTGCTCGGCATCACGAAGGCGTCGCTCTCGACCGAGTCGTTCATCTCGGCGTCGAGCTTCCAGGAGACCACGAAGGTGCTCACCGAGGCGTCCATCAACGGGCGCGTCGACTACCTCCGCGGCCTCAAGGAGAACGTCATCATGGGCCGCCTGATCCCGGCTGGCACCGGCCTCGGCGCGTACAAGCGCCTGACGGTCGACGTGCAGGCGGAGGAGGGTGACGACGAGGGTGACGAGACGTCGACGGGCAGCTACAGCTCGATGGGCGGCGCGATCGACGACACGGCCGACGCGGCCGACGCGGCGATCGAGTAACTCCTAGCAACTCGAGTCAACGGCCCGGAGGGAATGCTCCGGGCCGTTTGTCGTTTCGGAGTCGCCTCGACTCACGGTCTCCGCAGCACGGTGCCGATGCCGCCGGTCGCGCGGACCTCGCCGTCCGTCACCCAGAGGCCCTGGAGGTACCGCTGCGACCCCGTCGCGACGAGCGACCACGCGGTCCCGTTCCACCGGATGATCGTCCCCTGGCCACCGGCCGCGTAGACCTCGGTCGGACTGACCGCGAGGATCGCCCCGAGGTCGGTCGTCGTCGGCGTCGGGACGACCGACCACGCCGTGCCGTCGAAGTGCAGCGTGGTGCCGAACGACGCGCCTGCCCAGAGGTCGTTCGGCGCGAGGCCGTGCATCGCGTAGATCGTGCGGCCGGTCGGTGAGGAGAACGGCAGAAAGCCGCCGCCCGTATTCCGGTAGATCGTGCCGTTCCCGCCCGCGAGCCACACGTCGTCCGCAGCGGCACCGAACACGACCTGGATCTCCGCCGCGAAGCCGACCGGCGTCGCGGGGGTCCACGCACTGCCGCTCCAGTGGGTCACGACGTTCGGCAGCTTGCCCGCGGCCCAGATGTCGCTCGTCGAGAAGCCCCAGAGGCTCGTCACGATCGAGCTGCCGCCGCCGACGCTCGTCGCGACCCACGCGTTCCCGTCGTAGCGCGTGGCGCCGCCGGCGCCGGCCGCCCACACGTCCGACGGGCTCGCGCCCCACACCGCGATCAGGTTCGCGCCGGTGTCGCTGTCGACGTCGACCCACCCGGCCGGCGTGCGATGGAGCATCGAGCCGCCGCCGCCGACGGTCCACAGATCCGTCGAGGAGAACCCGAAGATGTTCGATAGGTCGTCGGTGATCGGCGTCGGCTCGACGCACCAGCCGCCGCCGCACGCGGGTGCGCCGTCGAGCGCATCGCGATCGTCTGCGTCCCGGTCGGTACCGCCGTCGCCCGCGATCGTCTGCGGATCGAACGATAGCCGGCCACAGGCGGTCGCGAGGAGCACGAGGAGGGCGGGGCGGATCACGGCTGGAGCGTGTGATCCCCGACGAGGTGCTCCCACGCCTTCATCGTGCCGCGGTCGATCGAGAGGTAACCGCTTCCGACCGAGACCCGGTGCTGCGTGTGGACGTCGTACTTCGTGTGAACGACCTCGACCGGAATGTTGTTGTTCAGGCACGCGGGCGTGTTGTCGGGCGCGACGGTGCAGAGCTGGAACAGCCGCGCGTGGTCGCCGCCGCTCGGCGCGCGATGATCGATCGTGATCAGCGCGAACCCGTCCTTGATCTCGAGCTGCTCGACGACCGCGCTGTACGTCGCATCCGAGTACGCGCCGATGTCGGTGCCGCCGATGTACCACCACCCGGCGGCGGTCTCGATGTAGATCCGCGAGTAGCCGCGATTGATGCCGGGCTCGACCGCGAGCGTCTTGAACGCTCCGTCCTTCGGCGCCAGCTTCTTCATGCTCGCGGCGATGCAGTTGGTGCGCTTGCAGACGTCGTCGAACGTCGTCGGCTTGCCGTACGCGCGGACCAGCGCCGGTTGCTTCTGCCAGCTCACGCGGATGTCCGTCGGAAGTCGGACGCCCACGTCGTGGCGTCGCGCGGTCATGCCGGGCGGAAGCGTGCCCCAGACCTCGAGCTCGGCGACGGCGATCTCGCGCCACGACCGCTTCGTTCCGGGCGTGGTGGCGAGGACCTGCACGCGAAACGTGCCGCCGGGCGCCCCGATCTTGATCGACTGGAGCTCGCGATTGTTCGGATCGAGCACGAAGTCGCCGAGGGACTTCCCGGCGCGGAGCACGCGGACCTTCTTGATCCGGTGGTTCATCGGAAAGTAGTCGCCCTCCTTCCCCTTGCCGGTGTGCCCGACGATCAGCTTGATCTCGTCGACCGTGACCTGCGGCGGCACGGTGACCTCGATCCATGCGCCGACGAGCTCGCCGGCGGTCGAGTTCCACGCGGTGTTTCGATCGCCGTCGACGAGCTGCTTCGGCTCGATCGTCTTGCTCTCGACCGCGGACGAGACCTGCACGTCGGATGGCACGTGGTGCAGGAGCTCGACCGGATCCGCAGCCGCGTTCTGCGAGTAGGCGAGGGCGACGAGGGCGGCCGCGGGCGGGAGGCGCATGTCGCCATGGTACCTGCGGGCCGGTGTAGCTGCTTCGCCTACACGGGCCGTGTCACACCGAGTGGAGGCTGGTTCGCGGCGGGTTTTCACCGTCGTTAACCCCGACAGCGATCCCAGGGTCACCGTGGAGTTGCCCTACACAACCGGTTGGGGCGACGCTTGCACTGATACCCCCCGTGTCCGTGACCACTCCCACCGAGCTACCGACGCCGGTCGATTCCGACCTCGAGGCGGGGGAGCGGGTCGGCGAGTACGAGGTCGCCGGCAAGCTCGGGCAGGGCGCGTTCGGCACCGTGTTCCGCGCGGTCCACCCGGTGATCGGGAAGGAGGTCGCGATCAAGGTGCTCGCGCGGAAGTTCAGCGTCGATCCGGAGATGGTCAGCCGGTTCGTCGCCGAGGCGCGCGCGGTCAACCAGATCCGGCACCGCCACATCATCGACATCTTCTCGTTCGGCGCGCTCGACGATGGCCGCCAGTACTACGTGATGGAGTACCTCGACGGCGAGCCGCTCGATGCGCTGCTCGATCGCGAGAAGCAGATCCCGATCGCGAGCGCGCTGTCGATCCTGCGCGCGATCGCGAAGGCGCTCGACGCCGCGCACGCCAAGGGGATCGCGCACCGCGACCTCAAGGCCGAGAACGTGTTCCTCGGGCGCGACCCCGACGGCGGCGTGTTCCCGAAGCTGCTCGACTTCGGCATCGCGAAGCTGATGGGCACCGAGGAGGCGCTCAAGCACAAGACACGCACCGGCGCGCCGATCGGCACGCCGTACTACATGAGCCCGGAGCAGTGCCGCGGCAAGGACGTCGATCACCGCACCGACATCTACGCGTTCGGCGTGCTCGTGTACCTGATGCTGACCGGCGTGTATCCGTTCGACGCGGACGACTACATGTCGATCCTGATGAAGCAGATCACCGAGGAGCCGAGCGCGCCCTCGACGCTGAACGCGGACCTCACGCCGGCGATCGACGACGCGGTCGCGTGGATGATGAAGAAGGATCCGGCGGATCGGCCGCCCGATCTGCGCACGGCGATGAGGGCGCTCGAGCAGGCCGCGTCGGCCGCGGGGCTCGCGTCGACGCCGTCGCAGGGCTGGGATATCGCCTCGAGCCCGTCGCTGAGGCCCTACGAGACGCAGCCAGTCGCGACGGCGACGCCGCAGGCGACGCGCGCGCTCCGCGGCGTCGCGACGCCGACCGGCGACCTGCCGCCGCGGCGCCGTTCGAAGGTGCCGCTGTTCGCGATCGGCGCGCTCGCCGCAGCCGCGATCGGCGTCGTCGTGGTGTTCGCGACGCGGTCGAGCGGCGATACGCCGCGCCCCGCGCCGCCACCGGTCTCCGAGCCCACGCCGCCGGCGCCGCGGCCGCCCACGCCGCCGCCGCCCGCGCCGATCGTTCAGCCGGAGGTCGACACCCCCGAGGAGCCGCCGCAGACCGTGATCATCTCGATCACCGGCGTACCCGAGGGGACCGAGGTGTTCGCGGGCGGGATGACCGTCGGCGCGGCGCCG
>JAEUJX010000011.1 GCA_016794545.1 Myxococcales bacterium
CTGCCGCAAGGGAGAGATGCACGACGGTGCATCCTGGCAGCCGTTGACGAGACGCACCTCGCAGGTGGCGATCAAGGGCAAGAAGCCGGAGACGTGGACCTTCTGGGATGGTCCGCTCGGCACGGTGATGGGCGATGCGAGCCGCGACACAGAGGTACAGCTGCCGTGCGTGATGTGGAGCGGCGCGCGCGAAACGTACCGAGACGCGAACGCCGCCTTCGAGATGATGTCGGCGACCAGCGTTGACGAGGCCGTTGCGCGACACCGCGAATGGGCCGTGTTCTGCCTCGACGCGGTGCTCGCGGATCGCAGTGGGCGCATCGCTCACGTCCTCTCCGGCCGCATGGACGCGCGCCCAGCCACGAGCCGCGGTGTCGTACCGCGCGTTCCCGACGGGGCGATCGAGATGGCCGATGTGTCGACGCGGCCCGCGACCATCGATCCGCCGAGCGGCTGGATCGTGTCCGCGAACGCGCGCATGACGGAACCTGGCGGGCTCGCATGGACACCGGTGCCCGAATCACCGTCGCGGCGCGACCGTCTGGGCGCACTCGTCGATTCCTTGACGCGGGCGAATCTGGACGACCTCGCGCGCTGCTTGCTGGACGCCGGTGATGCCGCCGCCGAGCGCATTCTTCCGGTGTGGGCCCCACTCCTGCCCGATCACCCGCGCGCCAAGGCGCTGGTCGCCTGGGCCGGGCAGCAGCCGGCGACGGCGTGTCCCGGGCCCAACCGCGAGCACTTCGCCCAGCTCGGCCTGTGGTATCGGCTCTACGAGCAGACGGCGCGCTCCGTGCTGAACGAGACGCTCGGACGCGAGCGCGCCGACAAGCTGATCGACGAGCTGATCGCGACGCTCCTTTTCGCGCACCACCTGGACGCCCTGTTCGCGCTCGAGCATCCGGCGTTGCTCGACGCGACGCAGCTGAAAGCTCATCTGGCCAGCGCGTGGCCCGCCGCGCTCGCCGACGCCGCGAAGCCCCAGCACGCGCTCCCGATGAAGACCACGTTCAGGAACGCCGTGTTCGCCGGCAAGCTGTCGTGGCTGTTCGACAGCAAGCCCATCGAGCTGTTCGGCGGCATGACCACACCGAATCAGACGACCGCGGTCCAGCTCGGTCACCAGCGGATGGTGTTCGGCGGCGCCGGCCGCTATCTCGTCGACATGTCCACCGACGGCGGCTGGTACTGCATGTCGGGCGGCGCCTCGGAGCGCCGCTTCGGTTCCGGTTACGGCAAGGGACTCGAGGATTGGGCGCGCGGCCGGTTACGCCCACTCGGCACACCGGTCGGCCCCGCACCGCGCGCTAGGTAGCGAGCCAGGCGACGAGCGCCTCGCGCGAGAACCGCCACTGCGTGCCGAGCTTCTTGCCCGGCAGCGTGCCCTTCTCCGCGAGCTCGATCACCTGCTTCTCGTCGATCTGGAGGAGCACGCCGGCCTGCTTCGCGTTCAGCACCTCCGGCAGCTCCTGCGCGGGGTGCGCCTGGAACGAGTACGTGCCGAGCACCGGACCGCCGTCGGGGTCGACATATCTCGCCACCAGGTCGGCGACCAGCTGCTTCTTCGGGACGCCGAGTGCGGCCGACGCGCGATCGAGCTTGTCGACGGCCGGGCTCGGCAGCTTCACGTACAGCGGGGTCTCCGGCGGGAGCTTGCGTCGCATATCCAGAATATATCCATCGGATATTCGATTGGCAAGGTATCGTTCTGCCCGTGAAGTCCCTGGCCGCGCTCGTGATCCTGGCCGGCGGCGTCGCCGGCGCGGACTCGAAGGTCACGGTGACCCTGAACCAGGCCGGCCAGGACCTCGCGGACCAGATCGGGGCCGACCTCGCGCAGGTGCTCGCGGACTCCGAGGCGCGCATCAACGAGCTGTTCGAGCTCCAGGGCCTGCCGCAGCTCCTGCACTCGTTCGCGAACATCGCCGCGTTCGCGAACCACTCGCTCGGCGTCGACTACCAGCCACACGACAAGGACCTGATGATCGGCTTCGTCGCCGACAGCGCGCTCGCGAGCGACGCGCGGCTGACCTCGAGCGACAAGGTGTTCTCCGCGGCGGTCGTCAACTACGGGGTCACGCTCGGCGCGAGCCTCGGGAGGTGGGGACATCCGCGGTGGTCGGTCTCCGCGAACGGCTCGTACGCGTCGACCACGATCCGGAAGCTCGCCGGCGAGCTGCTCGCGGGCGGCGCGCACGTCCAGTACAAGGTCATCCCCGACGCGGTCCGCGGTCAGCTCCGGTGGACCGGCCTGTCGATCACGACGGGCCTCGAGCATGCGGAGTGGGAGATCGGGCTCGCCGCGCCGCTCCGCTTGAACTTCACGGTCACCGGCTCGCGCGATCGCGCGAACGTCGCGATGATCTCGAACGGCACGCTGAAGGTCGTCGCGTCGACGACCGCGATCCCCGTCGAGATCACGACCGGTGTGCGGCTCGGCAGCGTGTTCGGCCTCTATGGCGGCGGCGGCCTGACGTTCACGACGGGGACGAGCACCGTGATCGCGCAGCTCGACTCCACGCTCGTGATCAACGCCGACGACCTACCGATCGGCTCCGCGACGGTCACCGCGTCGGAGTCCGACGGCCCGAGCACGGTCAACGCGCACGCGCTCGCCGGCGTGCAGATCCACACGTCACACGTGCGCGTGTTCGTCCAGGGTCTCGCCTCCCCCGACGAACGCGCGCTGTCGATCGGCCTCCGGGCCGGCCTCGACTGATGCTACTACCGGTGGATGCGCACCGCCGCCCTCGCCGTGCTCCTCGCGTCCTCCGCAGCGCTCGCCGAGCCCGCGCCGCGCGTCTCGTTCGGGGCGCCGACCTTCACCGGCACGCTCGACACGAAGGCGTTCGGCACGACGATCCGCGCCGCGCAGACCAGGCTCGGCGCCTGCTACACGAAGGCGCGCGCGAAGGCGCCCGAGCTCCGAGGCACGGCGACGGTGACCTTCACGATCGCCGCGGACGGCAAGGCGGTCGCGGCGTCGGCGACGGGGCTCGTCCAGGAGGCCGAGGCGTGCATCGCGGCCGTCGTCGGGAAGCTCGCGTTCGCCCGGCCGAAGGGCGGCAAGGGCGTCGACGTCAGCATCGGGATCACGTTCGAGCCCGGCGCCGCCGCGACCGACGAGGCGGAGGCCGAGCTCGACGGCGGCTTCGGGTTCGGGCGGTCCGGCTTTGGACCCGGCGGTGGCTGCGGCACCGGCTGGGGCACGATCGGCACGGGGCGCTACGGCACCCTCGGCAGCGGCGGCACCGGCAGCGGGTTCGGCCCCGCGGGGTGCGGCGGGATGCGCGGGCGCGGCGCGAACGTCCCGACGATGCGGATCGGCCAGCCCACGGTGACCGGCGATCTCGACAAGGCGATCATCCGCCGCTACATCAAGCGCAACATCCAGAAGCTGACGTACTGCTACGAGAAGCAGCTCCTCGTGAAGCCGGCGATCGCGGGCAGCATCCGCGTCGACTTCACGATCGCGGGGACCGGCCGCGTCACCTCGTCGGAGGCGAAGGGCGACGTCGACAAGAACGTCGATGCCTGCTTCGCGGGCGTGATCAAGGCGATCGAGTTCCCGAAGCCGAAGAACGGGGGCGACGTGAAGGTCTCCTATCCGTTCACCATGCGGCCGGCGGGCAGCTGAGGAACCGTCGTGGCGTGGTGAGAATCCTTCCACCCGCCACGGGTCTTCCCTTATCATGGTGTGTCTATGGGGAAACTTCGTCTGGGGTGTGCGCTGTCACTCGCGTTGATCGGCTGTGGTGATGACGGGGGCTCGAAGACGCCCGATGCTCCGACGGTCGCGGATGCACCGGCCGACGTGGCGATCGACGGCCCGGTGGAGACGCTCGGCGCGCACCCGGCCCTCGCGATGGCATGCAACGACGCGCTCGCCGACGTGTACACGCTGCCGTCGGGCCTCCCGGCGATGGACGACACGCGCCGGGGCGACGTGTTCCGCTGCGCGAAGGCCGAGTCGCTGTCGAAGTACAAGGTGAACAGGCAGATCGACGACTACGCGATGGGCTACCAGAACACCGTCGCCGGCAACGCGACGAGCGGATTCTGGGGCTATCGCATCGCGTACCGCTCGACGCGGAACACGGTCGCCGCGGCGCGCGCCGAGGGCGCGATGGGCGCGATCCTGCTCGTCCCCGAGACGCCGCTCGCCGGTGCACCGCTGCTCGTGTTCGGCCACGGCTCCGTCGGCTTCGCGCCGCAGTGCGCGCCGTCCAGGGTCGATCTGTCGGGGCCGAAGCGCGACGACGACTACCCGCCTGTCCTGCTGCGCCTCGCCGGCGCCGGCTACACGGTGATCGCACCCGACTACGCAGGCTACTCGTTCAACCAGCCGCACGGCTACTTCAACGCGGAGGACGAGGCGCACGCGATCCTCGACGCGACGCGCGCGGCCGCGAAGATCCTGACGAACCCGCCGGCGAAGGTCGCGTTCGTCGGCCACTCGCAGGGCGGACACGCCGCGGTCGCCGCGCAGAGCTACGCGGAGTCGTACGGCATGACGGGTCAGCTCGTCGGCGTCGCGACGCTGGCACCGTTCTGGGTCTCGCTGACGCTGTTCGCGGCGGCCACGACCGATGCGGCCGGCCCGCTCTCGACGGCGAACGCCGGCGACATCAACTCGATCCTCTACGCGATGGTGTACGCGTGGTCCGCGACCGAGCTGCGCGAGGGCGCGGGGTCCGGCACCACCGTGTTCCAGGCCGCGAAGCGCACGGCCGCGCGCGACGCGATGTTCGGCGGCGCCTGCTACGACCAGGCGAAGATGATGGCGCTCGGCACGAATCCGGTCGACTGGTTCGACGCGACGTACGTCACGCAGGTGGCGAACCAGTGCGCGCTCGGCGGCAACTGCACGGACGCCACGGCGGCGAAGTGGCGCGCTCGCTGGCCCGAGGATCGCCCGGCGATCGATGCGACCGGCGCGCCGATCCTCGCGATGTGGGGCGGCGCCGACACGTTCATCGGCCCGGCGCGCGCCGCGTGCGGCCGCAACAAGTGGGCGGCGGACACCTCGGGCGGCGGCACGACGACGATGATCACGAACTGCTACTCGGCGACCACGGCGCACCGTGACTTTCCGCGCACGTCGGAGGTCGACTACCTGATGTCCTGGATCGCGAACAAGGCCGGCATCGGTCCCGCCCCGGCCGCGTGCACCGCGCCGCCGACCACGGCCTGCGCGATGTTCCCGAACGACTTCTGATCCGGCGTACAGTCGGCGCATGAAGCACCTCGCGGCTCTCGCCGTCATCCTCGCAGCCGGTTGCGGAAGTGACGGGCCGACGGGCTCGCCCCCGACGCTCGGTACGATGCCGAAGACCTGGGAGTACGTCGCCGTGCCGGGCACGAAGTGCATGAACGGCACGCCGACCGGCATCGGCGTCAACCTCGGGACGAGCGGCGACCTCGTGATCTACATGGAGGGCGGCGGCGCCTGCTTCAACAACGGCACGTGCAACAGCGTCGCGCACCCGTCGGGCTGGGGGGCCGCCGACTTCGAGTCCAACATCGGGATCTACAACGTCGGCATCTTCGATCGCCTCGACGACAAGAACCCGCTCAAGGACGCGACGTTCGTGTTCATCCCGTACTGCACGGGCGACGTCCACGCGGGCTCCAAGCCCGACGGCCTCGGCGGCCGCATGTTCGTCGGCTACGCGAACGTCGGCGCGGATCTCGACTACCTGATCCCGAAGTCGGCCGGGGTCTCGCGCGTCGTGCTCACCGGCTCGTCGGCCGGCGGCTTCGGCGCCCTCATGAACTATCACCGGACGCAGCTCGCGTTCGGGGACACGCCGGTCCACCTGCTGGACGACTCGGGACCGCCGCTCGGCGATGCGTTCCTGACCCCGTGCCTCCAGAAGCAGTTCCGCGAGACGTGGAACCTCGACGCCGCGCTGCCGCCCGACTGCGCGGCGTGCCGTCAGGCCGACGGCGGCGGGCTCCAGAACGCGCTCGGCTACCTCGCCGACGCGCACCCGGATCGCCGCCTCGCGATCGTCACGAGCACGCGCGACGGCGTGATCCGCAGCTTCTACGGCTACGGCTATCCCGACTGCGCCGCGGGCGCGCAGGGCTTCCCGATGCCGGAGACCGCGTTCGCGCAGGGCGTCGCGGACCTCGGCACCCGCGCGCTGGCCGGGCACGACAACTTCCGCGTCTACGCGAAGGACAGCGGCGAGCACGTCTGGCTGCTGTTCCCGCCCGACACGGTCTCGCCGCGCAAGGACGGCAGCGGCAAGCACCTCGCGGTCTGGCTCGACGAGATGCTCTCGCTCGACTCCGGCTGGGACAACGTCATGCCGTGATCAGGGCGCGCACGGCAGCCCGGAGAGCCTCCACAGCCCACCGCTGGTGTCGCTGATCCACGCGCTGCCCGCCGCGTCGCCCTCGAGCGCGATGCCGCTCGGGCCGCCGACGCCCGCCGGCAGCGGGTACTCGCCGACGAGAGTGCCGGCGGGGGTGAGCTCGGCGATCGTCGTCTCGGCGTTGCTGACGACGAACAGGTTGCCGCTCGACCGGCAGACGTCGACGTCGCCGTAGTTGACGACGTACGCCGGCGTCGTGACGAACATCGAGACGACCGCGCCGGTCGCAGGGTCGATCTCGGCGATCGTGTTCGCGTTGGTCGCACCGTTGCGATCCTGCGCGACGAACAGCGTGCCGCGCGTCGGATGATGCGCGAGGCCGACGACGTGACTCGCGCCGAACTGCGTCACCAGGGTCGCCGTCGCCGACGTCTCCGGCGTGTACACCTCGACGACTCCCGTCTCGCCGTTGCCAAACAGCAGCGCGCCGGCGGGGACCGCCGTCGTGCCGAGCGTGAACGCCACGAGCGCGATGTCCACGTCGACGTCATCCGTGGCTTCACCGGGCCGTGCGATCATGCCGAGCGCGGTGCCGGTCGGAGAGCGGCGGTAGATGTTCGCGTTGTTGCACGGGTAGACGATCACCTCGCTGTCGATCGGGTCGAACGCGACGCCGCACAGCGAGCCCAGGCCGGTCGGCTGCACCGGCATGGTGGTCAGCGTGCCGGACGCGTCGACCGGCGCGTCGATCGCCGCGTCGATCGCCGCGTCGATCGCCGCGTCGGGCGGCGGTGGCGCGTCGGGCAGGCGGTGGACACCATCGTCGCCTCCGCACGCGGCGACGGCGAGCACGCTCACGATCCACATCCGCGTCATGACTGCCGATCCTACCGCGGGTAGAGTGCCGGCATGTCCTCGCAGCGCCCGGCTCGACGCCCGCCCGGCTGGCAGGCGCCCGGCCCCGCGCCCGCCGGCCCGCAGGGCCGCCCCGAGCTCGAGCCGGCCCCCGACGAGGACCTGAGCTACCTGGCCGGCGACTGGCGGATCTTCCAGAAGAAGCGGGG
>JAEUJX010000016.1 GCA_016794545.1 Myxococcales bacterium
CGATGCCGAGCACCGGCATCGGGATCCCGAGCGGGGCGGCCCACGCGGACGCGCGGACGCTCGCGCAGCCGCCCTCGGCGCAGAACGCCGGGGCCGGGCCGACGTAGTCGTAGAGGCTGGCGATGCTCGCGCCGAGCCCGAGGGTGGCAGCGCCCACCGAGATGGCCGAGGCGCGGGAGCGAGCAGACATGCGAGCACGATACACGGCTCCCCGGCTCGGAAATTCCGGTTGTCGATCCGACCGGAGCCGGGACCGGCGATTCCCGTGGTATCGCAGCGCCATGCGAACCGTGCTGATCGCCGCGGTCCTCGCGGGGGCCTGCGGGTCGACGGGCGAGGCGCCCGCCGCGGCGGGGAGCCTCGTGTTCGATCCACCGGCGAACGGCGCCGCCGCCGACGTGTTCCTCGCGACCGAGGCGGAGGTGCTGAAGAGCCAGCCGCTCCGCGAGCGGGTGACGCGGCAGCTGCGCCTCGAGGCCCCGCTGGCCGCCGAGTCGATCATCGCGACGCCGAAGCCCGGCACGCTCGTCCTCGACGTCGGCGTGCGAGATCCGGATCCCCGCCGCGCGGCCGAGCTGTGCAACACGCTGCTCCGCACCTACGTCGAGGACCGGCTGGAGCGCGCGCTGATCCCGATGCTCGAGGAGGAGAAGGCGCTCGCCGAGCAGCTCGAGCGGCGTCCCGAGGACGCGAAGCTGCGCGAGCGCGTGAAGGAGCTCGAGCTCGCGCGCCGGGCCCCACGGGCCGGCGTCCGCCTGCTCGACGCGTGCCGGCCGGCTACTGCTTCGCGCCGGTGAAGCCGGTCGTGAACTTGAGCTCCGCGCCGACGAGCACCGCCTGGTCGGTGCCCGCGACCTGACCGGCGAACAGGCAGGCGCCCGCGTAGCCGATCGTGACGAGGCCGGCCTTCATGTCCGTCGCTTCCCACGCCTCGTCGCCGCGGCCGACGGTGACGAGGTCGGCATCCGCGAGCGAGTAGCCGAGCATCGCGCAGTTCACCCCGTTCGTGACGACGCCGCCGCCGAGGTAGAGGCGAAACGAGTCCCCGGTCTCGCCGATCACACCGAACGCCTGTTGCGTGCGCACGGTGATGTTGCCGCCGCACACCAGGTCGCAGCTCGGATTGCTGGTGCCGGCGCCGCACGTGCCGGGCGCGGGCTGCTCGAGCTCGCCGTCGCAGTCCGCGGCGGGGAGGTTCACCACCATCTGGTGCTGGTGCATCACGTCGCGTTGCTCGACGACGACCTTGTTCGGCCACGCCTCGCTCGGGCACAGGACGTCCGCGCGCGCGCAGTCGAGGTCGAACGTGTACGGCTTGCCCGCGTGGTTGATCGTCACGCTGCCGCCCGTGGCGCCGAGCTCGGCGTTGTAGATCGCGCCGCCGATCTTCACCTCGACACCGATCGTGTCGTCGTAGTCGATCGCCCACGTGCCGCGCACGTCGGGGGCGGGCGACTTCGAGCCGGCCGCGCAGCCGTCACCCTGGGCACCCATCATGAGAGGCAGCATCGACGCAGTCAGCGAGGCGAGGAGGAGCTTGTTCCGCATGCCCATCCGTTCTTCAAAGGCTGGACCAGGCGGTTTCGACGGCCCATCGCGGACTTGGGGCGTCGGCCGTGTCGTGGTCCTCGGCGTGAACAGCGCTTCACGCCGCGGATTCCGGCGTCAATTCGTGGACGGGGCCGGTGTAGGTGCAGCATCCAGCTTGGCGAGCGCGTCCTTCGCCTTCGCGAGCGCGTCGGCGCTCTGCTGCGCGGGCGGCAGTGACTCCCACAGCGCGACGGCCTCGGTACGGAACCTCCGCTCGCCTGCGACATCGCCCATCTCCTTCGCGATCTCCGCGCGCTGCGCGATCACGCGGCCCTTGCGCGGACCATAGACGAGCTTCAGCGCCTCGTCGGTCCACTTCGCCGCCTCCGGCAGCTTCTTGGCCTTGAGGTAGACCCAGCCCAGGCGCGCGCGCGGGTCGTACTCCCCGGGCAGATCCGCCGCGGACTTCTCGAGGGCGGGGACGATGTCGAGCGGGCGGCCGAGGTAGACGTAGACCTCGGCGCGCTGCCAGTTGAACGTCATCGCGGCGAGGGGGCTCGTGGCCTTCTGCGCGGCGTCGTCGATCAGCGCGCGCTGCTTCTCGGCGAGCGCCTTCGCCTCGTCCTGCTTGCCGATCGCCTCGTAGACCTCGCGCAGGATCACCATCGCGTCGCTGCGGTCGTCGACCGACAGGTGCGCGTCGGCCTGCGCGAGCAGCCCTTCGAGCCTCTTGATCGCGAGCGCGCGCAGCACGCCGACGCGCGTCGCGTCGACCTTCGGGCTGCCCGCGCACGACAGCGCGAGCGAGGCGAAGTCCGCCGCGCTCGCCGAGCTACCGGTCTTCTCCATGTTCTCGATCGCGACCTCGACGCAGCGCGGATCGTCGTGCTGCCGCGAGATCGTGGAGAGCAGCGAGACCAGCGCGTCCGGGCGGCGGACCCAGTCGGCCGGCGCCTCGGCGAGGGCGAGCATCAGCGCCTTCTCGGCGGCGCCGTAGTTCTTGGCCGCGAGGGCGCGCTCGGCCTCGAGCAGGCGCTTGCCGGCGCCCTCGGCGCCCGCGCGTGCGGCGATGCCGGCGTCGAGGAAGGCGTGGAACTGCGGCGTGCTCGCCGAGCCGACCCAGCGCGCGAGGACGGTCTCGTCGTGGTCGATCACGTAGAACGTCGGCCACGCCGACAGCGGGAACTTCGCGACCACCGGCGCGCTGTCCTCGCGATCGGTGTCGAGCGCCGCGAACACGAACTTGTCGGCGTCGAGCTCGAAGGAGCCGTCCATGAACACGGTCGACTTCATCGACAGGCACGTGTGGCACCACGGCGCCCACAGATCGAGCACGAGCGGGAGGTTCTTCTCCTTCGCGCACGCGAGGGCCGACGCGTAGTCATCCTCGATCCAGGCGATCGGGCCCTCCTGCTTCGCCGTGCCGCAGGCGGCCGACACCGTCGCCGACACCTTGGCCGGCTCCTTGGCCGGCCCGGGGGCGTCCCCGTCCTTCTTGCACCCGGCCGCGATCACCAGCAGCGGGATCACGAGGATCGCTCGGTCCATGGGCACCTGATAGCACGGCGCCTCTCCGCCGGGGATGAGGTATGGTGCGCGGCCATGTCGTCGCGAGCCCCCGAACAGCCCGAATCCACCCTCGACCGCATCATGGGCGAGCGTCGGGAGAAGGCCGCCGCGCTGCGCGCCGCAGGGAGCGACCCGTACCGCAACGACCTGGGCCCCAAGGTCACGCTCGCCGAGGTCCGCGCGACCTACGAGCCGACCAAGCCGCCGCCTCCGCCCAAGGACGCTCCCAGGGAGCCCAAGGGGGAGAAGGGCGAGAAGGGCGGGGACGTCACCATCACGCCGATCGACGGCACGCCGCTGCGCGTCGCCGGCCGCGTCATGGCCAAGCGCGGCTTCGGCAAGACGGTGTTCGCACCGATCCGCGACACCTCCGGTCACATCCAGCTCTACCTCTCGGTCGACCACCTGAGCGGTGAGGACTTCGAGAAGGTCCTGCCGCAGCTCGACGCCGGCGACATCGTGGTCGCCGAGGGGCCCGCGTTCTGGACCAAGCGCGGCGAGCTCTCGATCCTCGCCACGCGCCTGTGGATCGTCACCAAGTCGCTGCGCCCGCTGCCCGACAAGTGGCACGGTCTGACCGACGTCGAGCTGCGCTACCGCCAGCGCTACGTCGATCTCGCGATCAGCCCCGACGTCCGCGAGGTGTTCCGGAAGCGCTCGGCGATCGTGCGCGGCATCCGCAAGTTCCTCGACGACCGCCAGTTCCTCGAGGTCGAGACGCCGATGATGCACCCGATCATCGGCGGCGCCGCGGCGCGCCCGTTCATGACGCACCACAACGCGCTCGACATGCGGCTCTACATGCGGATCGCGCCCGAGCTCTATCTCAAGCGCCTCGTCGTCGGCGGCTTCGAGCGCGTCTACGAGATCAACCGCAACTTCCGCAACGAGGGGCTGTCGCGCAACCACAACCCCGAGTTCACGATGCTCGAGTTCTACTGGGCCTACGCGAACTACAACGACCTGATGGATCTCACCGAGCAGATGGTGGTCTCGCTCGCGAACGAGATCCTCGGCGGCACGAAGGTCACGTGGGACGGCGTCGAGATCGAGCTCGCCGCGCCGTGGCGGCGGCTGTCGATCCGCAATGCGGTCAAGGATCTCGGTGGCGTCGCCGAGGCCGAGCGCGTGTTCGAGGATCCGGCGTTCGCCGCGAGCTTCCTGCTCGGCAAGAAGCTGCCGGCCGCCGACATCGCGCGCGTGCTCGCGCAGGGGAGCCCGGTCGGCAACCCCGCCGACCACGCGTCGCTCACGGCGGCGCTCAAGGATTCGGTCCGGCGCGAGGACGCCATCCGCGACGTGGTCGCGACGTTTGCTCCAGAGCAGCGGCGGGTCACCGCGGGCCACCTCGGCTACCTGCTGTTCGAGGCGGTCGCCGAGGACAAGCTCGTCCAACCCACGTTCCTCACGGAGTTTCCGCTCGCGGTGTCCCCGCTCGCGCGGAAAAACGACAAGGACGGGGCATTTTGCGACCGGTTCGAGCTGTTCGTGAATGGCAAGGAGATCGCGAACGGCTTCTCCGAGCTCAACGACCCCGACGACCAGCGCGCGCGCTTCCAGGCGCAGCTGGCCGCCAAGGCCGCGGGCGCCGACGAGACCATGGACTACGACGAGGACTACTGCCGCGCGCTCGAGGTCGGGATGCCCCCGACGGCCGGCGAGGGTATCGGCATCGATCGCCTGGCCATGCTGCTCTCCGGGCAGCCGTCGATCCGCGATGTCATCCTGTTCCCGTTGATGCGACCGGAGTGATCACGACGTGAGAGCGCCCCCGACGTACCGCCACACCCGCGCCTGGATCCTCGTGATCGCCGGCGCGCTCCTGGCGATCGCCGGCGTGGTCATCACGATCACGTCGTTCGAGAAGGGCGTGGAGGCGACCGGCGACACGTACATCATCGCGTTCGGTCCCGTCGTCGCGGGCATCGCCCTCGCGATGCGCGGCGTGTCCGACCTCGCCGGCTACCGCGCGTTCGTCGCGTGGCGCTACCTGCTGGTTCCTCACCCGAAGGTCACGCGGACCGGGAAGCTCATCATCGGTGGCTCGCTGCTGCTGGTGGTCGTGCTGCGCGAGATCGTCGGCGGCTTCGCGTTCGCGATGGCCATGATGGTGGTCTCGCCGTTCTCGGATCCGCTCGTGCTGCTGCTCGCGCTGGCCGTCGCGGTGAACGTGGGCGCGGTGTTCTGGTTCGTGATCCGGCACTCCAAGCCGTCGATGGTCGGCTTTCTCGCCGGCCTCGTGATCGCGGTCGGCTCGCTCGGGCTGTCGAAGCTCACCATCCACAACAGCATCCCGTTCGTCACGCTGGGCCCCGAGATGCAGCTGGATCTGCTCCAGGCGTTCGGCATCAGCGCGCTCGCGGGCTGGGTGATCGTCGGCCTGTGCGCGTTCTTCGGGTCGCTGCGCGCGTTCTTCACGTTCTTCACCACGGTGCCGATCGGCGGCGTGTGGATCGGCACCTCGGCGCTGGTCTGCGTGCTGTCCGTGATGAGCGGATTCGAGACCGACCTGCGCGAGAAGATCCTCGGCTCGAACGCGCACATCCAGATCACGCGCGAGGACGGCGAGTTCGTCGAGTGGCGCGAGGTCAAGGACAAGCTCGACAAGCTGCCCGGCGTCGTCGCGTCCACCCCGTACGCGGTGAGCGAGGTCGTGATCGCCGCGCACAACAACGGGATGAACGTCATCATCAAGGGCATCGATCCGAAGACGGTCGGCTCCGTGACGGACCTGATCAGCGATCTCGAGGATCGCGAGGCGATGAACCGCCTCGACCCGCTCGTCACCGACCGCCAGGACCGCTCGATCCCGCAGAAGCCGCACGACACCGGTGGCGTCGATCCGCCGCCGCCCGACATGCCGAGCGGCGGCGATCCGATCGACTTCTCCGGCCGGGATCCCGACCAGCCGCCGGCGCTCGACGAGCCGCCGGCGCCCGCGGTCGTCGATCCGCCGCCGCCGGATCTCGTGGTCTCCGGCGATCCCCCGCAGGACTTCTCCAGCGCGGATCCCGACGATGACGACGCGTTCGACGAGCACGTGATCAAGGTCGTCGACCTCGAGCCGACGGTGTCGCGCCGCACGCAGTCGCTCCCCGGGATCCTGGTCGGCCGCGAGCTCGTGAAGCAGACGCACCTCTACACCGGCGAGGAGGTGCGCGTCGTCTCGCCGCTCTCCGATCCGTCGAACCCCGATGCGACCGGCACGCCCATCCCGTTCAATCGCGACTACCGCGTCGCCGGCATCTTCTACACCGGGATGTACGAGTACGACCTCAAGTACGTCTACGTCACGCTCGACTCCCTCCAGGACTTCCTCGATCGCGGCGATGCGGTCGACGGCATCGAGGTCCGGATCGACGATCCCGACGACACCGATCGCTACCTCGGCAAGAGCGGCGTGATCGCCGAGGCGATCGGTCCGGGCTACCGCGTGATCGACTGGCGCGAGCTCAACCGCAGCCTGTTCTCGGCGCTCAAGCTCGAGAAGATCGCGATGTTCCTCGTGCTCGGGATCGTGATCCTCGTCGCATCGTTCTCGATCGTCGGCAATCTCATCATGGTCGTCGTCGAGAAGGCGCGCGAGATCGCGCTGCTCAAGACGCTCGGCGCGAGCGACATCGGCGTGATGCAGCTGTTCGCGATCCAGGGCCTCATGATCGGCCTCATCGGCACCGTGCTCGGCATCGCGACCGGCCTCGTCGCCTGCTGGGCCGGCAAGCGGTTCGGTCTGCCGCTCAACCCCGACGTCTATTACATCGATCGCCTGCCGATTCACGTCGATCCCCAGTCCGTCGCCGCGGCCGCCGCCGCGGGAGTCCTGATCTCGATCGCCGCGACGCTGTACCCGGCGCTCCTCGCCGCGCGCGTGCGACCCGCGGCGGGAATGCGTCACTAGCGTCCGGACTTCGTGAATAATCATCGACGGTGGGGGGAGGTGCGCACGTCCTTCCGGCCACTTGCCCGGTGGCACGCGAAATGCTGTCCCAACGGCCCATGAAGTCGCTGCCGCTCGTCGCGCTGCTCCTGGCCGCCACCGCGTCGTCCGCACACGCCGGCGGGTACATCGGGCTCGGCGTCGGCGACGGGATCGCCACGACCGGCGACCTCGAGTACTCGGCCGAGGGCCGGACCCTGAAGCTCATCGGCGGCTTCGCGTTCGGCAAGCTCGCGGTCGAGGGCTCCGCCCAGCGCGCCGACGTCCTCATGGTCGACGCCGGGCGCGCCTACTCGCTCACGCAGCTGGGCCTGGCCGCCAAGTACAGCTATCCGCTCTCGGACGGCTTCGAGCTCTACGGCAAGCTCGGCCTCAACCGGATCGCGCTCGACCCGAAGGCCGACGGTCTCGACGGCACCGGCAGCGGCATCCTCGCCGGCGGTGGCGTCGAATACCGTTCGAAGCTCCCGGTCACGTTCTGGCTCGACTACACGCTGACCAACGCCGACATCAGCATGGGCGCCGACTACGCGATGAGCACCCGGCAGTGGATGATCGGCGCGTCGCTCGGCCTCTAGCCTCCGGGATCACTGGGGAACGCAGGCAACCATTGCGCGTCGGCAATGGTCCCAACCCGCGTTGACACCCGCAGGACCAATAAGTAAGTTCCTGCGCCCTTTAGAGATTCCTGTGACCGACGTCGAGGCTCCCATCAGCACGATCCGCCCGGAACGAGGAGCCCGGATCGAGGTCCGGAAGCTGGCCAAGTCCTACCTCCACGGCGGCAAGGCGCTGCCCATCCTGTGGGACATCGACCTGACCCTCGAGCGGGGGGACATGGTCGCCGTCGTCGGCGCCTCGGGCGTCGGCAAGTCGACGTTCCTCCAGATCCTCGGGACGCTCGACCTGCCGTCGAGCGGCTCGATCAAGTTCAACGGCGAGGAGCTGACCCGGATGAACCCGGCGCGGCTCGCCGACTTCCGCAACCGCGAGATCGGGTTCGTGTTCCAGTTCCACCACCTGCTGCCCGAGTTCACGGCGCTCGAGAACGTGATGATGCCGGCGCTGATCCAGCGCGTCCCGATCGAGAGGGCCCGCGAGCGGGCGCGCGACATCCTCGGTCGCGTCGGCCTGACGCACCGCCTCACGCACCGGCCGAGCGAGCTCTCCGGCGGCGAGCAGCAGCGCGTCGCGCTCGCCCGGGCGATGGTGCTCGAGCCGAGCCTGCTGCTCGCGGACGAGCCGACCGGCAACCTCGACCGCAAGACCGGCGAGGCGATCCACCAGCTGTTCCTCGATCTGAACCGCGAGCGCGGCTCCACGCTGCTCGTCGTCACGCACAACCCCGACCTCGCGTCACTGATGCCCCGCCGGCTGCGCATGGTCGATGGCGGCCGGCTGCTCGACGAGGATCACCCGGAGGCCCAGCAGCACGCCGCGGAGGCCGCCGCGAAGGCCGGTGGGAAGCCGGAGCCGAAGCCGGAGCCCGCCGCCGAGGCCGACGCCCCGAAGGCGGCCGAGAACGGAGCCGCGTCGTGATGCAGCGCTTCGTCCTCGTTCTCGCCCTCCTCCTCGCGCTCGCCGTCGCCACCGGCGGCGTCGCGAACGCGCAGCCGGCGCCGGATCCCAACGCGCCGAGCGCGCAGCTCGCGCTGCAGGGCAGGGCGATCGAGCGCGTGCAGTTCCGCGGCAACCGCAAGGTCGAGGACGACGCGATCCGCGTCCAGCTGCTGTCGAAGCCGGGCACGCTGCTCGATGCGAGCAAGCTCCGCGAGGATCTGCGGGCGATGTGGAAGATGGGCTTCTTCGCCGACATCGACGTCGAGGCGGAGGTCAACCCGTCGGGCGGCGTCACCCTGACGTTCGCGGTGAAGGAGAAGCCGTCGATCCGCAAGGTGCTGATCGCCGGCAACAGCGAGCTCGGTCTCGACAAGATCAACGAGGTGATCGACCTCGAGCTCGACGCGATCGTCGACGTCACGAAGGTCAAGAAGAACCGCGAGAAGATCGCGGACCAGTACGTCCAGAAGGGCTTCTACCTCGCGACCGTCGACTACGAGATCAAGCCGGTCAACGAGTCCGAGGTCGACGTGTGGTTCACCGTCGACGAGAAGGCCAAGGTCAAGATCCGCGAGGTCCAGTTCATCGGCAACAGCGCGATCTCCGACGAGGAGCTGCGCGGCTCGATCGCGACGCGGCGCCAGGACGCGCTGTCATTCTTGAACGACTCCGGCACGTACAGCCAGGAGGCGTTCGAGCGCGACCTCTTGCTCGTGTCCGCGCACTACTGGGACCGCGGTTACGCGAACGTCAAGGTCGGCACGCCGCAGCTCCGGCTGTCGCGCGACAAGCAGTACATGTACCTCTCGATCCCGGTCGACGAGGGCCCGGTCTTCACGATCGGCGACGTGAAGTTCAAGGGCGACCTGATCGGCACCGCCGAGGCGAACCTCGAGAAGATCAAGATGCGGCCGGGCGTGAAGTTCTCGCGCACGATGATCGCCGAGGACCGCGAGAAGCTGTCGTCCTTCTATCAGGACCAGGGCTACGCCTACGCGAACGTCCTGCCGCTGACCAAGGTCGACCTGCCGAACCGCCGCATCTCGCTCACGTTCGAGGTCGCGCGCGGCAAGCGCGCCTACTTCGAGCGCATCAACATCCGCGGCAACTCGAAGACGCGCGACAAGGTGATCCGCCGCGAGATGAAGATCTCGGAGGGCGAGCTGTTCAACAACACGAACCTCGAGATCTCGAAGCGCCGCGTCACCGCGCTCGGCTTCTTCGAGAACGTCGTGGTCTCGACCAAGCGCGGCAGCTCCGACGAGTTCGTCGAGGTGAACGTCGAGGTCGTCGAGCGCCCCACCGGCACGTTCCAGATCGGCGCCGGCTTCTCGTCGGTCGAGAACTTCATCGCGCAGGCGCAGATCAGCCAGAACAACCTGTTCGGCCGCGGCCAGACGCTCGCGCTCCAGGCGCAGATCAGCTCGCTGCGGCAGCTGTTCCTGCTCCGCTTCGTCGAGCCGTACTTCCTCGACACGCAGTGGACGTTCGCGTTCGACCTCTACAACCAGAGCCGCGGCTTCGGCACGTTCTTCCGCAACGCCTCCGGCGGCACGCTGACGTGGGGCTATCCGCTGTCGTACGAGGCGCGCGCGTTCCTCACCTACAAGCTCGAGGACGTGTCGATCTCGACCGGCTCGGGCGGCATCGCGAACCTCGGCGCGACCTCCGCGCCGATCGCGGCGACCAGCGTCGCAAATCTATTCAGAGGTGGCGTGACCTCGTCGCTGCGCGCCTCGCTGTCCTGGGACTCGCGCAACAATCGCCTGTTCCCGACCGGCGGCTGGTACCACACGATCTTCGCGGAGTACGCGAGCCAGTACACCGGCAGCGAGAACAAGTTCGTGCGCTGGGGCGGGTTCGCCCGCCACTATCGCCAGCTCTGGGGCCCGTTCGTGCTCAAGGTCAACGCGGAGCTCGGCGTCACGACGTCGACGGATCCGCTCGGCGTGCCGATCTCCGAGCGCTACCTGGTCGGCGGCATCTACGACATCCGTGGCTACGCGCCGCGCTCGCTCGGCCCGCAGCTGCTCACGCAGCAGCCCGGTGACGTCGGCACGGGCCTCGGCTCGCTGCCGCTCGGCGGCAACATGCAGTTCATCTGGAACAGCGAGATCGAGTTCCCGCTGTTCAAGAAGGTCGGCATCTCCGGCGTCGTGTTCTACGACATGGGCAACGCGTACAACCTCGAGGACCGCTACTGCTCGGGCCTCCAGCGCAAGAACTCGTCGATCTCGGTCAAGTTCGATCCGTGCTTCCGCCCGGCCGAGTCGCTCACCACCGGCCTGCGCAAGAGCGTGGGTTTCGGCTTCCGCTGGTTCTCGCCGATCGGCCCGCTCCGGTTCGAGTGGGGTATCCCCCTCGACGCCCAACCTGGCGAGGATCCTCTGGTCTTCGAGTTCACCATCGGTAACTTCTTCTAACCCCTCGCTTCTGCTCGGGGGCTTCTAGTGAACAACCGGCCTTTCGGTCCGTCGAACTGGTGATATGAAGCGCGCGAGGATCCAATGAAGCGTTATCTGGCACTCGGCTGTCTCGGACTCGGACTGATGGTGTCGCCGCTCCTGTCGGGGCTGGCGGGCAGCGCCGTGCCGGCGAACCCGAAGATCGGCGTGATCGACATCGAGAACACGCTGTCGACGACGCCGGCGGGCAAGCGCGCGAACGACGCCTTCGAGAAGGGCCGCAAGCAGAAGCAGGCCGCGCTCGACAGGCAGCAGGAAGACCTGAAGAAGGCTGACGCGGATCTCGACAAGCAGAAGGCCGTCCTGAAGCCCGAGGCCTACGCGGCGAAGCGCTCCGAGCTCGAGAAGAAGTTCGTCGAGCTCCAGCAGACGTACGTGAAGCTCGAGCGCGAGCTCGCCGCGGATCGCACCAAGCTGATCCAGGGCCTGCTCAAGCAGGCCGAGCCGCTGATCGCGAAGATCGCGAAGGCGGAGGGCGTGCACCTGATCATCGATCAGAGCGCCACGGTCTGGGTCTCGGCAGACGTCAACCTGACCGAGAAGCTGAACGCCGAGATGAAGTGAGACGCGGTCCGCCTCCGGCGGACCGCGCAGCTCGCGAAGCGAGGCGCTGGCCGTGGTAACACCGCGGCATGTCGGAGTCGCCCCCCGCCGTCATGAAGGCCGAGCAGATCCTCGGCCTCCTGCCGCACCGCTATCCGTTCCTCCTCATCGACCGCGTGCTCGAGCTGACGGACGAGCGCGTGCTCTGCCTCAAGAACGTCACGTTCAACGAGCCGTACTTCCAGGGCCACTTCCCCGGCGTGCCGGTGATGCCGGGTGTCCTGCAGATCGAGGCGATGGCGCAGGCCGGCGGCATCCTCGCGTCGAAGGCCGTGGAATTCGATCCCACGACGCACGTTATGTTGTTCATGGCGATCGATGCCGTGAAGTTCCGCAAGGCGGTGACGCCGGGTGACCAGCTCTTCATCGAGGTCGTGCCGCTGCGCAAGGGCAAGATCTTCAAGATGAAGGGCGAGATCAAGGTGGCCGGAAACGTCGTGTCCAGCGCCGAGTTCCTCGCCGGCCTGGCGGAGAAGTCCAAGGTCGCCTGATGACGAGAGCCGCCGTCCTCGCCTGTGCCCTCGCGCTCGTCGCGTGCGGCAAGTCCCGCCAGAAGCGGGCGGGGGACGCGGCGCCGGTCGAGGTCGTGACGCAGCCCGTGCTCGGCGACGCGGGCGCGGGCAGCGGCGCTGCGACGAGCGACGAGATCGAGCCGAACGACGGCGACGACGTCGCCACGCTCCTGCCGCTCGGCAGCACGCTGCGCGGGCGGATCGATCCCGAGACCGATGCCGATCACTACCGCCTCGACGTCGCGGCGCCGGGCGCGCTCGGGGTCGAGCTCGCGGCGGTCGAGGGCATGGACCTGACGCTCGAGGTGCTCGACGCCGGCGGCACGTCGCTCGCTCGCTCCGATCGCGGCGGAGCGAAGACGCGCGAGGGCGTCCCGAACCTCGGCGTCACGCCGGGGCGGTACACCGTGGTCGTCCGCGCGAAGAAGCTGCCGGTGAAGCCGGCGCCCGCGCCGAAGAAGCCGAAGAAGGGTGCGCCGCCGGCGCGGCCCGGTGCGGGCAGTGGCAGCGGCTCGGCGGCACCGGCCAGCGTCAACGTGCCGGTCTACGAGATCACCGCGAAGGTCGGCCCGTGGGCGACCGGCGCCGAGCGCGAGCCCGACGACGATCGCGGCACGGCGAACGATCTGATCGTCGGAGACATCGCGACGGGCTTCCTCGGCTGGACCGGCGACGCCGACGTCTACAAGCTGTCGATCGAGGCGCTGTCCGCGAAGAACTACGTCGACCTCGAGGTGTCGTCGGTCGACGGCGTCGCGCTCGTCCTCGAGGTCGCCGATGCGGCCGGCAAGGTGCTGATGACCCGCAAGGGCCTCCGCGGTGCGCCGCTGGTCGTGCGCGGCTTCGTGCCGCTCGTCCCGTCGGGCGCGCCGCCGTTCCACTACGTGACGATCAAGGGCGCGGGCTCGAACCACGAGGCGCCGTACCAGCTGCGCGTCAGCGAGAAGCTGCCGGGGCCGGATGCCGAGGCGGAGCCGGACGACACGCCCGAGCACGCGATGCCGGTGCCCCCGGATCGCACCGTCGTGCACGGCACGTGGACGCCGGGTGACGTCGACTGCTACGCGCTGCCGGTCGAACAGGCGGCGCGCACGACGGAGATCACGATCGCGCCCCCCGGTGACATGGACCTCTCGGCCGACGTCATCCTCGACGGGAAGTCGATCGCGAAGGGCGAGCGCCCCGGCAAGGGCGCGGAGGAGAAGCTCGTCGCCGCGGTGCCCGCGGGCGCGACGGCGATCCTGTGCATCCGGGGCACCGACAAGTCCGCCGAGGGCGCCTACGATCTGACGCTCGCCGACGGAGCCGCCGCTCCATGACCACCCGGATCCGGCCGGTCCAGATCCTGGTCGTCCTCGCGCTCGTGAACATGATCTCGTACGCGGCGCGGAACGCGCTGTTCGCGGTCTATCCGGATCTCGTCGCGCGCTACCACATCGGCGACGCGGAGCTCGGCTTCCTCCAGACGGTGTTCATGCTGCCGCACGCCGCGGCCACGCTCGGCTTCGGCTGGGCGGGCGATCGCTACGACCGGCGCCGGGTGATCGCGTTCGGCCTCGGGCTCGCGAGCGTCGCCGGTGCGGCGGGCGTGATCGGCGAGAGCTACCTCGGGCTCGCGGTGAGCCGCGCCCTGGTGGGCTTCGGCACCGCCGCGGTCGTGCCCGTCGCGAACTCGATCCTCGGACAGATCTTCGATGGCCCGAAGAAGGCGTCGCGGATGGCGGTGTTCAACCTCGGCCTGTTCGTCGGCGGCGTCGTCGGGTTCGGGGCGGGGGCGGCGCTCGGGTTTCCGGTCGTCGTGATCGCGCTCGCGGTGCCAGGGATCGCGCTGTCGCTGATCGTGATGACGCTCGCGATCCCGGCGCACGGCGGCGCGCCGGCGCCCGCCGCCGCGATCGTCGTGGACGACGGGCGCGTGCCGGACACGAGCTTCGGCGCGATGGTCGCGGGCTTTGTCGCCGATGCGAAGGTGCTGCTCCGGATTCCGACGCTGCGCTGGGTGATCGCGTCGACGACGGTGATGGCGTTCTCGGCCGGCGGCTACAACGCCTGGCTGAAGGAGTTCCTGGTCCGCGAGAAGGGCATGTCGAACGAGGAGGCCACCGCGCTGCTCGGGCTCGCGCTGTGCGGAGGGCTGTCGGGCATCCTCGTCGGTGGCCGGATCTCCGATGCGCTCTCGGCGAAGAGCGCGACCGGGCGGCTGTGGACGATCGTGATCGGGATGGCGCTGACCGCTCCGTGCGCGACGGCGGCGATCCTGCTGCCGGCCGGCGTCGGTCTGAAGATCATCGGCGTCCTGACGCTGTTCTTCATCAGCTGGTACCACGCCCCGATGGCGGCCAGCGTCGACGACCTCGCGCCGCCGCGCCTGACGGTCGCCGCGCAGGGCCTCGTGATCTTCACGATGCACATGATCGGCACCGCGCCCTCGTCGTGGGTGATCGGTGCCATCTCCGAGGAGACCGGCTCGATCGCGGCCGCGCTGTGGGTGCCCACGGTGGGCCTCCTCGTCGCGGCCCTGTGCATGGCGATGGCCACCCGAACGTTTGCCCGCGATCGCAAGGCCCGGCTCGCCGGGCCGCGTAGCATCGCCGAAGGCGATGCGTAGGTCGATCGCGAGGCCGCACGTGGCGCGGCCCGCGCGCCTTCGCTATAACCACGCATATG
>JAEUJX010000033.1 GCA_016794545.1 Myxococcales bacterium
CGGCGCCGCAGGGCACGGTGATCATGCAGCAGAACGTGTCGGGCATCATGGCCACGCTGGCCTCGTGCTTCGAGTACACGCCCGACCGGAACAAGGTCGTCTACGAGTCGCTGATGTTCCCGACGGTGTCGTACGTCTGGCAGGAGGAGCAGCGGCGCGGCGCGAAGTGCGTGCTGGTGGAGCCCAAGGACGGGATGATCGATGCCGACGCGGTGTGCGCGGCGATCGACGAGCACACGCTCGTGGTGCCGCTGCAGCACGTGGTGTTCTCGTCGGCCCAGATCCAGGACGTCAAGAAGATCGTCGCGCGGGCGAAGGAGGTCGGCGCGCACGTGATCCTCGACTGCTACCAGTCGATCGGCACGGTGCCCATCGACGTCGTCGATCTCGGCGTGTCGTTCGCGTGCGGCGGCTCGGTGAAGTACGTGTGCGGCGGGCCCGGCGCGGCGTGGCTGTACGTGCGCAAGGACCTGGTCGAGCAGTTCGCGCCGCGCGTCACCGGGTGGTTCGCCAACGAGGCGCCGTTCGCGTTCACGATGCCGGGCCAGACCTACGCCGACAACGTGTGGCGCTACATGGGCGGCACGCCAGCGGTAGCCGCGCTCTACCAGTCGCGCGCGGGGCAGTCGATCATCGGCGAGATCGGCGTGCGGAAGATCCGCGAGAAGAGCCTGGTGATGACGCAGACGTGCATCGAGTGGGTCGACGAGCTCGGCATGAAGCTCAACAGCCCGCGCGCGGCGGAGACGCGCGGCGGCAGCGTGGTGTTCGACTTCGTCGGCGCCGCGGACGTGTGCCGCGAGCTCAACCGCCGCAAGTTCTTCTGCGATCACCGGCCGGGCGCGGGCATCCGCATCGCGCCGCACTTCTACACGAAGCCGTCGGAGATCGAGGCGCTGTTCACCGAGGTGAAGAAGATCCGAGGCGCCGGCGGCGCGCCGGCCCGGTGAGCAGCATCAGCGCGGCGACGAGCGCCCCGACGCCGAGGCAGCCGCCCCACAGCACGTCGGGGCCGGCGTGCTCCCACAGATAGGTGCCGAGCTTGGGCGCGACCATCGTCGCGACGCCCCACGCCAGCACGAGCGCGCCCTGATAGCGGCCGCGCGCGTCGGCGGGCGCCATCGCCGCGACGAGCGCCGAGCGCGTCGGCGACTCGAGGATCTCGCCGATCGACCACACGAGCACCGCGCTCGCGTGCAGGACGAGGTTCGGGGCGAGCCCGTGCAGGGCCATGCCGGCGCCGTACAACAGCGCCGCGTACGCGATGACCCTCGACGGATCGCGCTGCGCGATCCAGCTCGAGGCGAACGGCTGGATCGCGATGATGAGCAGGCCGTTGAACGCGAGCACGAGGCCGTAGCCCGACGCGGAGAAGCCCTGCCAGCTCATGTGGGCCGAGAGCGGCGCGGCTGTCTGCAGCGGTAGCAGCGACATCAAGAGCGTGAGCGAGACGTACACGACGAAGTCGCCGTCGCGGAGCCACGAGCGGCTCGGCGGGGCGGCCTCGGCGCGCGGGACTCGAGCCGGCCTGGTCTCGGGGACGTGACGCCAGACGAGCAGCGCGAAGATCGCCATCGTCGCCGCGTCGACGAAGAACAGGATCGTGAAGTCGACGTCCGCGAGGAACCCGCCGGTCGCCGCGGCGAATGCGAAGCCGAGGTTGATCGCCCAGTAGAGGAGCCCGTAGGCGTCGACGCGGTGCTCCGGCGGGGTGACGTCGGCGACGAACGCGAGCACGGCGGGCCGATAGAGCTCGCCGACGAAGCCGACCACGCCGACCAGCACGGCGATCGCGGTGAGGTCGCGCGCGAGCCCGAGCGCGACCATGCCGCCGGCGCCGCCGAGCAGCGACACGATCATCGTGACGCGGCGGCCGAGGCGGTCGCTCATCTGTCCACCGACCTGCGACGCCAGGATCTGCCCCGCGCCGAACAGCGCGACGATCCCGCCGGCGTCGGACACGGTCATCCCGCGATCCTTTGTCAGGTAGATCGTCAGCAGCGGCACGACGAACCCGCCGAGGCGGTTGATCAGCGTGCCCCACCACAGGTACCAGTACGCCCGCGGCGCGGCGGCGGTGACCGCGGCGAACCGTTGCCTCAGCCGCCCCAGCATCGACGACGGCGACGGCGTAGCACGACCACGACGATCAGCACGGGCCACGCCGCGGTCGGATCGCTGGAACGGCAGTCACACGCGTAGAAGCTCCTGACGTCCTTCGTGGGGTCGGGATCGTCGATGCCCAGACCGAGCAGCATCACGCTGAGCCGCCCGGCCGACGACTCCACGGTCAGCATCGCGGTGCGCGCGCCGAGCTTCTTCGGCGCGAAGTTGACGTTGATCGTCGCGACCTGGTTCGGGGCGAGTGTCTCGGGGAGCGGCGTCGGGCTGTCGTCGCGGAACTCGCCTTCGGGATCGATGAACGGTCCGGACAGCTGCATCGGCTGCATGCCGCAGTTCTGGATCTTGATCACCTGCGGCTGGCCGACCTCGCGCAGCTTGACGCGCTGGAAGTCGACGAGCTGCGGCGCGATCGCACCGCCTTCGGCGACGAACTCCGCCGTGACGGTGGTGCGCGGCGCGAGCTCCCCGTCGACATCCGTCGCCCAGACGAGCTCGTCGGTCTGCACGCCCTTCGTCATCTGCCGCAGCGGCGTGATCTCGACGCTCGCGGTCTGACCGCCGGGCAGCTGGTACGGGTAGCCGACCGGCGCGGTGAACGCGAGCTGGAACGGCGAGGTCGCCATCTTGGTCAGCACGGGCTGCGACGGCAGAACGATCGTCGCCGTGCCCGTCGAGGAGAGCCGCGCGGTCGCCGAGCTGGTCGCCTGGCCGACGCAGAAGCTGCCGATCATCAGCGCCGGCGGGTACTCGACGCGGGCCGTCACCACCTTGCCGGTCACCGGGATCGGCAGCGTGTCGCCGCCGGCGGTCACCTCGATGGTCCCGGTGAGATCGCGGTCGGCCGACCCGGGCTCGATCGTCACGTCGAACATGACGGGCTGCGTCGGGTTGATCGTCGTCGCGCTCGGCGGGCCGACGGTGACGCCGGCGAGCGGCGAGACCAGCTCGGGATCGGAGGTGATCGTCAGCGGTCCGCCGGCCGTCCGCAGCGAGATCGATCTCGTGACGCTCGGGCTGCCCGTCCGGATCTCGTCGAGCCGCAGCAGCGATGGCACCGCGAACAGGGCCCCCGCGGTGCCGGTGCAACGCACCTCGAGCGAGATCGGGCTGCCGCTCGTCGCGGTGGGAGCGAGGATGTCGAGGTCCGCCGTGTACGGCTGCGCGGCGGCCGGCGTGCAGGTCACGGTGACCGCGCGGGTGCCCGCCGGCGGGATGGTCGTCGGCGTCGGCGAGACCGTGAACACCGTGCCCATCTGGCTCAGCGCGAGGGTCACCGGGTCCAGCACGACGTTGCCGTCGTTGCGGAGCAGGAACGTCGCCTGCGTCGCGATGCCGATCGGCGTGGTGCCGAGATCGAGCGCCGGCGGATTGCCGAGGTTGGTCGCGAGCGCGAGCGTCGCGCCCTGACCGGTGCCGTCGAGCAGGACCTGGACCATCGGCGTGAGCGGATCGTTCGACACGACCGTCAGCGTCGCGTCGCGCGCGCCGATCGCCGTCGGGGCGAACGTCGCCGTGAGGTCGAAGCCCGAGCCCATGCCGACGGTACACGGGAACGTCGGGCAGGCGCCGTTCGGCGTGATCGACCAGTCCGTGCTGCCCGACAGCGTCGGCTGCTGCACGATCAGGTCCGCCGTCCCGATGTTCGAGACGCGCACGTTGCTCGAGGTCGCGCCCGTGTTGACCGGCGCCGCCAGCGGGACGCTCGTCGGGTTCACGCCGATCGCGGGGGTGCCGGCGGTCTGCGTGCCGTTGCAGCTCAGCATCACGGTCGCGTGCGTGCCGCCGTTGCCGACGACGTTCAGCGACGCGAGCTTCATCCCCGGCGACTGGGGCGAGCACACGACCGAGATCGGCAGCATGCCCATCGGGGGCAGCGCGACCGTCGCGTCGCAGCCGGGGCCGTTCTGGAAGCACGGCGACTGGACGACGAAGTTGCCGTCCTGATCCCCGACGTGGATCGAGATGACGGTGTTGCTCGGCGACATCGGCGCCGTCATCGTCACCATCATCGCGGGGCTCGCCGTCCCGACCATCACGTCGCCGAAGCCGAGCGTCGGCGCCGAAGGCGTGAACAGCGACGGTCCCTCGGTGATGCACAGGCCCGTGTAGCTCGCGAGCACCTGCGCACCGGCGCCGCTCACGTGCTGCTGGCAGCGCCGGATGCCGTAGCCCGACGCGCTGCACTGGATGCCCGCCAGCTGCGACTGGCTCGTCGCGAGCGTGAACGGCGGCATCGGCATCGAGAAGCCGGTCACGCCGAGCGACGAGCACGAGCTGTCGGGCGTGATCGCGAGGACCTGCACGCTCGGTCCGGTGTTCGTCATCGTGCCGCTGCCGCTGCCCGCCGTGGCTTGCTGGAGGTGGACCTCGACGACGGGCGGCGTGACGGCGATGCCGGGGACGCCCGGCGCACCGCGCGTGACCGCGACCGTACCGGCGAACGTCGCGGCGACGACCGCGAGACCGAGGAGGCGCGAGCGCTTCACAGGCGCCCGATCACTCCGACCGTCGGGACGAGGACGTTCGCATCGATGCCGGTCTTGTCCTGATCGACGAAGAAGTGCTCGTAGCCGAGGTCGGCCTGCACGCTCAGGTGACCGTTGATGTACAGCTCGAGGCCGCCCGCGACGCGCAGCCCGACGGCGAGCTTGGTCGACGTGTTGCCCATCGTGTCGGTCTCGTCGTAGAGGAAGCCGGGCATGCCGAGGCCGACGTACGGCCGGAAGAAGCCGGTGAGGATGCGATAGCGCATCCCGAGGTAGCCGCCGGTGGAGTTCGAGCGCAGGAACATCAGTTCCGCTTCGAGGCGGTCGCGGGCGGTGGCGCTACCCCACGCCCCCCCCGCGCCCCCGCCCCCCCCCGCGCGGGGCAGCCCCCCCCCCCCCCCCCCCCGGGGGCCGTCGCCGGGGGGGATGGGGCCCCCCAGAGGGTCCAACTCGC
>JAEUJX010000066.1 GCA_016794545.1 Myxococcales bacterium
TCGCGTGCGTCGTCGGGATCTCGGTCGGGACCGCGGCGTGGTTCACCATGGTCGCGCTCGTCGCGCACCAGCGGCTCCTGCGGTTCGTCGCCCCGATCACGCGCGTGGTGTGCGTGCTGTTGATCGTCTACGGCGCGACGCTGCTCGGCCGCGGCCTGCTGTAGATCAGTGGACGCAGATCTTCGCGACGGTCTGCGCGGCCCCGGGAGGCATGTTGTCCCACCAGCCGACGTTCATGCCGCTGTTGCCGGTGCACGAGAAGTCCTGGCCCATGCGGAACCGGACGTCGTACACGCCGGTGGTCGCCGGCGCGGTGAGCGTGGTGTTGCCGTTGCCGGTGGTCGCCGGCGAGCAGCTCGGGTTGCTGCTGTAGATGCACTGCTTCGTGGCGCCGGGGACGAGGCCGACCTGGATCTGATCGATGCAGCCCGAGCAGATGCAGTCGAGGATCGAATAGCTCGCGGCGACCGTGAAGCTCGCGCCCGGCGCGACGACCAGGAGCTTCATGCCGCCGGCCTGGGCGTTGGTCAGCGTGATCGTCTGGTGGCGGTTCTGGTTGTCGACGTTGTCCCAGGTGACCGTGTTGCCGGGCGCCGTGGGGGCCGGGCCGCACGGCCAGGTGTCAACCGTGTCGCAGACGCCATCGCTGTCCTCGTCGGCGCACGGCGCGTCGACGAGCTGCATGGGCGCGTCGATCGCGGCGTCGATCGCCGGCGGCGCGGGAGCGTCGACGTCCCTGGGCGCGTCGCCGGGCGGCGGTGCGTCGTCACCGGGCAGCGCGGTGCCGGCGGGTGCGCTGAAGCCGCACCCGGCCACGAGCAACCACAGGGCAGCTGCATACTGCACGGTTCCATCTTCGCACCGGCCGCCGGCCGTTGGCACGACAAAGGCGTTGCGGTAGGAAAAGCCATGCCCGAGCAACGTTTTGACGCAGTCGTGATCGGTGCGGGACCGGGGGGATACCCGGCCGCCATTCGCCTTGGCCAGCTGAAGGTGAAGACCGCCGTGATCGAGCGCGAGTACATGGGCGGCGTGTGCCTGAACGTCGGGTGCATCCCGTCCAAGGCCGTGATCCACGCGGCGAAGACGTACGAGAAGCTCGGCCACACCGAGGACATCGGGATCACGATCCAGGGCAAGCCCGCCCTCGACATGGCCAAGATGCAGCAGTGGAAGGGCGGCGTCGTGAACAAGCTGACGTCCGGCGTGCGCACGCTGCTCAAGGGCAACGGCGTCACGATCATCGAGGGCTCGGCCACGCTCGCCGGCGCGGGGCCGGATGGTCACAAGATCACGGTGAAGGGCAAGGATGGCGCCGAGCAGACGATCATCGCAAAGAACATCGTGCTCGCGACCGGCAGCCGGCCGATCGAGATCCCCGGCTTCAAGACCGATCAGAAGCGCATCCTGGACTCGACCGGCGCGCTCGCGCTCGACCACGTGCCGCCGCGCATGGTCGTGATCGGCGGCGGCTACATCGGCCTCGAGCTCGGCATGGTGTACGCGAAGTTCGGCAGCAAGGTGACGGTCGTCGAGGCGATGCCGCGCCTGCTCGGCACGATGGACAAGGACTGTGTCGGCGTCGTCGAGCGCAAGCTGAAGAAGATGGGCGTCGAGGTGATGCTCGACACCAAGGCGAAGTCCTGGGAGGACAAGGGCGACCGCGCGGTGCTCACCGTCGAGCTGAAGGACGGCAAGACCGCGACCGTCGACACCGACGTGATCCTGATGTCGATCGGCCGCCGCCCCAACAGCGAGAACCTCGGCCTCGACAAGGCCGGCGTCGCCACCGACAAGCGCGGCTACGTGCTCGCGGACGACCACCTCCGCACGAACGTCGGCGGCATCTACGCGATCGGCGACCTGATCGGCGGCATGATGCTCGCCCACAAGGCGACCAAGGAGGGCGAGGTCGTCGCCGAGATCATCGCGGGCCACAAGGCCGCGTTCGACGTGCGCACGATCCCCGCAGTCGTGTTCACCGATCCGGAGATCGCCGCGACCGGCCTCACCGAGGACGAGGCCAAGGCGAAGGGCCACGACAAGCTCAAGATCGGCAAGTTCCCGTTCGCCGCGCTCGGCCGCGCGCTGTCGGTCAACGACACCGAGGGCTTCGTCAAGGTCATCGCCGACGGCAAGACCGGCGAGCTGCTCGGCGTGCACATCGCCGGCAACGGCGGCAGCGACTTGATCGCCGAGGCCACGCTCGCGATCGAGATGGGCGCGGTCGCCGACGACCTCCGCCTGACGGTGCACGCGCACCCGACGCTCGCCGAGGCGATGATGGAGGCCGCCGCCGTCGCGCTCGGCGAGGCGATCCACGTCATCAACAGGTAATTAGGTCCGACCTAATTATTGCGCAACTTGTGCAAGCCCGCGTGTCCGAGCCGGACAACCGCTAGCGCTTCCCGATCTTCGTCGCGTCCTCGAGCTTCAGCTCGGCGAGCTGGTTCTGGAACTTCACGCGCGCGAGCATCAGCTGCTCCTGCGCGTCGACCACCGCGATCGTCAGCTTCTGGACCTTGGTGCTGGTCTCGTCGAGCTTGTTCCGCAGCGACTGCATGAGCTCGCCGCCGGTCTTCACCGCCCTCAGCGTGACGATCTGCGCGTGCAGCTCGCCGGCGCGCGCACGGTACTCGCCGAGCTGGTCGCGAAGCGTCTGGATCTTGTCGATCAGGTCCGCCGCGCCGCGGTGCGTCGCCAGGAGGGCGCCGAGCTTGGTCTTGAGCGCCGGGGACGCGGCCGGCTCGTCGAGGTAGATCTTCATCATCCCGAGCGCCTGCTCGCTGGAGAGCTCGAACGTGCGCGTCACGGGCGTGGCCTCGGCGATCGCGACGGTCGCGGTCTCCTTCGGCGCGAGCGTGACCTCGAACAGCTGCGAGTCCCCGACCTTCGTGAACCGCGACGGCGCCTCGGTGAGCGTCCAGCCCTCGGCGAGCCGGTGGCGGAGGTAGACGGTGGCGGGCACCGCGAGGCGGCTCGTCACCGTGAACGTCGTCGTGCGGCGGTGCTGGAGCTCGGCGGTGAGGATGCCGCGCTCGAGCGTGACCAGCTTCGCGATCCGGTCGTCCTCGGCGCCCTTCTGCGTGACGACGATCTGCTTGTCGAGCGCGAACGGCACGACGACCGACGCCTTCGGGGGCACCGGCTCGGTGATGCCCTCGCCGATGAACCGGCCGTCGCCGTACACGGTGACCGGTCCGGGCTCGAGCGTGTCGTTCGTCGGGTTGTCGAGGCGCACCGCTTTGAAGGCGAAGCGCTGATCGCCGCGGTCGCTGATCGGGTCGTACAGGTACACCACGCCGCCCGTCGTCTCGCCGTGCACCATCGCGACCATCGCGGACGTCCCGGCGCGCACCGTCATCGGCCGATCCGCCATGAAGTGGCTCTCGCCGACCGGCGTGTCTGGGCCCAGGTCGCGGGTCTTCGCCGACGGCGGGGCCGACGGATCCGGTGCGCCGCCCGGTGCGACGGCGAGCACGCGCACGCCGGGCGTCTCGTACGGCCCGAGCTTCTGCACGACCTGGATCTTGTTCGCCGGCACGCCGTCGTCGATCAGCTTGTTCTTCACCGCCTGCGCGCGCGCCGCGGCGTCCTTCTCGCCGCCGGTCGGTCCGCGCGTCTCGATCACGACGTTCTTCTTCGCCTTCTTCACCTTGTCGACGATCGCGGCGAGCTTCTCGTCGCCGCGCTTGATCGGCGGCGGCGGCCGGTAGTCGCTCGAGGACCCCGGCGCGCTGCCGACGACAGTCTGGTAGGTGCGGCCGGGGATCGGGGCGCCCTCCCAGTACATGCGATCGACCGTCACGCCCTGGGTCGTGCTCGTCGCATCGATCGTGGGCGCGCGCGCCGTGATCTGGATGGTCTCACCCGCGATCATGTTGCCGTCGAGCTTCTGATCGATCTTCGCGAGCTTGCCCTCCGTGACCTTGATCGACTTCCGCTCGATCGTGACGTCGCTGTAGAAGAACGTCAGGTTGTACGTGCCGGCGTCGAGCGGGATCACGTAGCGACCTTGCTCGTCCGTGATCGCGGCCTGCTGCTGCTTGCCGGTCGTCGACTGCGCGAGCACGGTCACGCCGACCAGCACCTCGCCGGTCCTCTTGTCCTTCACGACGCCTTCGATGCCGCGCTTCGCATCACCATAGGTGAGCCCGGTCGTGTTGACGCCGTCGACGTAGTACTGCCCCTCGGGTGACGAGCTGCCGGAGAACGAGACGCCGAGGCTGTCGCCCTGCGTGGCGGGCGCCGCGCCGGTGCTCTCGATGCTCTTCGCAACGACCGCCTTGCCGGTCCCCGCGCCGCTGCGCACCTCGCTGGCGTCGAGCGACGCGAGCTCCTCGGCGCCGCTCTCCTCGTAGGGCGACACGCCGGTCGGCGGCGCGATCGCGAACTTCTCCTCGCCCGCCAGGAGATCGCGATCGATCGCGCGCACGCTCCACAGGTCGTAGCGGAACGCGAGCGCGCTCGACGCGCCGACGCCGACCAGCACGCCGTTCCAGTCCTCGCTCGTCGTGTTGTCCACCACGGCCCAGCCCTCGAGCATCACCTTGCCGTTCGCACCGACGACCACGCGGTAGCTCGGCTTCCACGCGGGCGCCTCGGTCACGTACGTGAGCAGCACCTCGGCATCCTTCACGCCGGTCGCCTCGAGCGCCATGGTCAGGTAGCTGCCGTCGTCGGCCTCCTTTCGAGGGATGGTCACGGCGAGCGGCTTCTTCGAGATCCGGTCCACGATCGTCAGCGACTTCAAGAAGTCGTCGACGCGGTCGCGCGGCACGTGCACGGTGAGCTTGCCGTCGTGGACGGTCGCATGGCGCTCGTAGAACGCGACCCCGTTGCGGTACACGACGACGCGGCCGAGCACGCCTCCGTCGACATGACCGCGCCTTCCGTGCGCGCATCCGAACAACAGCACCGCTGCGAGACCGACGCGTAGAGCTCTCATGAACTCTACGTAACGGGACGGCTCCGCGCGGCGCCACGCCGCGATGCTGACGCCGTGTGAGGTGCTGCCAGCCGGTAGCGGTGTCGCACCCCGCGAAGTGTCGCAGCCGCGTCGATCGCGTTACTGGCCGTGGTGGTGCGGGTTCTTCGCCCGCGGCAGCGCCTCGAGCTCGGCGAGCTGCTCGCGCAGGTTCCACGCCGGCTCCTCGTAGACATCGTCGATCAGCGTGCCGAGCGCGGGCGCGCCGACCTTCTCCTGCCGCGCGATCGCATCGCGCACGTCGACCTCGAGCTTCGCCGAGAGTGCCTCGCGATCGCCGGCCGCGATCCAGCCGCGCGAGAGCAGATACGCCTCGAACCGGCGGATCGGATCGCGGCGGCCCTTCCACTCCTCGGTCACGCTCTCGTCGCGATAGCGCGACGGGTCGTCCGACGAGCTGTGCGCGCTCACGCGATACGTGAGCAGCTCGAGGAACGTCGGGCCGTCGCCGCGGCGCGCCTTGTCGGCCGCGTACGTGACCGCGTGGTAGACCGCGAGCACGTCGTTGCCGTCGACGCGCAGCGCCTCGACGCCGTAGCCGAGGCCCTTCAGCGCGATCGTCTCTGACGCGGTCTGGAGTTTCCCCGGCGTCGAGATCGCCCACTGGTTGTTCTGGCAGATCAGCACGCACGGCGCCTTCCGGACGCCGGCGAAGTTGAGCGCCACGTGGAAATCACCCTCGCTCGTCCCACCGTCGCCCATGTAGCCGAACGCGACCGCCGAATCGCCGCGGATCTGGATGCCCATCGCGATCCCGACCGCGTGCGGGATCTGCGTGGACACGCACGACGACATCACGACGTAGTGGTGGTCCTTGTCGCACGGGTGGCACGGCATCTGGCGGCCCTTCGTCGGGTCCTCCGCGTTGCCGAAGATCTGCGCGATGTAGCTGTCGAGCGTGAGCCCGCGATACAGGCCCACGCCGGCCTCGCGCAGCGCGGGCACGATCCAGTCCTCGGGCTTCGTGGCCGCGGCACTGCCGACGATCGCGGCCTCTTGCCCGACCGCCTCGCCGTAGAACCCGATCCGCCCCTGACGCTGCAGCGCCATCATGCGCGCGTCCGTCACGCGGATGCGGACCATCGCCTCGAACAGCTGCACGGCGAGGTTCCTGTCGAGCGCCGCGAGCGCGGCCTCGTCGACCGGCGTGCCGTCCTCGCGCAACAGCTGGAACAACCCGCGCGCCTTCGCGACGTCATCTCCGTCGAAGTACGAGAACGCGCTGGCAGTTGGGTGCGCGGCAACCGCTTGGGCCATGCCGCGCACTCTACTACTGGCAGCCGGTGCCGTTCGACAGCTCGGAGACCGGAACCTGGCGCCAGGTCGTCGTGGTCGTACCGCTACCGTAGACGTCGCGCGTCGTGAGCGTGCCGGCCGCCGAGTACACGCCCTCGAACGAGGCGAAGCCGCCGGTCCGCGGGCTCACCACGAGCGCGCCAAACGCCGCGGTGTAGTCACCCGTGGAGAACGACTGGCCCTGGGTCACGAGCACGCGCCCGTCGGGGCACGCGAGCAGCTCGTCCTCGCACAGCGCCGCCTCGGGGTACTCGCCCGCCGCCTGCGCCTGCCAGCACGCCTCGGCCGTCTCGAAGCCGGTCGCCGGCTTCTTGAACGCCGCCGCTTTCGGCAGGAACGCGGTCGTCCCGACCGTGCCCCACCACGCGCGGGTCTCGAGGTCGAGGCACTGGATGTGCGCGTGATCGAGCTCGACCTGGTCGAGGGTCGCGACCGTCCACGTGCCCGCGAGCTCGGCCGACGTCGCGGTACCGTCCGGGCTCGTCGCCATCGTGAAGGTGCGCGCGCCGGTCTCCGGGTTCGCGCCGCGGATCATGTCCGTGTATTCGAACACGCCCTCGACCATGCCGGTGTTCAAGGTCGCCGCGTACCCGCCGTTCTGGCACAGCATCAGGCTCTCGCCCCGGTCGTTGCGGTACATCGTGTCGCCCGCGCCCTGCCAGTCCCCGCACTGGAGCGGGCAGCCCGGGAGCACGGTCAGCGCGGCGGGGATGACGAGGGCGACGGCGGCGAGGAGCTTCATGCCCCTCTCTATCCGCAACCTCGGGACCAGCTCGGATCCATGTGGGATCAACGAGTTATCCGGCGCGAGTCGGCCGCCCGAGGGGGTGCGACCGACATTCGTGTCATGCCCTACTGGCAGTCGTACACGACGGGCTCGACCAGCTCCCACGCGCGGCCGGGCAGCTGCTGCGAGGTCGCGGAGTCGAGGTCGAACCGCACGGTCATGGTCGGGAACGAGGCCACCGCCGTGTCGTCCTCGAGCGTGTACTTGCCCTCCATCCGCTGCGGATCGAGCTCCATGCGGACGCGGCCGCTCGCGCACAGGGTCAGCGTCTGGTAGCAGCCAGCGAACCCGCTCGACGCGCACTGGTCGTACGTCGAGTACTGGTCGACGAGCCGCCGGTACGCGGTGTCCTCGCCGAGGGTGTCGGACCCGCAACCGGTGATCACGAGGGCGGACAGGAGGAGCGCGCGCATGCCCCCGGAAACAGCAAGCCCGGTGCCGGGCTAGATCCGCGGAACTTCGTCGGGAGCCGGCGCGGATCGGGGAGGCGCCACTCCACTGTGTGGGAGTCGCACAACCGAGGTTGCGGTCGCGCGACGCGTCGATTTCGTCGCGACCTTGGTTGGAAGCCGCATGGGATGTCGTGCGAGCGTCGGGAGCTACCCATGCTGAAGACAGCGCTCCTACTCGTTCCTCTGGCATCGATCGCGTGTGGCAAGGACAAGGCCGCCTCGGAGCAGGCTCCTCCTGCTCCAACCACGCCGGCAGCGCCGGCGCCCGCCGCCAGCGCTGCACCTGCGGCCGCGGCCCCGGTGGATCCCTTCGCGATGGGCTCTTGCGAATACACGATCGATGGCGGCGAGCCCCTCAAAGGCGGCGGTGGCATCAGCAACGTGATGTCGATCCACTGGATGGCCGCGAACCAGCCGGGGCGCTCGATCGCCGGGCCGCTGCTCATCAACTGTGGTCCGGCGGGCAAGCAGCTCAACCTCTCGGCCGACGACACCAGCATCGCGATGGCGCCGAAGAAGTACGAGATCGGAACGGGCAAGGCGTTCTCGGTCATGGGGCCCGGCCTCGCTGCAGCCAAGGGCGAGATCGACATCAGCGCGTGGGACAAGGCCCATGTCACCGGCACGTTCACGATCGAAGGCGACGGCAAGAAGGTCGCGGGCAAGTTCGACATCAAGTGCCCGCAGCCCGGCAACGGCATCTGCGAGTGATCAGGGCGGCGAGCGCACGACCACGAGCGACTGCGACCAGCCCTGGCCGAGCACGACGGCGACCAGAGCGCCACCGGGGAGCACGCCGAGCGCCTCCACCGTGAGGTCGACCGCGAGCGGGCCGAGCGCCACGTCATCGAGGACGGTGCAGGCGGTCAGGTCCGTCGACGCGACGATCTCGCCGGTGTCGGAGCCGACGAGCAGGCGATCGTTCGGGCGATCGACATACGCCGCGCTGAGATGACCTGCGCGCGTGCCGCCGAGCTCGCTCCACACCGCGCCCGTCGCCACCGACGTGTCGAGCGCGTAGAGCCTGCGCGCCGGCTGGTCGTGGCGCAGAAGCCAGCCGCGATCGCCGAAGTAGCCACCCGCGCACGGCGGGACGCCCGCCGGCAGTGCCGGCCCGATTCCCCCACTGAACGCGTCCGTGTCGCTCACGCGAGCGAGCGACTGCGTCGCGCCCTCGAACGTAAAGCCGTAGATTTCGGGTCGCGGGCCGTCGACCGCGGCGCCCCACCGCCCGGTGTGATCGGGTTGCGGGGACGAGGTCGGCGGGCGGCGTCGCGATCACCATCGCGTCGAGGTGGTCGGGGCCCGCTGCCTCGCCGCGCAGCGTGATCGGCTCGTGCGTGAAGATCTGGTCGAGGCCGCGCATCGTGGCCGCGTAAACGCCGGCACCGGGGAACGCGATGCGCGACATGCCCTGCCGGAGCGCGACCGGCGTGAACGGAACGACGGGCGCACCGGTCCACGGCTCGGCACGCCCGATCCGTCGGGCGTGTCGCAGCCCCCGCACCCGGCGATGCCTGCGGCGAGGCCGAGCGCCGCGAGCATGACGAAGCGCTGGAGTTGCGCCATCACTGGTTCGTCACGCTCATCTCGTCGCGCCCTGAGAACGCGTACCAGGGCGACGTGGCTTCGCCGGTGCCATAGTGCAGGTCCCACTCGAGCTCGGCGCGATCGCCGTCGAACGAGATCACCGAGATGGTCCCCGTCCGGAACGTCGCCTCGTCGCGATGAGTGGTGCTCCCCGGCGGATAGTAGTAGGCGGTGCCGCCGATCGCGCCTGACACCTTCATCCCCGCGGCGAGCGGTCCGGGGAACGTCGCGGTGATCTGGAACGTCGCCTCGGCGAACACGTTGCCGTGCTCCGGCCGGGGAAACAGGGTCGCTGTCGTCCCGTTGTTGACGAACGTACCGATGATGCCGCATGTCTCGGTCGAGTCGATCGAGCCGCCGAGCGTCGGGGTGTTGTACGTCGCCTCGCCACAGTCACCGCCGCAGCCCGCATCGGCGATCGCGAACGTCGCGAGGCACGCCGACAGGAGCGCTGCACGCCTGCTCACGTTCACATCGTGCGCACAGCCGGCGCGGTTCCGGCAGCGAAGATCGGGTAGCGGCGGGGGATCCGGCGCTACGAGCCCATCCCGAAGCCGCCGATCGCGCTGCCCTCGTCGGCGCCGCGGCCAAAGCCGCTGGCGACCGCGGCCGCGAGCATGCGCCCGGCGAGCCGGCTGAACGGCAGCGACTGGAGCCAGACCTTGCCCGGGCCGGTCAGCGTCGCGAAGAACAGACCTTCACCGCCGAACAGCGCGGTCTTGAAGCCGCCGACCCACTGGATATCGTAGCCGACGCGCGGCTCGAACGCGACGAGGCAGCCAGTGTCGAGGCGCAGCGTCTCGCCGGGCTTGAGCTCCCTGGCGACGATCGTGCCGCCGGCGTGGATGAACGCGAGGCCCTGGCCCTCGAGCTTCTGCAGGATGAAGCCCTCGCCGCCGAACAGACCGGCACCGAGCTTCTTGTTCCACGCGATGCCGACGGAGATGCCCTTCGCCGCGCACAGGAACGCGTCCTTCTGGCAGAGCAGCGTGCCGCCGTGCTGGCGCAGATCGATCGGGATGATCTTGCCGGGGTAGGGCGCCGCGAAGCTGACCTTCTGCCGCTCCTGCGCGCCGTTGCCGAACATCGTCATGAACAGCGACTCGCCGGTGAGCACGCGCTTCGCGCCCGCCGCGAGCTTGCTGAAGAACCCCTGCTGCTGCGCGCCCTGCGAGCCGTCGCCGAAGATGGTCTCCATCTTGATGCCGGGGTCCATGTAGAAGAACGCGCCGGCCTCGGCGACGGCCGCCTCGCCGGGGTCGAGCACGATCTCGACGAACTGCATCTCGGCGCCGAAGATCTCGAAGTCGATCTGGTCGGCGACCATCGGCGCGGGGCCCGGTGGTGGCGGCGGCGGCGGCGGTGCGGCGTTCGCGAACATCGGCGCGAACGCCGGGACCTGCGCGATCGGCGTCCACTGCGGTTGCGACTGCCCGTAGACGTAGGCGGTCTGGTTGACCTGCCCGGAGCGGATCAGGTCGATGACCTGCTGCGTGCCGAGCGGCCCCTGCTGCTGGCCGTTGATGCCGATGTACCAGACCGACGCGTCGTTCATGCGCCAGTCTTAGCGCAGTCAGCGGAGGTCGTGCTTGTCCATCAGCCGGATCAGCGCGAATCGGCTGATGCCGAGCTTCTTCGCGGCGCGGGTCTGGTTGCCGTTCGTCGCCTCGAGCGCGTCGACGACGGCCTCGCGCTCGACCTCCGCGACGCGGGCGCGCACGTCGATCTGCGGGCGGTGTCCGGAGTCGCCGGCGTAGCGCTCGAGCAGCCGCTCCGGCAGGTGGTGCGGCTCGATCTTCGCGCCCGACGACAGCACGAGCGCGCGCTCGATCGCGTTGCGCAGCTCGCGCACGTTGCCGGGCCAGGCATACGCGCGCAGCACGTCGAGCGCCTCGGGGCCGACGGCGCCGCCGCGCGACAGCTCCCTCGCGAAGTGTTGCGCGAGCGGCTCGATGTCGCCCGGGCGGTCGCGCAGCGGCGGCACCGGGATCGCGAAGCCCGAGAGCCGCGCGTAGAGGTCCGAGCGGAACCGCCCGCGCGTCACGTCGGCCGGCAGGTCGCGGTGGCTCGCGCCGATCACGCGCACGTCGTGGTGATCGAGCGCGGACAGGAGCATCGCCTGCGCGCGCGGCGAGAGCTCGCCGATCTCGTCGAGGAACAGCGTGCCGCCGCGCGCCGCATCGAGCCAGCGCGGCAGGTCGGAGTCGACCTGCGCCTCGGAGACCGCCGCGCAGCTCTGCCGCACGAACGGCCCGGCGCGCCGGGGGCCGAGGCGGTGGATGGTCTCTGCGACGACCTCCTT
>JAEUJX010000073.1 GCA_016794545.1 Myxococcales bacterium
CGCTTGCGCCACGGCTCGACGATCGTCGTGCCGACCACGCGCATGATGTCGTCGTGCGCCGTGTAGTGCGCGCCGCTCGCATGGCGTTCGGCGTCGTCCATGATCCCCTGGAACACGCTGCCAAAGATGTGCGGGTCGACGTAGGTCCAGTTGGCCTCGGCCGCCTTGGTCAGCGCCCGTACCTGCATGTCGCCGAGGGGCAGCGTTGTCACATCGGTGAACAGGCCACCGTTGAAGTACGGTACGACCCGGGGCGCTGGCAGGTCGCGCGTGTTCATCTGCGTGAACAAGTCGTGCAGCCGACGCTCGATGTCGCCGCTCTTGGCGCCGTTGTAGAGCAGGGAGGTGAAGTAGTTCTTGGGCAGAAGGCCGATGTCCTCTGCGAACATCGCGGTGATGCACTGGAGCGTGAAGCGGATGACGTCCTTCTCGCGGCTCGGGTGCTGCGCACGCACGCTGCGATAGAGTCGCGCGACGAGATCGGCGACCTCCTCCGAGACCTTCTCGACGTTGACGATCTTGGGGACCGCGCCCGGCGTCCACTCCTTCGTGAAGAACGGGAACGCCTCGCTGTACTTCGGCAGGTCGTCGATCCGGATCGCCAGTCGTGGCGCCTCGCGATCGCGCGCGAGATCGTACAGCTGAAGATCGCGCTGATTGGTCAACACGACGTACTGCGGGATCGGATCGAGCTGGAGGCAGACGCGAACCAGATCCTTCCACGCGAAGTCGAGAACTGCGTCGTGTGCGGCGACCTCCATGAGCGTGCGCCGCTCCGACCACCACAGTGCGACCTCGCGCTCGACGCGCTTGCCGGCGTCCGCGATTGCGAGCAGCCGCGGGATCTCGGCGCCGTCGGGGCGTCCGTCTTTCCACCCAAAGCATTCGAGCAGGTGTGTGGTGAACGCGAGGTGAGCGTCGCGCCCCGCGTAGCCGCCTGCCGCGCCAAGCGCGAACTGTTGAAGCGCGGCCTTGAGTGTTCCCGCGACCACCGCCTCGGACTCGACCACTCCGCCGCGCCGACGGTCCTCTTTGTTGCCCTTACTCCTCCTCTTCGCCGTGGTCGGTTTCGCAGCGGGAACGACGTCAAGCCCGGGCAACAGGCCCAGCGCAGCGACGCCCTCCGCGGCCTTGCTGCCCTTCGCGGTTGCCGGATCGATCGAGTAGCCGACCCCGTTAGCGGACTTGCTTGGACCGCCCGCGGCGAGGATGCGCTCGACGAGCGCTGCCTTCTCGGTGCCGGTGGCGTCGATCCCGACCGCGTCGCAGATCTCCTTTAGGGCGCCGCGCGGCAACGACTCCTGGACGATCGCGTCCAGCTTCGCCCGTTTGCTCTTTGCCAGCGCGTCCCGAAGCTCCTCCACGCCCATCCGGGTCGTGACATCGAGCTCGAGGCCACGGCCGATCTCGAGCAAGAGGTCCTTCCCCAGCGCTGACAGCACGCGCCGCTTGAAGCTCATTGCTCGGGCATCATACCGGAGCGGGCTGATGAACTGCCTCTGAGGTCTCGGAATCTCCTCGGCTTTCGTGCGATCCGCGTCGCACGGTGCAGCGGTTGCTCTGAGATCGAGCGGTGAACATCAGAGCCCTAAACGCCGAGCGGTCCCGCTCGCAGCCCAAGATTCAAAGTCGTGGTGATTGGCTCCGGGTCTGGTGGCGAACGGTTAAATCGCAACTCCTGGAATCGTCATGGCTATGCGAGTCGCGAGGAAATCACGGCTGCATTGTTCGGCGATTTTGATCGGGCGATTCGTAACCAGGCGACCACGCGCGGTCGTGTATGCGAGCGAGCCAGAGATTTCAAGCTGTTCGATTTCGTTGTCGCCCGGAGCATTCGTGAACCTATGCATGGGTGAGCGACAGAAAAACCGGGCCAGGTTTCTTTCGGCTCCGTCGTCACATCGACCAAGTCGAGTGCTTGGAAGAGTAAGGGGCCGCGTGCGAGCGGCCCGGGAGGTCCGATGTCTCCGCTCGCCACGCCCAACTCTACCTTCAACAACGTCGACGATCGCGACGTGCTTGACGTGCCACAAGTCGCGCAGCTGCTCGGCGTCGGTAGGAACACGATCTACACGCTCGTAGCGAAGAACCAGATCCCACACCGTCGGTTGGGCAAGGCAATTCGTTTCAGCCGCACGGGCGTCATGTCATGGTTGGCCTCGTGGTCATCGCGGGACGCGGAGGAAAGGCACTAACGATGCCTGTACGACGTGACCCGATTTATGGCGGTTGGTTCTTCCGGACCACCGTGAAGACCCCCGACGGCAGGAAGGTGCGCATCTTCGGCACGCCCGGTGTTCCCGGGCCGTACCACGATCTCGCGCAGTCCCGCATCGGGGCTATGGAGGCCGAGCAGCGCGCGATCCGAGAAGTGTGCGCGCCGAAACTCGAGCCCTCGCTGAAGAAGGAGGCACCGACCTTCGCGGAGTGGTTCAACGGATCGTTCTGGCACGAGTGGGTGATCGGCCGGAAGAACAAGCCGACGGAGCAGCGCTCGAAGAAGATCATCTACGCGCTTCATCTCGAACCGCGGTTCGGCAAGATGCGCCTCGACGAGATCACGACGCCCGTGGTCGCGCGATTTCGCGCGGACCTCGTGGCGAAGAAGCTCGGCGACAAGCGCATCAACAACATCCTCGCGGTGTTGTCGAAGCCGCTGCGGTACGCGGTGGACTGCGAGGTGATCGTGAAGGCGCCGCGCATCGGCATGTTCAAGGTCGAACGGCCCGAGATCGTGGCGTGGGACTTCGAGCAGTACGCTCGTCTCCTCGCGGCGGCGAAGGTCGAGGGCGACGAGTGGTACACGGCGGTGTGCCTGGCCGGTGAAGCCGGTCTACGCGTCGGCGAGGTGAAAGCCCTGCGCTGGCGCGAAGACGTCGACATGATCGCTAAGACGATCACGGTGAACCAGCAGACGAGGAACAAGCAGATCACGACGCCGAAGGGCCGCACGCGGCGCACGATCCCGATGACGTCGACGATGCACGACGCACTCAAGCGGATGAGCGTCATCCGCGAAGGCTTCGTCGTGCGCAATCTCGACGGCACGCACAAGACCGACGACCAGGCCGACAAGGCGATCCAACGGATCTGCCGCAAGGCCGGGTTGCCGGTTCGCCACTGGCACACGCTCAGGCACACGTTCGGAACCCACGCCGCGCTGTTCGGCGTGAACCCGTGGCGGTTGCAGGCGTGGCTCGGCCACAAACGGATCGACGAGACGATGCTCTACGTCCACGTGGCGGAGGCGCATCACCGCGAGCTGCCCGAAATCGTCCGCGAGAAAGCGCGCGGGATCGACGATCCCGATCAGCGCGTGCTCGCGATGCTCGGCGCACGTGCTGCCATCGACCTGAACGAAGTTCGTGGCAGTGGCGTGGCAGTGAGTCCGACCTCGACGAGCGAAAGCTCTACGAAGTCGGCTGCTTGAATTGTGCGAGCGGGGGGACTCGAACCCCCACGGATGACAAATCCAACAGCACCTAAAACTGTCGCGGCTACCAATTACGCCACGCTCGCATCGGCGCATGTGTAGCACGAACGCTCGCGGGTCCACTGCTGACCCGTCGCCGCGCTCAGCCGCCGCCCGAGTTCGCCAGGAAGTTCGCCGCCCAGCCGCGGACCGGAGCCTCGAACGTCGGGGTCCAGACGTTCTTCGTGTACCAGTCGAACCACAGCAGGTAGGCCTGGCTCATCGCGACGATCGACGCAGCCGTCTTCGCCGCGAACCCGATGACGGCGCCCGCGAACGGTGCCGCGGCGGGGAACACCAGCGCCACGGCCACGGTCACGGCGCTCGCGATCTGCACGGCCACCGGGACCGCGATCGCGGTGTCGAGCGGTGTGTAGGCGGTGGAGACGAACAGCTCGAACATCGCGTACTTCATGTACTCGGTGAACGTGTTGGTGAAGCACGTGGAGAACTCGGTGGCCTCGGCGCACGCGACGATCGCCGCCGTGGGCACGACGAGCGCGATCGCCATCGCGTCGAGCCCGGCGTTCAGCGCCGACGCCACGCCGACCTTCTTCAGCGTCGACACGAGCGACGTCGAGAGCTTGGGCCGGCCGGCCCGGTAGGCCGCGATGCGGTCGGTGCCGAACACCTCGAAGAACTGCTTCCACGTGCCGCCGGCGTCCTTGAGCGACTTCGCGGCGCTGCGCGTCGCTTTCAGGGTTCCCCATTGCTTCGATAGCGCCTCGGTCAGCTTCTCGAGCACCGCCATCGTCGCCACACCCTTGATCAGGTTGATCGTGGTGGTCTCTGGCCGCATCTGCGCGAGCAGCGTCGGCGCCCAGTCGAGCGCGAGGTACTCCGCGTGCTCCTTGATCGCCTTGCTGGTGGCATCGGCGACGGCTCCGGCGTCCGTCGCGAGCTGGCTCGCCGCGGCACCGGTCGCTCGCGCCGCGTTGGCGGCACCGGCGGCGAGGCTATCGAGCTCGGCCGCCGCCCGGCTCCTCGCGTCGGTCCTGACCTGCGCGACCTTGGCGAGCGCGCCGGTGAGCGTGGTCTGGGCGGCGGTCACGGCGTCGTTGAGCGCCTTGATCCTGTCGGGGTTGGGATCGCACCACGGGATCGTGTCGTAGACCGTCCGCTGCTTGCACTCCTGCTTGATCTCCGGACAGAACTGCTTCGACTTGAAGCCGTCGGTCGGATCCGGGTAGTTGGCGCACGCGCAGACCTGCGGGCCACCGGGCCACGGCACGATGCAGATCTTCTTCTCGACGCAGTCGTAGTTCTCGGTCCGCGGGACCTGCTTCGTGGACGGGACGCAGAGCTGGCCCAGCTGCGTGACGATCACGCTCGCGTTCTTCGTGGCGAGATCCAGCCGGGACTGCGCCGCCGTGACCGCCGTCTGCGCCGTCGCGAGCGAGCCCGCGAACGCCGGCGTGGCGAGCAGCATGTTCTGCTGCGCCGGAACGATCGAGTCCTTCACGCCGGGGGCGTCGAGCGCGCGGGGCGCGGCGAACGCCACCGCGAACACCGCGCGGCTGCCCGACCATCCCGTGCCGACCGACGCGCCACTTCCGTTCGACCACGACTCCGCACCGGTGGTGTTGCCGAGGTGTCGGTACCACCGGAGGCTGCCGTCGGTGCCGACCAGATACAGCGAGCCCTGAGTCCCGGCGATCACGTTGGCCCAGCCCGTGCCGACCTTCCGTGGCCCGTCCCACGCGCCGGTGCCGTCGAGCTGACCGGTGTGGCGGTACCACACGAGCCCGCCGGTCGCGTCGACCGCATAGATGACGCCGCCATTGGCGGCGGCGATCTGCCGGAACCCGCCCCAGCCCTCACCGACCTTGATCCCCGCGTCGCTGACCCAGCGCACCGCGCCGTCCTGCCAGCCGAGATGGCGAAACCAGTAGAGGACGCCGTCCGTCGCGACCGCGTACAGCACGCCGTTCGGTCCGGCGAACACCTTCGAGAACCCGCCCCAGCCGCCGCCGATCTTCTTCGGGTCGGTCCAGCGGACCGTGCCGTCGGTCTGTCCGAGGTCCTTGTACCAGTACAGGTCGCCGTTGATCACCGCGTAGATCGCGCCGTCGGAGCCCGCCACCACGTGCGTCGCCGCGCTCCAGCTCGTGCCGACGACGAACCCGCTGTTCGCAGCCCACCCGTGATCGCCGGTCGCGTCACCGTGGTGGACGTAACGATGGAGGTCGCCCTTCGCATCGACGAGGTAGAGCACGGTCCCTGCGGTGGCGGAGCGCGAGACGAGCACGAGCGCGATCACGATGCTCCACAGGTGAATCCCCATGGTCCCCATTCGCCGAATGGTACACCGGCCGCGTCATGCGGTGAATCGTTGGCGTTGCGACGAATCACCGCGCCGCGGCTCGAGTCGTAGCGATGCAACAGACGCGTGACGTCGATCGCTGAGGTGGCCTGTGGACCGACACCGGACCCGGGCGAGATCGAAGCGGCGACGAGGAATTGCCACGCTGCAACGGAGACATCACCGAGGTGTCTCTCGATCAGAATGACCAAGCTCGTGTGCGCGGTGCTGATCTCGCTGGTGTCCGTCGGTTGCGCAGGCGCCCACCGTCGCGTGCGCTCGGCGGAGCTGCCCGATCCGGTGGTGGGTGATCTGCGGTGCACCGCTCCGAAGCTGACGATCCTCGAGGCTCTCTACTACGTCCCCGACGCTGGCCCGCGCTCGATGGAGTGCGCGGCTCCGCGCACGTAGGGCCGTTTCCGCGCCATCGATCCCGCGGACATCCCCAGCGCGATCAGGATCGCTTGGGGCGGTCCCACGCACCGACGGCGGCGATCAGCATGCGCAGCGAGTCCTCGGGTTTCGGCGGTGGCGTGGATTTCCAGCCGCCGAGGTTCGCGCGCGCGATCACCTGCTCGAGCTCGGCCTTGTCGAACCACATCCCGTGCGCGGCGCAGCGATCGATCGGGACGTCGAACAGGAGCGGCTCGTCCATGGTCTCGTCGCACGCCGGGCAGTGGCGCTCGCTGTACCCGCCGCCGGTGAACATCGGCGCGCGCGCCAGGCGCTCGTGCACGAGCTCCTCGGAGAGCCAGATGCCGCCGCAGGCGCGGCAGGCGCCGTGCTTGCTGAGCTGCTCATCGTCACATGCGGGACAACGCACCCGCCCAGGATAGCGCGTTCGTGGCAAGCTCGGGTGCTCAGGGGGTGTCATGTCGCGTTCTCGAGCTCTCGGGCTGTCCATCGGGCTCTCCATCGTGCTCTCGTCCGTGCTCGCCGCCTGCGGCAGTGATGGAGGGAGCGCCGCCGTCGATGCGGCTCCGGGCTCCGTCGACTCCGCCGTGCCCGACGGCTGGACGATGCTCCTCGAGGGCGACTGGACGTTGCCGTCGGGGCAGCCGGATACGTACTACTGCGTGTACGCGACGGTGCCGCGCGACATGTACATCAAGGCGTTCCGCCCGCTGATCCCCGTCGGCACGCACCACACCGTGCTGACGCTGTTCGATGGCGCGTCGCCCGCCGACGGGACGCACCTGTGCAACGTCGGCACGAACGGCCAGAGCATGATCTATGGCTCGGGCGTGGGCTCGCCGGACTTCGTGTTCCCGCAGGGCGTCGGCCTCCAGCTGAAGAAGGGCCAGCGCCTGCTCCTGAACCTCCACCTCTACAACGCGAGCGACGTGACCATCTCGGGTCGCTCCGGCACGTATATCCAGGAAGCGCAGGCAAGCGAGATCCAGCACACCGCGGAGATCGTGCTCGCCGGTCCGACGTTCTCGCTGCAGGTCCCGACCGGCGTCTCGACGCAGTCCGGCAGCTGCAACGTCTCGCAGATCACGAGCCAGCCGATCCAGGTGTTCTCGCTCTCGCAGCACATGCACAAGACCGGGACGCACGTCCGCTCGGTGATCACGCGCGGGACGCAGGAGATCGTGCTGCAGGACGTGGACTACAACTTCGAGAAGCAGACGTTCTCGCTGGTGGACCCGCACGTGACGCTCCAGCCGACCGACAAGCTCACGACCTACTGCACGTTCGACAATCCCGGCGCGCCGAAGCGGTTCGGCGATTCGTCCGACGACGAGATGTGCTTCACCGACCTGTTCTACTACCCGGCGCAGGGCGCGAGCTTCACCTGCACGGGCCTCTGACAGGAGATCGCGGCCTCGGCGTGCTACGCCAGAGAGATGAGATCGTGCGCGCTCGTGCTGCTCGTCGCCGCCTGTGCGAGCACGCCGCCGCGCACGGTGGCTCCTCGACCACCGTCCGCGCCGGCCGCTGCCCCCGATCGCGTTCCGTTCGGCCCCGAGGAGCGGGCCGCGGAGCTGATCGAGATGCGCGACGCGCTGCGCGATGTCTACGCGCACCTGGAGACCAAGCAAGACCAGTGGGGCATCAGCCTCCACGAGATGTTCGAGCGCTACGAGCCGAAGATCCGCGCCGCGGACACCTGGCCGAAGTACGAGGCGGTGATGGTCGGCTTCATCTCGGAGCTGCACGATGGTCACATCCAGTGGCGCCGCAAGCGCGCGACCACCGAGGCCCGGCGGCGGATCGTTCGCCTCGGCCTCGACACCGTGTTCGTCGGCGACGAGCTGATCGTCTCGAACGTGTGGCCGGGCGCGGCCACCGAGCGCGCCGGTCTCGCCGTCGGCGACAAGATCGTCGCGATCGATGGTGATGCGGTGGCGGACCGGGCGCGGGAGCTCGCGGCGATCCGCTCGTGGTCGCAGGCGGACACCGCGCGCTACGACTTCGCCGCGGCGTGGCCGGCCTCGCGCGTCCGCGCCGACACCACGCCGCGCGCCCGCGTCATCGCGCGCGAGCGCGCCGACGGAACGAAGGACACGCTGTCGATCGTGCCGGAGACGACCCCGCGACCGGGCGTGCGCCCGCCGGCGGTCGAGCTCCAGTGGCGGGGCGATGTCGCGATCCTCGGCGTCCACACCCTGAAGGAGCGCGTCGCCGAGACCCGGAAGCTCGCGACGGCGGCGGCCGCCCAGATCTTCGCGAAGCCGAACGGGCTGGTCGTGGACCTGCGCGACAACGACGGTGGGTACGAGGATGGCGCGCGCGCGATCGTCGCGCAGCTCGTCACCGGCCACGTCGTCGGGACGCGCACGCGCGTCAGGCTCTCGGCGCAGGCCCGGGCCCAGCAGCGGGCGTGGCGCGACCTCGCCGAGGATCCGAAGAACCCCGGCTGGTCCGAGCTGATGCCGGTCGCGGTGGACGGCGTGGCACCCCGCGCGTACGCGGGGAAGATCGCGGTGATCATCGATGCCGGCTGCATGAGCTCGTGCGAGACCCTCGCGCTCCTGCTCCGCGCGTCGGGCGCACGGATCTTCGGGTCACGCACGGCCGGATCCGGAGGCGCGCCGGTGTCGATCACGTTCGCGCGCAGCGGCGCGCGCCTCTCGATCCCCGCTCGCGCGGCGTTCGACCTCGGCGGCGAGCCGATCGAAGGCCGCGGCGTGACGCCGGACGAGCCGATCGCCGCGACCCGGGCGGACATCATCGCGCGGCGCGATGCGGTCCTCGAGCGCGCGATCGACTGGGTGACGCACTGACGACGCGCGGCGCGTGGACAGCTCGCGCAGGTCGATGCACGACTGGCGCAATCGTCGGGTAGCCGGCGGTTCCTCGTTGCTTCTCGACGAGGACTTCGTTGAAGTGCCCGCGTGCGGTTCCTCGGCGCAGTGGTCTTCGTCTTGATGGCGGCCTGCAACTCGTCGCCGACCCCGTTCGGCGGCACGGATCTCGACGCCTCGCCGGGCGGCGGAGGAGGAGGAGGAGGAGACGACGCGGCGGTCTCCGGCGATGCGCCGCCGAGCGCGACGTGCGCGAACAAGCTGGCGCAGCCGCGCGACGCGACGTGGACGATCATGGTCGGCGGACAGGCGCGGACGGCGAAGGTGCACGTGCCCGCGAGCTACGACCCGACGAAGGCGATGCCGGTCGTGCTGAACATCCACGGCCGCACGCAGGACGCGCAGGCGCAGGCGAACCTGACGATGGCGATCGCGAAGAGCGACGCCGCGGGCTTCATCCTCGTCCACCCGCAATCGGCGACCAGCCCGACGAGCTGGAACTCCGGCTCGTGCTGCGAGCCCGCGACGACGAACAACGTCGACGACCTCGGGTACTTCCACGCGCTGCTCGACGAGCTCGAGGCGAAGCTCTGCGTGGACACCAATCGCGTGTTCGCGATGGGGCTCTCGAACGGCGGCTACCAGTCGCACACGCTCGCCTGCAAGATGGCCGATCGGATCGCGGCGATCGGTCCGGTCGCCGGACTGTTGCTCCAGAGCCCGTGCTCTCCGTCGCGGCCGGTCGCCGCGATGCTGATCAACGGGACGGACGACACGCTGTCGCAGTACCAGTTCGTGGGGCAGGGCGTGACGTTCTGGGCCACCAAGAACCAGTGCACGACGCAGATGCAGACCTACAACCAGGGCGACGTCACGTGCGTCACGCACGGAGGCTGCGCGAGCGGTGCCGACGTGGTGCTGTGCACCGTGCAGGACGGCGGGCACCAGTGGCCCGGCGGCGGCACCCTGCCGTTCCTCGGCAAGAAGAGCGACAACCTCATCGCGACCGAGGCGCTGTGGAGCTTCTTCGTCGCGCACCCGCGGCGCTAGATCCGGAAGCCCGGGGCGAGCATCGCGACCCAGCGGGCCGGGTCGGCGACGGTCTGTGCGCGCAGCGCCGCCTCGGCGCCGCTGACGAGCGCCGCGCCCTCGTCACCACGGAGCAGCGTGCCGAGCGCGATGCGGGTGACCGCGACGTAGGTCGCCATCTCGGCGCGCTCGAACGCGACGATGCAGGCCCGCAGCCGGCGCGCGGCGCGCTCGGCGTCGCCCCGCGCGTGGTCGACCGCCGCGAGCGCGAGCTCGCCGAGCGCGGCCATCGAGGGCTCGCCGGCC
>JAEUJX010000090.1 GCA_016794545.1 Myxococcales bacterium
GGCCCGTGTCGAGCACGCGATCGCACGTCTCAAGAACTGGCGCGTCCTTCGCGACCACCGCCGACGGGGCCGTCATCTCGACGATACGTTCCGCGCCGTCTGCGCCCTCCACAACCTGCAGGTCGAGTTTCGGGACAACCCGTAGGGATCCTGTCGGGATCGTGTAGGTTCGCCGGATGGCGAGCTGGTGGTCGATCACCGTCCCTCCCGAGTTTCAGGACGTCACCGCGCAGGCGATGACCGACCCGGCGTTCCAGGCGTCGCTCGACGAGATCGGGAAGTCGGCCGGCACGGTCGACGCGCAGTTCTGGTCGAGCGAGACCTCGGTCATCCTCGCGCTCGACTCGCGCTTCGGCGACATGCCGAACAGCCTCGCGGTCCTCGAGGGCTTCGAGAACGGCGCGCGCACGTCGACCTACGGCTCGGGCAAGGAGCACTCGTACCGGGTCGACAAGGACGGCTACTTCCTGATCAGCCACCAGCACGCGACCAACTCGGCCGGCGAGGCGATGTGGACGCAGCGGTGGACCGGCCGCGGCACCGACGGCGCGCTCCACAGCCTCGGCGTGGCGTGCACCGGCGACGAGCTGGGCTGCAAGGGCGTGCTCGCGAAGGTGAAGGTCGACCCGAAATCCTTCGTGCTGCAGTCGGACATCCCGGCCACCACGAAGAGCGGGCGCGACGTCGCGTACACGATCGGCTACGCGGTCGGCGGGGCGATGGTGCTCGCGTTCGTGCTCTACGCGCGCGCGAAGGCGCGCCAGCGCTCGCGCGCGGCGTAGTACGCTGGAGCAGTGAGGCGCGCGGTAGTCGGAGTCGTGTTGTGTGGGTTGGTCGCGAGCGCCGGAGCAGGCCCCGGACCCGCGATCGTGAAGCTCCCCGAGGGCTGGAACGACTACACCGCACAGGCGGCGGAGTTGCCTGCGGTCGTCGAGATGAAGCGGCGCGCCGCGCAGGAGAAGACGCACCTCGAAGTTGCCGTCTTCGGCGACCAGACCGGTGCGGAGCTGACCATCACGTACCTGACCATCAAGGGCGGTGCGCCAACGCGTTCGGTGATCGAGGACATGCTGGAAACGGCTCGATCGAAGCTGCAGGAGCTGGGGCCGGAGATCTCGTACACCGTGGCTTGGGATCCCAAGCTCGCAATCAGCACGCAGAAGCTGCGTACAGCGGGCTCGATGACGGTGAAGGGGTACGTCGGGTTCGGCCTGAGCGGGACGCTGCTGTCCGTGTACGTTCGATGCTCGGGCAACGCGACGGCCTGCGATGCCGCCCTCGCGGGTGTTGCGATCGACTGGACGCGGTTTCATCCGCTCGATAGCCTCGACGAGGTCGGCGACGAGCCGGTCGGCCGGATCGGCAAGATCGTCGGCGGCGTGTCGATGATGGCGCTGTTCGCCCTGCTCGCGATCAGACGGAGGCGGAAGCTAGCGGCAGCGGGGTAGCTCGGGGCCCTGATAGAGCGTGGCGCTGGCCGGGTCGAGCTGCGCGGTGCCGGCGGGCTTCTCGAGGACGATCAGCAAGCGGTCGTACAAGGGGACGATCCCGGCGATCGGCGAGCCCAGCGTGAAGTCACCGGTCTCCTTGCGGGCCTTCGCGTCGGCGAGGTGGAGCTTCTTGCCCTGGTAGGTGATCACCACGCCGGGCGGGTAGACCTCGAGGCGCATGCCCGGCGCTCCGACCGGGACCTTGGCGCCAGTCGCGGGATCCTCGAGCGACCACTGCCCCCCGGGATCTCTCCGCGCGACCGTCTTGCCGATGTACTGGTCCTGCTGGACCTGCGGCGGCGCGGTGGCCGGCATCTGCGCCGGACCGATCACCTTGCCCTCGCGATCGAGGTGGAGGCAGATCCCGCCCCAGCACGCCGTGACCTTGGCGCCGTCGACGGCGACGAGCCCCGCGCCGGTGTCCGCGACGGTGGCGGGCAGGCAGGACGCGCCCGCCGGAGCGGCGTCCTGCTTCGACGAGCCGCAGCCGACGAGGACGAGCAGGAGCGCGGCGCGAGCTGTGCTCATGACGCCCACATGTTCCGTCGAAAAATGCGCGTCCGTCGCGCGTTGGCAACAAAAAGTTGCCCGTCGGATCGACCCACTTTCATATGGGGCCATGGCACTCATCGAATTCGACGACGTCAGTCACGCAAAGATCCTCGTCATCGGTGTCGGCGGCGGCGGAGGCAACGCGGTCAACACGATGATCAGCGGCAACCTCGACGGCGTCGAGTTCGTGGTGGCGAACACGGACCTCCAGGCGCTCGAGGCGAACATGGCGCCTCACAAGATCCCGCTGGGCTCCTCGCTCACGAAGGGCCTGGGCGCGGGCGCGAACCCCGAGGTCGGGCGCCGCTCGGCCGAGGAGTCGATGCAGCAGATCGCCGACCTCATCTCGGGCGCCGACATGGTGTTCGTGACGGCCGGCATGGGCGGCGGCACCGGCACCGGCGCCGCGCCGGTGATCGCGCAGATCGCCCGCGACTGCGGCGCGCTGACGGTCGGTGTGGTGACCAAGCCGTTCGGCTTCGAAGGCAAGAAGCGCGCGCGCCAGGCGGTCGAGGGCATCGAGCGGCTGTCCGCCGCCGTCGACACGCTCCTCGTGATCCCGAACAACCGCCTGCTCGCCCTCGTCGGCCAGCAGACGTCGATGGTCGAGGCCTTCCGCAAGGCCGACAGCGTGCTGCTCAACGCGGTCCAGGGCATCAGCGACCTGATGACGGTCCCCGGCCTCGTCAACGTCGACTTCGCCGACGTCCGCACGATCATGAAGGACATGGGCCGCGCGCTCATGGGCTCGGGCATCGGCACCGGCAAGCGCCGCGCGCAGGAGGCCGCCGAGATGGCGATCTCCTCACCGCTGCTCGAGGACGTCAACATCGAGGGCGCGACCGGCATCCTCATCAACATCACCGGCGGCCCGGACCTCACGCTGCACGAGGTCAACGAGGCGTCGTCGCTGATCGAGGCGGCCGCGCACGAGGACGCCAACATCATCTTCGGCTCGGTGATCGATCCGAACCTGTCCGAGGAGATCCGCATCACCGTGATCGCGACCGGCTTCGACCGCGACGGCAAGATGAAGATGGCCGTCCCCGAGCCGACCAAGACCGCGATCCCGACGCCGAACCAGACGCCGAACCGCCGGCTCAGCGCGTCGCAGATCGTCCTGCCCTACGACGTCTCGTCGCAGGTGACCAAGGAGTACCCGGCCCCGAAGCCGCCCGCCATGAAGGCCGCGGTGGTCGAGGAGCCCGACATCGACGTGACGTGGGACGAGCGCGAGGGCATGCACGAGGTCAGCGAGGTCGAGCGCGCGCTCTCGGAGCTCTCGAAGCCGATCCCCGAGGACGCGGCGCGCCTCGCGGCAGGCTCGGGCCCGTCGCCCTCGACCGGCGAGGTGCTGGTGCAGCCCGAGCGCAAGCGCGCGCAGTCGCGCCCGAGCATGAAGGCCGTGCTGTCCGGCGAGATCGACACCGACAACGAGCTCGACGTGCCGGCGTTCATCCGCCGCCACGGCGCGCACCAGTAGCTCTCGTGCTGCATCACCCGATGCAGGACAGGTGACCGACCAACTCCCTAGGCGCTGCGTCACCCGGCGACATCGAGGCCCCACCCGGGGCCTCGATCGTTTTTGTGGTAGGACCAACGCATGCGCATCCTCGCTGCCTCGTTCGCCCTGATGATCGGCATCGTCGCGTGCTCCGGCCCGACGAAGAAGAAGACGGAGATCGGCGCCACCGAGGGCTCCGACAGCGCGAGCGAGACGTGCTGCTGCAAGCACACGCCGATCGCGTCGGACAATGGTCAGCCGTCGTACGAGGTCGGCAACCGCATGGAGTGCTCGTCGAAGCAGGGCGAGTGCGTGCCCGACGTGCAGTGCGCGCAGGCGCAGCAGCCCGAGTGAGCGGCGCGGTCAGCCTCGCCGGGCCGCACCGCGAAGCGGCGCGACGGTAGACGTCACCAGGTGAAGGACAGGCTCGACTGGAACAGCATCGAGCGGTCCGTGTAGCGCTCGTTCGGCATCATCGGCGCCGGCCGGCAGCTCGAGCCGCCGCGGCAGATCGCGGCGGTCTCGCTCTCGTGCGGCGCGAACGCCATGCGCCAGCCGAGGAACCAGCCGATCCGGTGGGGGAAGCCGATCGGCTCCTGGAGCCGGTGATCGATCTCGATCCCGAACCCGCCGATCGCCTCGGGGCGCTTGGTGTCCTCGGGCACCACGCGCACCGGCTGATCGTGCGTTGGCAGCCACCACTCGTTCCACGCGACGCCCGCCCCGCCCTCGACGTAGAGGCTGAGCAGCGAGTTCCCGCCGACGATCTTCGGCCCGAGCCGGATCACGTCGAACCGGCCGAGCACCGCGAGCCGGTGCCCCATCCCGAGCTCGAGCGACGACGGACCGCGCTCCTGGAACTTCAGCACCGTGTACTCGGCATCGACCGCGAGGCGCCCCCAGCGCTGGCCGACCGCGGCCGAGAGACCGACCGCGGTGACATCGACGCGCTCGCCGGAGATGAAGCCGACCATCGTCCCGAGCCGGGCCGTGGTGCCGTTCGTGACGTGCGGCGCCATCGGGTCCTCGGCGTAGTAGTTGGCCGAGCTTGCGAGGCCGTCCAGGCGTGCCGGGTCCGCCCATGCCACATGGGTCCCTGTGAATCCCAGGCACACGAGCGCACCGAGCCACAGGGGGATCCGCGATGTCTCCCGCATGGGGGCGGACCCGGTGCAGATCACGTACCGGCGAGGCTGGCGTCGAGCGCGGCGCGCATCTCCGCCACCGGGGCCGCCTGGCCCGTCCACACCTGGAACGCCCGCGCGCCCTGGTGGACCAGCATCGCCTTGCCGTCGAGCGTGGAATAGCCCGCGGCGGCCGCGCGTTGCAGCAGGATCGGAACGCGGTGATAGACCAGCGTCGCCACCAGCGCGCCGCGGGGCAGCGCGTCGAGCGGCAGCGCGTCGTTCCACGCCTGTTCGTCATCCCCACCGAGCCCGACCGGCGTGCAGTCGACGACGAGGTCCGCGCGGCCGAGCGACTCGCGCAGCTGCTCGGCCGTCCACGGCCACGCCCGCGCCCACCGCACCTCCTCGGGTCGACGCGCGAACACCTCCGTCGCGCGCGCCTGCCGGAGCGCGTACGCGACCGCGCGCGCCGAGCCGCCCGCGCCGAGGATCACGCAGCGCTTCCCTCGGAGATCGAAGCCCGCGCTGACGAGGCCGTCGAAGAAGCCGCCCTCGTCGGTGTTGTGGCCGATCAGGCGCCCGTCCCCGGGGAGCTCGAGGCAGTTCACCGCGCCGATGTCGCGCGCCGCCGGCGAGAGCTCGTCGCACAGCCCGGCCACGCCGAGCTTGTGCGGGATCGTCACGCTCGCCCCGAGCGCGCGCATCGCGACGAGGCCACGCACGGCCTCGCGCAGCTCGGCCGGCTCGATGTCGAGCGGGACCATCACCGCGTCGATCCCGCGCGCCGCGAACGCGGCGTTCAACATCGGTGGGCTCTTCGAGTGCGCGACCGGATGGCCGAGGACGGCGGCGAGGCGGGTGGTTCCGGTGATCGTCACGACTTGACCTCCACGTCGACCTCGCCGGTCGCGAACCGCACGTGCAGCGTGTCGCCCGCGGAGAGCTGAGCGGCGTCGCGGACGATCGCGCCGTCCTTGCTCACCATCGCGAAGCCGCGGTCGAGCACCGCGAGCGGCGACAGCGCGTGCAGCTGCGCCCCGAGCCGGCCGAGCTCGCGGCCTCCGCTCTCGAGCCGCCGGCGCATCGCGGCCTCCGCGCGCGCGAGCAGCGCGTCGTGCTCGCGCCGCGCCTTCGCGACGCGACCGCCCGGGTGCTGCGCGAGCAACCGGCGCTGGAGCTCGGCGAGCTGGGCGTAGCGCGCGTTGAGCCGCGCGCGCGGGTGCAGCGCGGAGAGCCGTTCCTGCAGCTGGTGAAGCTGCGCGCGGAGCAGCGACAGCGAACGCTCGCCGCGGTTGTGCAGCGCGAGCGTCGCGCGGTCGAGGTCCTGCCGCGCGCGCCCCAGTCGGTGCTGGATCTCGCGATCGAGCCGGCGGCCCTCCTTCACGAGCAGCTCGGCGACGATGTTGCCGTCGGCGACGACGAGCTCGGCCGCGGCGGTCGGCGTGGACGCGCGCGCGTCCGCCGCGAGATCCGCGAGCGACAGATCGGTCTCGTGGCCGACCGCGCTGATCACCGGCACCGGGCAGCGCGCGATCGTGCGCACGACGCGCTCGTGGTTGAACGCCGACAGATCCGTTGCGGCGCCGCCACCACGGCCGATGATCAACACATCGACGCCGGCGCGCACGACCATCGCCATCCCGTTGACCAGCTGCGCCGGCGCGGTCGGTCCCTGCACGGCGCAGTCGGCGATCAGGATCGGCGTGGGCAGCCGCCGCTGTACGGTGCGGATGATGTCGTGTACCGCCGCGCCGGTGCGCGACGTGACCACGCCGATCCGTCTGGGGAACGTCGGCAGCGGCCGCTTCTTCTCCAGCGCGAACAGCCCCTCCGCCGCGAGCTTCGCCTTCAGCTGCTCGAGCGCGAGCGCCTCGGCGCCGAGGCCGGCGGGCTCCGCGAAGTCCGCGTAGAGCTGCATCCGGCCGTCGCGGTCGTAGACGCCGAGCCGGCCGCGCACGCGCAGCCGCTGGCCCGCCTCGATCCGGAACTTGATGCGCGTGACGTCGCGGCCCCACATCACCGCCGGCAACACCGCCTCCTTGTCGCGCAGGGCGAAATAGAGGTGGCCGGAGGCCGGCTGTGACACCTGCGTCACCTCTCCCTCGAGCCAGAGGAGGCCGAGCCCGTCGAGCGCCCGGCCCGCGAGACGGACGATGTCGCCGACGCCCCACGGGCGCTCGCGCGAGCTCGGCGGCCTCTCCGAAGAACCCACGGCTCACCGTAACTCGTCGAGAACACGCTCCGCCAGCCCCGGGGAAAGCCCGAGTCACGGCCCGATCGGCGCAACCGCCGGCCATGGCGCGTTGTCGATCCCCACGATAGGATGCCGATCGCTTCTGCCATGGCCGAGTCCACGTCAGCCGAGGAACCCGGCGCGCCCGTCGCCAAGGACGCGATCGATCCCGAGCTGGTGAAGCTCGGCCGCCCCCGCGCGAAGATCGGCGCCATCACCGCCGCCGGCGTGGTGTTCCTCTGCGTGGTGTTCCTGCTGCGCCTGAACGCCGATCGGACGTTCGGCGGGGAGAGCGAGCCCACCAAGGTCACCGTCGCCCAGATCCTGGCCGGCGAGGTCGGCTCCGACGAGTACGTCACGCTCGACGCCGAGCCGCTGATGTCGCACGCGATCCGCACCAGCCTGCAGAAGGGCGGCCTCGGCCTCCGCGTCGCTCCGGTCCGCGGCACCGGCGAGCAGCTCTGGCTCGTCCTGCCCGGCAACGGCTGGGAGGCGCCGACCACGCGCGGGTACACCGGCCGCCTCCGCAAGCTGTCCGCGCTGTCGTTCGCCTCGGCGCTGGACGACTACGCCGAGAGCCACCCGCGCCCGATGTTCGCGACCGCGGCCGCCGCGCGCACCGCGTTCTCCTCCGGCAAGGTCGTCACGGTCTCCGGCGAGACGCTCGCGATCACCGATGCGGATGCCGTCGCGCTCGACGTCGTCGATCCGAACACGGCGCTGATCGTCGCCGCGCTCAACGAGCGCCTGCCGAACGCCGAGGGCTGGGCGTCCGCGCTCCGCGCCGCGGGCATCACCGCGACGCCGCTGCCCGCGCCCACCGACCAGACCGACCAGCTGCGCTACGAGGTCAAGGGGCCGGCCGCCGTCGCCACGACGACGACGAAGCTCGAGGCCGCGAGCCTGTGGGCCGCGCGCGTCGAGCCCGTCACGCGCCACTACCAGACCACGTGGGGCGCGCTGAAGGGCGGGAGCGCCGCGGGCTTCACCGTCGCGCAGGGCGTGACCATCCCGGATGCCGAGATCGATCTCGTCGGGCTCTACATCTCGAAGGAGATCCCCGACGGCGCGTACGCGGTGATCGACGGCGAGAAGCCGCAGGACTACTGGTACGTGCTCCCGATCTCGATCGGGCTGCTGGTGATCGGCCTCGTGTTCCTGTGGGCGCTCGTCCGGGCGATCAAGCGCGACTTCCTCCAGACGCCGACGCCCAGCTGATACTCTCCGCGCGTGGCGGAGGATCCCAAGGCGCCGATGCCCACGATCCGGGGCAAGCCCGGCGACACCTTCGAGGGCGGCGCGCCGAGCATGCCGACGATGATGCCGGCGACGAGCGGCGCCGCGGCCGCGATCGCGGGCCCGCCACCCGACCTGCCGCGCTACGAGCTCGGCCCCGAGATCGCGCGCGGCGGTATGGGCCGCGTCGTCGAAGCGACCGACACGCGCCTCGGACGCGTCGTCGCGCTGAAAGAGGGCTTCGCGCGCGACGCCGACTCGAACGCGCGGTTCGCACGCGAGACCCGGATCACCGCGCGGCTCGAGCACCCGGGCATCGTGCCGCTCTACGACGCCGGCATCGGACCGAACGGGCAGCCGTTCTACGTGATGCGCAAGATCAGCGGTCGTCCGCTCGAGAAGTACGTCGCGACCGGCGAGTCGCTCGAGTCGCGGCTCGCGCTGATGCCGCACATGGTGGCCGCGGCGCACGCGATCGCGCACGCACACGAGCGAGGTATCGTCCACCGGGACATCAAGCCGTCGAACATCCTCGTCGGCGAGCTCGGCGAGACCATCGTGATCGACTGGGGCCTCGCGAAGGCCATCGACGAGGCCGACGATGTCGCCGGACCGATCCCCGCGCAGGTCGATCTCGACGATCAGCTGAAGACGCGCGCCGGCATCGTCTACGGGACGCCCGGGTTCATGGCGCCGGAGCAGCTGCGGGGCAAGCCGGTCGATCCGCGCTGCGATGTCTACGCGCTCGGCGCGACGCTGTACCACCTGCTATCGCGCAAGCCGCCTCACCACGCGGAGACCGCGGACGCGATGATGAAGGCGGCGGTCAACGCACCACCGCGACCGATCGGCGAGCTCGTCCCCGGCGTGCCGCCCGAGCTGTCGACGATCATCGACAAGGCGCTCGCCCACGATCCGGACGCGCGCTACCAGGATGCGCGCGAGCTCGCCGAGGATCTGAACCGGTTCGTCTCCGGCCAGCTCGTCGCTTCGCACCACTACACGCCGGGCGAGAAGCTCCGCAGGTTCGTGAAGAAGCACAAGGTGCCCGTCGCCGCGGTGACGCTGGCGACGGCCGCGCTGATCATCGGCGGCATCATCGCGTACGTGCGCGTGTCGCTCGCGCGCGACCGCGAGGCCGCCGCCGCGGATGTCGCGCGTCAGGAGAAGGCGGAGGCGGAGAAGGCGCGCGCCGAGGCCGTGAACCGCAACGAGCGGCTCACGCTGTCGGCGGCGTGGACGCACGTCGAGACCAACCCCACGCTCGCGGTCGCGATGGTGCGGCCGCTCGCCGACAAGCACTGGCGCGAGGTGCGCGCGATCGCCGCGGCCGCGCGCTCGAACGGCGTGGCGTGGAGCCTGCCGGCCTCCGCCGAGACCGTGTCGCTCGAGATGTCGCGCGACGGCACCTCGGCTCTCGGCGCCGGCACCGACGGCGTGGTCCGGATCTACGACCTCGCGAAGCGCACCACGCAGACCGTCGCCGAGATGGGCGACAAGGTCATCGCGCGGTTCGGCGACGAGGAGCGCAAGGTCGTGCTGTGGCGGAAGTCGCAGCTGGTCGTGATCGACCGCGCGGGCAGCGGCCGCCGCGATCTGACGACGCCGACCGAGATCAAGAATCTCGAGATGGTCGGCATCGTCGCCTACTGGACCGACGTCAACGGCACGCTGTGGTCGCTCGATCTCGCGGGCACGCAGCCACTCGAGGTCGCGCTCGACGAGCGCATCAGCCACATCGTGCCGTCGCCCGACGGGAGGTGGCTCGCGCTGTTCGGGGAGAATCACCTCCTGCTCTACGACCGCACCTCGCCTGCCGAGCCCCCGAAGATCGTCGTCACGGGGCGCGCGAAGGGCCTCGACTGGTCCGCGGACAGCGCGCGGTTCGGCGCACTCGTCGACAGCTCCGGGATCGATGTCCGCGTCGTCCCGAGCCCGCTGATCGAGCGCGAGCTCACGGTCGGCGAGCGGTTCTTCGTCGAGTACGGCACGAACCAGATGTTCACGATCGGCCCGACCGGCGTGGCGGTGATGTCGCGCGACATCGCGAAGCCGCGCCGCCAGCTCGTCGGCACGCCGGTCGGCCTCGCGAAGTCCCGCGGTGACGTGATCCTCGCCGCGACCGAGGAGTCGGTCGCGGTGCTCTCGGACCGCGGGGATCACGTCATCCCGGTGCCGGCGGGCCGGCTCCAGAGCATCACGGCGTCGGCGCACTCGCCCTTCGCGCTCGGCACGAGCGACGGCCGCGTCCTCGTGTGGAACCTCGACGAGCTCGAGCCGCGCCAGGTCGCGCGCAACGCCTCGACCGCGACGCTCGTCGGCGACGACGTGGTCCTCGCGACGTTTTCCGACAGGCCGGCGAAGTGGATCGATCTCGCGAGCGGCCAGGAGCGCACGCTCGGTTCGTGGCCCGCGATCACCGACGCCGCCAGCGCGCCGGGCGGCCAGTACGCCGCGATCGTCGACCTCGCGCACCACGCGAAGCTGATCCCCGCCGGCAAGCCGCCGCTGGACCTCGACGGAGAGGTCGATCTGATCGCGTTCGCGACGTCGCACGAGCTCGTGCTCGCCACCGCCGCGGGCAAGCTGCAGCTCCACGACGCCGCGAACGGCGGGCGCACGCTGCTCGTCGACAACAAGGCCGGGCTGCTCAGCCTCCACGTCAGCCGGAGCGAGCCCGCGTGGATCGCGGCGACGTTTCGCGACAAGACGGTGTGGCGCATGCGCGTCGGCGAGGATGCCGAGACCACGAAGCTGCCGGCGATGCCGAGCCGCGGTCTCCACGTCACGGCCGACGGCGCCGTGCTCTACGCGGTCGGCCCCACGCTGATGATGTGGAAGCCCGACGGGGCGGTCGCCGCACACGCGACGTTCCCGCAGCCGATCGTCGAGCTCGGCGCGACCGGCGGCCCGTCGCTCGTCGCGTTCACCGAGACCGGCGTCGCGTTCCTGGTCTCGCTGACCGCGCCGAACCAGGTCAGCGAGGTCGATCGCGATCTCGGCACGTCCCGGGTCGCGATGGCGGCGGACACCGGGCTGATCGTGAAGGAGGAGCGCGGCGCGCTGGTCGTCATCGACCCGCTCACCGAGCACAAGCGGTGGACGCTCGCGCAGTCGCCCGGCATGACCTACACGCGCTCGGGGGTCTCCTCGAACGGTCACCGGGTGCTCGCGCACACCGCGCAGAGCACGCTGGTCTGGACCATCCCGATGCCCGCCGGCCCCGAGGACACCGCGGCGCTGCTGGACCGGATGACGAACGCGACCACCGGCACGGGCTCGAAGAGCCTCGGCTGGCAGTAACGGCCGGCAAAGCCGGCCCCTGCGATGCTACAACCGGAAGGCTGTGACTCCCCTCCGCCTGCACGACTCCATGCGCCGCCAGAAGGTGGCCTTCGAACCTCTCCAGCCAGGGAAGGTCGGCATGTACGTCTGCGGGCCGACCCCCTATGCCCCCGCGCACATCGGCCACGCGTACTCCGCGATCTCGTTCGACACGATCCGCCGCGCCCTGACGTTCCTCGGCTACGACGTCACGTACGTCCGCAACATCACGGACGTCGAGGACAAGATCATCAAGGCCGCGAACGAAGCCGGCGAGGACTCGATGGCGCTCGCCGCGCGGTTCGCCGACGACTACAACCGCGACATGGCGCGGTTCGGCGTGATGGCGCCGACGGTCGAGCCGCGCGTGTCGACGCACATCGCCCAGATCATCGAGCTCATCCAGAAGCTCGTCGACAACGGCTCGGCGTACGAGTCCGAGGGCGACGTCTACTTCGACGTCGAGACGTTCAAGCCGTACGGCGCGCTGTCGGGCCAGTCCCTCGACGACCTGCGCGCCGGCGCGAGCGACCGCGAGCTCGTCGAGAAGAACAAGAAGTCGTTCGCCGACTTCGCGCTGTGGAAGGCGGCGAAGCCAGGCGAGCCGTTCTGGGAGTCGCCGTGGGGCAAGGGCCGTCCCGGCTGGCACATCGAGTGCTCGGCGATGACCCACACGCACCTCGGAGACACGTTCGACATCCACGGCGGCGGCAAGGATCTGATCTTCCCGCACCACGAGAACGAGATCGCCCAGTCGCAGGGCGCGTATGGCACGAGCACGTTCGCGCGCCACTGGATGCACAACGGGTTCCTCAACTTCGGCGGCGTGAAGATGTCGAAGTCGCTCGGCAACGTATTCGGCTGCGGCCAGATCGCGGAGGCCGTCGGCGGCGAGGCGCTGCGGTTCTTCTGCGTCAAGCACCACTACCGCTCGCCGATCGACTTCGAGGTCGAGGAGGTCCGGTCGCCCGACGGCACGCCGATCGGCGTGCGGTTCCGCAGCCTCGAGGCCGCCGACCGCGACCTCGAGTACTTCTACGTCACGCTGCAGAAGATCGACGCGTTCGTCGCGCAAGGTGGCGATGCAGGCGAGGGCCCCACGCAGGGCACGGACCTCGTCGCGAAGGCGAAGGAGGCGCTCGCCGACGACATCAACTCGCCCAAGGTGATGGCCGCGCTGCACGAGGCGGCCACGCACGCGAACAAGCTGCTCGCCGAGGGCAAGGGCATGGACAAGCAGGTCCGCCGCCGCACCATCGCGCAGCTCGGCAGGGACCTCCGCACCGTCGGCAACGCGCTCGGCATCCTGCAGGGCGATCCGCGGACGTACCTCCACGAGCGGCGCGGCCGCCTCGTCGCGCGCAAGGGCGTCGACGTCGCGAAGGTCGAGGCGCTGCTCGCCGAGCGCGCCGCCGCGCGCGCCACGAAGGACTTCGCGCGCGGTGATGCGATCCGCGGCGAGCTCACCGGCCTCGGCGTCGAGCTGCTCGACACCCCGCAGGGCACGGACTGGCGCGTCCACGACGACGCGAGCTGACATGGCCGACGACGCCCAGAAGCCCCGTGGTGCGGAGCCCGGGACCGCGCTCCTCCGCCCGATGATCGCGCGCGACCTCGACAAGGCCGGCAAGGGCCAGCTGGTGTACGTCGGACGCGACGGCGAGGTGAAGGATCCGAAGGGCGTGCGGAACCGCCAGGCCGCCGCGTACGTCGCGTTCGGCGGCATCACGGCCGCCGGCATCGCGCTCGCGATCGCCAGCGGCTTTCCGCTGCTCATCCCGTTCTACGTCGCGCTCGGCGGCCGGTTCATGGGCACGGTGCGCGCGGTGAAGAAGGTCAACGAGGCCTCGGTCGCGCTGTCGAACGGCGACGCCGTCGCCGGCCGCACCCTCGCCGAGCCGGTCGCGAAGGCCTGGTGGGCGCCCGGCCGGGTGCGCGCGCTCGCCGAGCTCCGCGTCGCGATCGCGGACGCGCTCGACGGCAAGGGCGAGCAGGCGCTCGATCGGGTCCGCAAGGCGCGCAGCCGGCTGTCGCCGCGCCTCATCCAGCACCAGTTCTCCTACTACACGGAGATCAACCTGCTCACGTCGCTCGGCCGCACCAAGGAGGCGCGCATCGTCCTCGAGGCGCGGGGCCCGGTACCGACGGGCGAGGTGCTCAAGCTGTCGTACTGGATCGCGCAGATGCACCTCGGCGTCGCCGAGGGCAAGCTCGAGATCGACGAGAGCGAGCTCTACGACCGCATGCGCAAGGGCCTGTCGATGACGGCCGGCCGCGATCTCCTGCTGCTCTGCGCGTGGGCCTACGCGCAGAAGGGCGAGCACGACGAGGCGAAGTTCGCCTGGCGCCAGGCGCGCGACCGAGAGGGCAGCCACCGCCTCGACGTCGCGATGCCCAAGCTCGCCGAGTGGATGGCGCAGTACGGCAAGGATCACCCCGAGCTCGACGAGCCCGAGCCCGAGCCCGAGGAAGACCTCTAACTAGCGGCGGCGCAGCTCGGGATCGTCCGGATCCGCGTCGCGGTGGACGCACGGATCGTTCTCGGGATCGTGGCCGCACGCGAGCACGCCCGGGCTCGGATCGTCCGGATCGACACCCTTGTGCGGCCCCTCGTCGTCGTCGGGAGCCTCGAGGTCGCCTCCGGCCGCGATCAGCGCGTCGCGCTTCTCGGGAGCGAGACCGGGGACGAGGTTCTGCCGCGCGAGATACGCGACGTAGTACGCGTCCTCGCGGCGCGCCTCGAGCTCGCCGCCTTCGATCGCGGTCTTCAGCGAGCGCATCAGATCGCCGACGAGGCGCGACGGCGGGATCTCGAACGCCTCCATCAGCGCGTTGCCGACACCGGGTGGCAGCGGGGGGAGCTTCGCGTCCTGCTCGGCGAGGAGCTGCACGCGGTCGGCGAGCGCGCTGATCTGCTCGAGCAGCATCTTGCGGCGGCCCGGCCGCTTGCTCGTGATATCGGCGCGCGACAGATCGAGCAGGTCCTTCATGTGCGGACCCATCTCGCGATGGAAGCGGCGCACGGCGCTGTCGGTCCACTGCTCGCTGTACTGGTTCGTGCGCAGGTGGTGCTTCACGAGGAAGCGGATCGTCTGGCGCTCGTCGCGCGCGAAGCCGAACCGGCCGTGGATCTTGTCGAACATCCGCGCGCCGACCTCGGCGTGTCCGTGGAAGTGGACGCCGTCGGCGGTGTACGTGCGCGTCGGGACCTTGCCGATGTCGTGGAGCAGCGCGGCCCACCGCACGAGCGGACGACCGACGGTCTGCCGCACCACCTGCTTCGTGTGCGCCCACACGTCCTTGTGCTGGCGTCCCTCCTCCTGCACGAGATCGACGGTCGCCGCGAGCTCGGGAAACAACACGTCGAGCGCGCGCGTCGCGCGCAGCCACTCGAGGGCCTGATCGACGTCGCGGCCCATGAGCACGTGCTCGAGCGCACTCCGCAAGCGTGCCGGCGAAGCGTCCGCCAGCCGGACAGTATGCTCGCCACACACATCGGTGATCGCGTCGGGAGGCCAGCGGCCCGCCTCGTTCGCGATCGCGCCGGCGATCTCGAGGACGACCACCGGATCGGCCTCGACGAGGCCGCGGACGCGGGCAGCGGCGGTGTCGGCGCCGGACATGGGTCGCGTTACCTACCATGGAAACACCGAGGGCATCGTCGACGGAGAGGTTGGTACGCTCCGTGCTCGACGGGCTCGCGCGCATGCAGGGCCGGATCACCGAAAGACAGCTTCCGCTCGCCGAGCGGTGCTTTCCGGGAATCTCGGAGTTCTACGCGCGCATGCCCGACAAGCCCCTGACTTTCCTCCAGCTCCTGTGGGCTTTCGAGGACAGCCGGCGCGCTCGGCCGAAGTGCCGGAAGCATCCTCGCCGCTGAGGCGTTTTGCTGGCGACGTGGCACTAGCTCTGGCAAGTTGAGTTGCCGGCTGTGACAGCCCGTCGCACTCCGGAGCAATCGATGGGGCAAGATCGAACACCGACGAAGCGGCACCCGATCGGGGTGTTCGACTCCGGTGTGGGTGGGCTGACCGTGGTTCGCGCACTGCGCGCCGCGCTTCCCGGCGAGGACATCGTCTACCTCGGGGACACCGCGCGCGTTCCTTATGGAAGTAAGAGCCCGCGCACCGTCGAGCGCTACTCGCTGACGTGCCAGCAGTTCCTGCTCGACCGCGGCGTGAAGCTCGTGCTGATCGCCTGCAACACCGCCTCGGCGAACGCGCTGCCCGCGCTGACCGCGGCGAGCCCGGTGCCGGTGATCGGCGCCGTCGAGCCTGGGGCGTCGAGCGCGCTCGCGGCGACGCGCAACAACCACCTCGGCGTGATCGGCACGCTCGGCACGATCCGGTCGAGCGCGTACGCGAAGGCGATCGCCGCGCGCGATCCCTCCGCCAAGCTCACCACGCTCGCGTGCCCGCTGCTCGTGCCGCTCGCGGAGGAGGGCTGGGTCGATGACGACGTCGCGCGCCTGGTCGCCCGGCGCTACCTCGCGCAGCTGTTCGCCGCCGATCCGCAGATCGACACGCTCGTGCTCGGCTGCACGCACTACCCGCTGCTCAAGGACGTGCTCGGTGCGGTCGCGATCGAGCTCGCCGGTCACCCGGTCGCCGTCGTCGACTCCGCGAGCGCGATGGCCGAGGCCGCGAAGGAGCAGCTCGGCTCCGGCGCGAACCGACGCAGCCTGGCCGGACGCCTCGACTGCTTCGCGACCGACACGTCACGGCTCGACGAGCTCGCGCCGCGGTTCCTGGGCGAACCGCTGACGGGCTTCGAGCTCGTCGATCTCTGACGAGGCGGGCTCAGGCGCGCGCGGTGGACTTGAGGCCCTTGGTGCGGGCCTCCTCTTCCTTGCGGCGCTTCATCACCTCGGTGACGGTGGCCGCCTTCTTCAGCTTGTCCGCGATCGTCTTCTCGTCGACGGGATAGTCCGTGCGGAACACGAGACCGTCGTCGTAGAGCTGCTCGCGCGCCTCGGTATCCTCGAGGTACTTCGCGACCTTCTTGCCCTTGTAGTCGAGCTTGGGCAGGTTGGGCACCTTGCTTTCGAGCCAGGTCATCAGGTCGCCCATGATGTCCTTGCACAGGGTCAGGTGCTCCTCCAGGTCTTCGAACAGCTCGGGGAAGCGCTCCTTGAACGCCTGCTCGTCCTCGCCCTTGCCGAGGGCCTTCGCGAGGGCGAGGCGAAGCAGCAGCGCGTCGTCCGCGTAGCTGACGACCGCGTCGTTGCGATCCTGGATGAAATCATTCGGCGACACGACGTAGACCACCACCCCGGCGGCGACTTCGCGCACCGGGCGGGGCAGGTTCTCGTCGTCCATCGCGTCGAATGCGATCTTGAGGTCGTGGGGAAGGGACACCAACCAACCGCGCACCAACTCGACGAACTTCGACTCCGCTGCAGCAGTACTCACGAGGATTTGCGTACCCCGCAATCGCGGGGCCTCCAAGAAGCTTCGAAATTGAAGCCCGAAGGGGAGTGAGTACCAACCCCGCCCGCGAATTACAAGCCTGGGCGGCCGTGCTACCCTGGCTCAGCGGTGGCCAAGCGCTCGCCAATCCTCGGTTACAACCACAACGTCCTCTACCGCGGGCTGGTCTTTCACGTCCAGACGGAGGATTCGGGGCTCCTGTCCCCCCACCTGTTCACGCACCTGTTCCACGGGGGCGTGATCCTCTCCACCCGCAAGCTGGTCTACGACGCCGGCTCCGCCGAGGAGTCGATCAAGGGCTTGATGCAGTCCCAGCACAAGATCGTGCTGAAGGACCTCAAGCGCGGCGCCTTCGACGACAAGATCGACCAGTACCTCGCCGGGACGCCCGGCCTGCTGCCGCGGGCCGCTCCCGCGGGCGCCCCACCGCCGGCCGAGAGCCCCGTCCCCGCGGCGGCCGAGGCCATCCCCGCGGCGGCCGAGGCCGTCCCCGCGGCGGCCGAGGCCGCGGTGCCGCAGGCCACGGATCGGCTCCCCACCACGCGTACCCCGCGGCCGCAGACCGAGGAGCTCGAGACCCTCGAGCCCGTCGAGCCAATCGAGCTGCTCGCCGATCGCCCGAGCGAGCCGGTGATCACGATCGAGCACGGCTCCCAGGGCTCGCAGCCCATCGTGCTCCCGCGCGCGGCCACGCCTCCGCCGATCCCGCAGCGAGCGCAGACGCCGGTCCCGGTCGCGCCCTCGCGCACGGCCACCGCGGAGCGCAAGAGCGCGTCCGGCGTCGTCCGCACGAACCTCCCTCCCGCGCCGCCGACCGCGGACGAGATCGATCCGCCGACGGATCCCGATGTCGACTCGGGGGCAATCCACGCCGCGCTCGTCGGGCTCTCGCCGAAGAACAGCACTGTCGGCTCCGGCGCCGTGAGGGAGCCGATGGCGCAGCTCGACTCGGCGCCCGAGATCTCGATCGGGCTCGACGCCGACGGCCCCGACGCCGCGCGCACGCGCAGCAAGCACGACACCGACATCGCGATCCCGACCGACCTCGTGACCGATCATCGAGCCGCCACGCTCAGCGACGGGATCCCCGGCGCGATCAACGCGGCGCCGTCGGGCGCCGTCCGGGGCACCGGCGAGTCGATCCCGCCGCTGCCGCCTCCCCCCGACCGCAAGACCGGCGAGCGGGCTCCTGCCCTCGGCGCCGCCGCGCTGCCGCCCGCGCGTCCCGTCACGCGCCCGCCGTCGCGCCAGGCGATGACGCCGCCGCCGGTGATGTCGCGCCCGGTCGCCGACTCCGACAGGTCCGATGCCGTCGAGGTCTACGCGCCGGCGCCGCCGTCGACCGAGGCGCCGCCGGGCGAGCGCGCCGAGCGCCCCGGCCAGTACGCGCAGCACAAGCGCCCGTCGAGCACCAAGCTCCCCGTCGACGTGATCAAGGGTCCGCCGGATCGCTCGGGGCCCACGGCGATCCCGTCGGGGCTCGGCCGCCCGGTCCGCCAGTCGTCGGGCATGCCCGCGATCCAGCAGCCGCGCGCGCAGACCCCGTCGTCGCAGCCTCCCACGCAGGCGCGCGCCGGATCCTCTTCGCAGACGCCCGCGGCACCGCGCGCCGCCGCTCCGTCGCCGGGCACGCAGCCGCGCATGCAGCCGCCGTCGCAGCCGCCCGCACCGCAGCCGAGCCGCACCACCACGCCGTCGCGCGTCTCGCCCCCGGGCGCGCCCGCCGCGCGCGGCTCGAGCGGCAGCGGCGTCGTGATGACGCGCCCGGCGGTGATCGTCGGAGCACCGGCGAAGCCGTCGAATCCGCCGCGCGTGCGCAAGGCGCGCGAGGACGAGGGCCGCGGCTTCGGCCAGGGCCTGATCTCGGAGAAGTCCCTCGATGAGGTGATCCTGGCGTACCTGTCCGAAGACGCCGACGACAAGTAGCCTTCTCCATGGCTGCTCAGATCAAGATGTACGTTCGCCCGTGGTGCGGCTACTGCACCGCCGCCGAGCGGCTCCTCGACGAGAAGGGCGTCGCGTACGAGAAGATCGACGTCAGTGGCGACACCGAGAAGCGGACGTGGCTCGTCGAGGTCACCGGCGGCCGTACGACGGTCCCGCAGATCTTCATCGACGGCCGGTCGATCGGCGGCTACGACGAGCTCCGAGCCCTCGATCGGCGCGGCGAGCTCGACCGCCTGATCTGGCGGGATGCGAGCTAGAGCGTCCGACGCGGTGACACCACCGCGTTGGCGATGAGCAGGCCGGCGACGATCGCGATCGCGACGACGAACATGGCGAAGACGGTCTCGACGCCCGTCAGCGTATCGCGCGAGAGCAGTGACGCCATCCCGCGAAAGCCCATGCTGCCCGGCACGAGCAGGAGCATCGCGGGCACCACCACCACCTGCGCCGGCCGCCGGAGCAGCCGCGCGTACAGATTGCCGAGCACGCCGAGCGCGAACGCGCCGACCATCACGCCCATCTGTGGCCCGAGCCACGTCGTCCCCGCGGCGTTGCCGATGTAGCCGACCGCCGACGCCGCGAGGATCCAGCCGAACGCGCGCACCTGCGCCTGCACGACCACCGCGATACCGAGCGCGGAGGCGACCAGCGCGATCCAGGGTGCCCACGCGGGCAACACCACGGGCACGGCGCGATGGACCTCGACGACCGCGTTCGCCGCGCGCTCGCCGAGCGCGACACCGACGACGAGCTGGAGCAGCACGATCACCGCGGACATCAGCCGCGCCGTCCCGGCGATCAGGTGGCGCGTCGCGAGCTCGCTCATCGCGGTCGTGAGCGACATGCCGGGCAGGAGGAGGATCAGCGCCGCGATCGTGACGAGCGACGGCGTCACCGCGTGCCACATCGAGCTCACCACGCCGGCGGCGAACGCGGCGAACGCGGCGCCGACGAGCTCGAACACGCGCGCCTGATCGGTCGAGCGGCGCGCGTACTGCGCGAGCAGACCGAGCGAGAGCCCGATCGAGCCGGCGACCGCGACGTCCTCGAGCGAGCCGCCGAAGAACACCGACAGCCCTCCCGCCGACACGCCGTGCATGAGGGTCGAGATCCCGTGACCGAACTGCGGCGGCGCGAGGAAGATCGCCTGCAGCCGATCGATGCCGTCGCGCGGCGAGAGCTGCTTGTCGATCACCTGGTCCGCGATCGCGTCGACCTGCTCGAGCTTGCCGAGATCGAGCTCGCTGCCCTCGAGCCGCATCATTCGCGTCTTCAGCTCGGTCGGCGCGCCGAAGCTCATGATCAGCGCGGTCGGCGAGGTGAACACCTCGGTCTGGAGCCCGAGCCGCTCGCAGCAGATCTTGAGCGCCTCCTCCATCCGGTCGGCGGGCGTGCCGTAGCGGTGGAGCGCGCGCCCGAGGGCCAGCACGAAGCCGATCGCGTCATCCACGGCGGCCCCATACTGCCCAATCACCTGCCCGAAAACACGAACGCCCGGGCGGCAACCCAGGCGTCGTTTAATGCAAGTTCAACTAACTAGGAGGCTCGGGGCTTAACTAGGTATCCGAGCTGACCAGCGCGGCAACGCCGGCGCCCCCGATCAAGCAAGCAGCAGGCCAGTCCTGCGCCTGGTGCCGCAATACCTTGTAACCACGCCCTTTGCGTGTTACCGAAGGCCTTCGACCCGGCTCTCGCGGCGACCGCGCTAGGACATTCATGTCGCGGCGCTCCGGAGCGGGCGCAACGAATTGCGAAGCTCTCAATGCAAAACATGCTCGTGGTCAACGCCGAGGGGCCCGAGATCCGCGTCGCGGTCGTCGAAGAAGGTTCCCTGGCAGAGTTTTTTGTCGAACGTAAGCGTGATCGAGGAATCGTCGGAAACATCTATCGCGGCAAGGTGACTCGGGTCCTCCCGGGCATGCAGGCCGCGTTTGTCGATCTCGGCCCCAAGGTCGAGCGCGCCGCATTCCTGTACGTCGCGGACGTGCTGGGCTCCGGCGACACCGGCAAGCTGTTCGCCGACTCCGACGTCGAGTCCGATGACTCCGGCGACGAAGCTCCCGAAGGCGCCGCATCGCGCATCGCGCGCTCGCGCAAGCAGCTCTCGAATCGCAAGATCGAGGACCTGCTTCGCCCGGGCGACACCGTGATGTGTCAGGTCACGAAGGACCCGATCGGCCTCAAGGGCGCACGCGTCACCGGCTACATCTCGCTCCCCGGTCGCTACTCGGTCTTCATGCCGCATGTCGCACAGGTCGGGGTCTCGAAGCGCATCGGCTCCGACAAGGAGCGCCGCCGCCTCCGCGATCTCGTCAACGAGGTCCGTCCCAAGGGCTCGGGCTTCATCGTGCGCACCGCCGCCGAGGACGCGAGCGATCAGGAGCTCCGGGACGACGTCGACTTCCTCGCCAGGCTGTGGGGCGAGATCGAGCGCCGCGAAGGCGACTCGCGCGGCGCCGGCCTGGTCTACGCCGATCTCGACCTCGCGCTCCGCACGGTCCGCGACCTCATGCGCGAAGACACCACCGAGGTGTGCATCGATGACGACGAGCAGTACGACCGCGTGAAGAAGTTCACGATGGCGTTCCTCCCGCGGTTCTCCGATCGCATCAAGAAGTACGACTCGCGCCGCCCGATCTTCGACCACTATCACGTCGAGCCCGCGCTCCGGCAGGCGGTCTCGCGCAAGGTCCCGCTGCGCTCCGGCGGCTCGATCGTGATCGATCAAGGCGAGGCGCTCACCGCGATCGACATCAACACCGGCTCGTTCACCAACACCGGTTCCGGCAACCTCGAGGACACGGTCACGGCCAACAACCTCGAGGCCTGCGAGGAGGTCGCGCGTCAGCTCCGCCTCCGCAACATCGGCGGCATCATCGTGGTCGACTTCGTCGACATGGACAAGGAGGGCAACCGCCGCAAGGTCTGGGACGCCTTCCAGCTCGCGCTCAAGCGCGACCGCTCGCGCACCAACGTCACCAAGATCAGCGAGCTCGGCCTCGTCGAGATGACGCGCAAGCGCACCCGCGAGTCGCTCGTGCAGCTCCTCACCGAGCCCTGCCCGACCTGCGAGGGCTCCGGCGTCGTCAAGAGCGTCACGACCGTCGCCTACGAGATCCTGCGCGAGGTCCGCCGCTCCGGCACGCTCGTCGACAACGACAAGATCGATCTCGAGTGCGCGCCGCGCGTCGCCGAGGTCCTCCAGCGCCAGGAGCGCGACTACCTCGACCACCTCGAAAAGCGCTTCCAGAAGAAGATCGAGGTCGTCCCGCAGAAGGGCTGGAAGCCGGACCAGTTCCGCGTCGCCGGCAAGATGTCCACCGAGATCGCGGCGGAGGCCGAGGCCCTCGCCCCGCGTCCGGCCAGCGCCAACGGCGGCCACTCCCACCGCTCCGGCGGCGGCGGTGACCGCGAGCGCGGCGGCGGTGGTGGTGGTGGTGGTGGTGGTGGTGGTGGTGGTGGTGGTGGCGGTGACCGCGGCGGGCGCAAGCGCCGTCGTCGCGGCGGCCGCGGTCGCTCCTCGGCCCAGGCCTGATCACGAGAACGCGCGCGAGGAAGGATCGTGAAGCACCGCACCTTCATCGCGCGCGAGCAGTACAAGGTCTCGTGCGCTCACATGACCGTCTTCCCCGACGGCACCAAGGAGCGCCTGCACGGCCACAACTACTCCATCGCGCTCGCGCTCGATCTCGATCGCATCGACCTCTCCGCGCTGGTCCCGTTCTCGCCGCTCAAGCAGGCGCTCGGCGAGCTGTGCGCGGCCTGGAAGGAGCGCGTCCTGCTCGCCGCGCACAACCCGTTCTTCAAGGTCGCCCGCGAGGACGACCTCGAGATCGAGTTCCACCTGTGCGGCGATCACTACGTCCTCCCCAAGTCCGACGTGCTGCTCCTGCCGTGCGACAACATCTCCGTCGAGGCCCTCTCGGTCCTCGTCGCGGCGCGCCTGCGCAACGCCATCGAGAGCCTGTCCCCGCACATCCTCGGCTTCGAGGTCACCGTCGCCGAGTCGCCCGGCCAGGGAGCGACCTGCTCCGTGTCGCTCCGGTGAGCGACGTCCCGTCGCACTCGCCGCTCGTCTCGCCGTCCTGGGAGCCGCGCTTCGTCGTCGAGCACCACGACGCCGAGCCGCTCCGCCACGCCGTCGAGCTCTGGCGCCTCTGCAACACCTGGTTCCCGCCGGGCGCGCCGATCCGCTACGTCGCGCGCGAGCCCACGCGCCTCCAGATCGCCCACCCCGACTCGTCGCACCTGCCGGCACCGCCGTGGACGACGCTCGAGTCGCCGATCGTCGCGGCCGACGTGCCCGCCCTGGTGCACGCATGGCTCCAGACGGCGGCCTATCCCGAGGCGCCCTGGTTCGACGGCGGCGAGGCGCGCGGCTACTGCGTCTACTGGGCGTACTTCGGCAGCGACGATCCGGCCGCCTACCGCTCGCTCGTGGTGCTCCCGAAGTGGTTCGAGATCCACAAGTGACAGGTGCGGCGCCGCTCTGCGAGCGCGTCTTCACGAGGCTCACGCGACGGTGCGCGCTCGACCGGAGCGGTGAAGGCGCGCCTGGGGGAGCTCGCTCGGACGGCGCGCCTCTTTCCCGCGTCGTGTCACCCGCCCGATGACTGTCGCGGCCGCAAGAATGGCCGCTCCGACACCGACTACGCCGAACGTGATGTCGACGAGTCGTGACCCGTGATGCTCGGACAGCGCGACCATGAGGCCGGCGAGCCCTGCCACGAACGCCACGCCCGCGATCGCGTGGTCGTACGCCACGCGACACGCCATCCAGATCAGCGGCGCTGCGAGGAGCACGAGGATCGCGCCGGTCAGGAACGCGTACGGCGACACACCTCACTCGTAGTGACCGGACTCTCGACCCGCAAGCGACGAGGCGCGCACGATCCGGCAACCTACCGCCGGCGGCGCCGGTCAGCGCCGAGAGCGGCCGCGCGCCAGCAGCCCGAGCACACCGAGCGCGAGCAGCCAGCTGCCTCCCGCCGACCGCTGCGACTGGCAGCAGCCGCCGCCATCCGGCTTCTCCTCGTCCATCTCGTCCTCCGGCATCCCACCATCGGGCCCCACCCCGCAGCCGGCGGGATCGGCAACGAGCGTCGGGAACGGCGTGCCCGAGATGCCGGTGAGCGCCACGTCGTCGATCTCCCAGCCCGCTCCCCCCGTGCCGCCGTCCGTGACGACGCGGAAGCGCAGCTGGAACGTCTGCCCCGCGAGCTGCGTGCCGAGATCCAGCGTGACCGTGTCGGGATCCGGATACGACGCATTCGTGCGCCCGAACGCCGCGCGGCCGCCGAGCGGATTGTCGGACTGCGTCGTGAGCGTCGCGTTGTACGGGGACGTCGCGACCAGCGTCGCGATGTCCTCCCACGTCGCGCCGTTGTCCCTCGAGATCTCGAGGACACCGCCGTCGAAGTACTGATTCTGCGAGTACTCGAACGAGAACGCGTGCGAGAACGTGATCGTCACCGGCATCGCCGCATCGGCGGTGAGCGCCGGCGAGGTGATCGACGAGTCGCCGCGGCTGGCGCCGTCGGCGCCGAACCAGATGCCGTCGAGCGGCGTCGGGCGCTTCTGCGACCACGCGCTGCCGGAGGCCGGCGTGGTCCAGACCGAGGCCATCGCGTCGAAGGTGTCGGTGGCCGAGCTCGTCGCGCGATCGTCGGTGTTGATCGCGATGGCGGCGGGCACTTCGATCTTCGTCGTGCAACCGACGTCGCTCGTGACCGTGATGGTGAAGTCCGCGGCCGTCGGCGCGGTGACCGAGTCAGCGACGGCGACCTCGAACGTGGCCGTGGCGCTGCCGCTGCCGGCGATCGTGCCGAGCATGACGGGCTGCGAGGTGACCGTCACACCGGCGGTGGTGGTGGTCAGCGTCGCCACGACATTGGTGAGCGGCTCCGGGCCGGTGTTCGCGATCGGGAGCGTGATGCGCCCGGTCTCGCCCGCATCGAGGACGAGGTCGCTATCGCAGCGATTCACCGTCGCGAGCTCGGCGGCGCCGAGGACGGCGTTGCCTTTGACCTCGTTGCTCTCGACGATGCCCATGAAGCTCGAGCTGGTGCGCGGCGCGGAGACGGCGCAGCTACCGAAGCCACGGCGCGCGAACGCGGCCACGAGCGTGTCGTGGTCGGCCTGGCTCGAGGCACGCGCCGCGGTGAGCAGCGCGTCGCGGATCTCGGTAGGCGTACCGTCGACGGGCGCGAGGAGCAGGCCCGCGACGACGTACGAACGCATCTTGGCGCGAACGTCGTCGAACGACGTGCCCGCCTGCTGGAGCGCGACGTAGCCCTCCCACAGCATCGAGGCCCAGACTTCGCCCGCGTTGTGCACCTCGGCGTTGGGGCCGGACACCTGGAACGGGTGGGTGGTGGGCGTCGCGACCCCGTTCGTCATGTGACGGAACGAGAGGTCGTTGATGTCGTGATTGGCGCTGTACGGCGCGCGGCGGATGCCGAAGTACGCCGCGTCGGCCGAGTAGCTCTGCGTCGAGTAGACGCCGACGGGATAGGCGCTCATCAGATTGTCGCCGGCGCGCGCCGAGACCATCAGCGACGTGAAGTCTCCCCAGCCCTCGCTCATCGCGCCGCACGCCGGCGTGGAACACGCGCTGAGGCGGTGGTGGAGATAGTGACCGTACTCGTGCGAGACGACGCTCGCATCGAGCGTGCCCTCGAGCTCGACGCCGACCTCGCGACGCATCGTCACGTCGAGCGCGCCGGCGGCGACGTCCGCCTTGAGCTGCGTGCCTTCGGTCTGCAGGATCGAGAGCGTCGGGATCGTGATCGCGGTGGTGATCATCGCGTCGTCCGCGAGACCGGGAGGTGTCGAGCTCGCGGTGTTGTTCGCGAGGAGGACGCCCACGCCGCCCGCGTTCTGGACGTTGAGCGTCTTCGTCTTGAACGTGCAGCTGCCGCGGTCGACCAGTACGATCTGGCCGGTCATCGCCGGGAGCGCCGTACAGGCATCCGAGCCTGTCCCCATCCCATCGTCCGCGACGGCGAGCGGTGCCGTCAGCTCGAAGTCCTTCGGCCCGAACGAGGCCGAGCCCGACGCGGCCGCGCGCGTGCCGAGCGTCAGCGTTCGCGTCTCTTTGCCGCTCCACAGGAACACTTGCATGCGCGGCGACAGGCCGTCGTCGGGCGTCGACATGTTCGCGTTGTTGCGCGAGCCGCCGAGCGCGTTGTCCTGCGCCTCCGCGTTGATCGCATCGCCTTCGTCACCGCCGCGTCCGTAGTTGGACTCCTGCGCGTTACCTGCCGCCTCGGTGAAGCCCCCGTCGTACCAGAAGTCGTGGAGCCAGTTGATCGTGAAGAACAGCGCCGTGATTCCGGCCATCTGCTGCTCGGGGCTCGCCATCGGCCCGAGCGTCGGGTCGTACGCGCGGTCGAACGTGCGCGCGCCGGTCGTGGTCGCACGGAAGTCGCCGGTCGTCAGACCGTCGGGCGCGTTGAAGTCGGCGTACGCCGCGACGTTGTTGCCGTACGTCTCCGTGCGATCGGCCGGCAGCCACGGATCGGCGGCGCCACCACCGCTCGGATGATTCAGCCCGTCGACGGCGACGAGGGTGCTCGCCGCATACGACGGAAACAGACCATCGGGTTGCCCCGTGGGGTGGGGCGCGCTGTCGACCATCGGACCGTCGAACGGGTGCCGCTCGCCTGTCGGCTCCGCGAACACGCGATACGTGAACTCCGCATCGACCACGAGGTTGCGCTCGGCGAGCACGCGCCCGTCGTTCGCGATCACCATGCGGAACGCATCACCGGCCGTCGTCTTCACGGCCTCCGCGCTCGCGTAGGCCTCGACCACCCACGCGGCCGCGAGCGGCGCATCCGGCGAGCGCGACGCCGCGTACCAAACCTCGCGCGCGCGCGCGAGCGACAGATCGAGATTGCCCCAGCGCCCCGCGTAGATCGTCGCATCCTTGGTGCGGCGTTTCGCGACGAGTCGCGCGGCATCCACATCGACGCCGTACTTGCCGCGCAGCGCACGCGCGATCGCGCCGGTCTCGCCGAGCGACCAGCTCGCGCCCTCGCGCGGCGCGCCCGTCGAGCGCAACAGGCCGCTGGCCGCGACCAGCGTGCCATCGGCGCGCGTCATCACGCGGAGCTCCCCGCCATCGACGGGTACGCCATCGACGAGCTGACGCAGCCGCGAGACCGTCCCGCCGAGCACCGCGACCTCGCCGACGGTCGCGAGCTGCGGGACGTCGCCGCTGCGCACGCCCCAGCTCGGCGCGAGCCGCGCCACGTGCTCGCTCGCCGAGCCCGCATGTAGCGCATCGCGCGCCACGAGCAGCCGCGGAATGCCTTCCTCGTCGACCGCGAGCGGCGTGGTGCCGCTCGCGATCGCGCGCTGTACCGGCGTGACCGCCACGAGCGGAACCGACGCGCGCGTCGTCGACACGGCGCTCTCCGTCGCCTCCTGCCGGTCGTGATCACCACATCCGAGCAGCGCCGCTGACGCGACGAATGCCCTGCAGAGCCAATCCCGGTTCCCGGTGTTCATGACGGTGCGCACCCTACTCGCGCTGCCAGCAGTCTGACGGATCGCTCGCACGGGGACCGCTTGCAATACCTCGCAAGAGGTCGACGTCGAGTTCTCTCAGCGATCTCCGCCCGTAAGCGCGCGCACGACGCGACGCGGCGTCAGCGGGACCGTCGGCGCGACCGACGAGCGACCACCTCTCGCCAGCCCGCGGCGCGCCTGCCCGAAGGGCCACCCGCGCCGCGCGCTGTAGCAGCGGGCTGCGCCGGCGAAGCGTGCGAGCACGAGGGTCACCCGCGTGACAGCGCCCCCGGCCGGGTGCGTCCGCAGGGCGAGGCTGCCGCGGGTGCGCGGTCGCGCGGAGGGTCAGCGGCGCAGCGCCAGGCGCGCCAGACCGAGGCACGCGACGGCGTTGACCGCGAGCCAGATCGCCGGGACACCGAAGATCACCGGCATCCACCCGACCGTCGTCGCCGGCAGGAGGGCCGCGATGACCAGGTACGCCGCGAAGCCGACCGCGACGCCCGCCGTCGCCACGCGCAAGCGCGGCGCGCCGTAGCCGAGGGCGAGCAGACCGAACGGGATCAGCGCGCTCATGAACAGCGCGTTGGCCGGCGCCAGGAACACCAGCGCCGACACACCGGCGACGACGCCCGCGATGTAGTCCGGTCCGATCGACGACGCGAGACCCTTGCGCCGCGCCGACGCGGCGACCGCGCCCGCCATGAGGAGGCCCAGAACGAGCTGGTAGACGCCCGCGCTGCCGCGGCTCGTGGTGTCGCTCGTGGTGGTCGCCGCCACCTTCGAGCGCGCGAGCTTGACGGCCGCCGGCGCATCCACGATGCCCGCGCCGTACTTCTCGACCGTGTACTTCTGGTTGGCCGGCTTGCGCGCGCTCTGCTTCAGGATCTTCTCGACCTTGTCGGGATCGGTCACGCCTTCGCCGACGACGAGCGCGGCGACGCCCGCGGCGTGCGGCGAGGCCATCGACGTGCCCATGTACGACGCGTACTCCTGCTTCGTCGGGTCCTGGATCTTGATCGTGTTCTGGAGGACGCCGCCGTCGGGGTTGTTGCGGTTGCCCTTGCCATCGGTGGTGTCACCGCCCGGCGCCGCGATGTCGATGTCCTTGCCGTAGTTCGAGTAGAACGTGATGGCCTCGTCGCCGCGCGTGGCAGAGACGGCGATCGCGCCCGGATACGCCGCCGGGTAGCCGACGCGGCCGCGGCCCTCGTTGCCCGCAGCGCACACGACGGTGACGCCCTTGCCGTGCGCGTACGCGACGGCCTTCTTGAGCACGGCCGACGGGAACGCACCGCCGAGCGACATGTTGATCACCTTCGCGCCGTTGTCGGCCGCGTAGCGGATCGCGTCGGCGATGCCACCGACCGAGCCCGAGCCCGAGCCCGAGAGCACCTTGAGCGGCATGATCCTCACGTTGCGCGCGACGCCGGCGACGCCGATGCCGTTGTTGGTCATCTGCGCGATGGTGCCGGTGACGTGCGAGCCGTGGCCGTGGTCATCGTTCGCGTGCTTGGTGTTCGCGACGAAGTCGAACGGCTTCACGAACGTCAGGCCCTTCAGGTCCTCGATCAGCTTGAACTGCTTGTAGTCCTCGTAGGCGACGCCGGTATCGAGCACGGCGACGATGACGCCCTCGCCATCGGCGAGCTTCCAGGCCTCCTTCATGCCGATCTGATCGAGGTGCCACTGCTTCTTGTAGAGCGGGTCGTTCGGGAAGCCCGGCTCGGTGGCGGTCCCGGGAGAGGCGACCGAGATCGGCTGCATGTCGAGCGGCGACAGCATCATGTAGCTATCGGGCTCCGCGATCTCGACGTGCGGGTTCTGCTGGAGGCGGGCGATGATCGCATCGCGCTTCGCCGGGTCGACGTGCGCGCGGTAGAGCTTGTGGCCCTCGGCGGTGTCGTCGACCAGCACGAGCGTGATGCCGGCCTCGGCCTCGATCGCCGCGCGGTCGGCGGCGGAGACGTCGTCCTTCAGGTCGACGAGGATGTCATCGGGATCGGTGTCGGCCGCAGCCAGGCGATCGAGCTGCTCGGTGGCGACATCGCCCTGCCCGAGCCCGTCGGCGATCTCGCCGGGCTTGTTGCGGAAGTGCCACCAGAGGAGCACGACCGCGATCAGCACGAGGACCCACAGGAGCTTCCCGAAATTGCTCCCGCGCTTGGTCTGCGTCTCTTCGTCCATGACGCTCAGTATAGGTCGTCAGATCAAGATCCGCTCGTCGGCCGGAGTTTCGTCTTCGCCCAGCACGAGCTGGTTGTCGATCTCGCGCTCCTCGGCCAAGGCTTCGAGATAGCTCTTGATTTCGGGCATCGAGGCCGCGAGGCGCGCGACGACGTCGCGCGCGAGGAATAGAACGGTCGAGGCGCGCGTCGCCACGACCGTCGCGGTGGTGCGGGCGTTTCGGAGGAGCGCCATCTCGCCGAACACGTCGCCGGTGCGCAGACCGCCGAGCGGGACGGTCTGGCCGTCGGACGTGCGGCGCGAGACGTCGAGCTCGCCGGCGAGCACCACGAACAGACCGCGGCCCTCCTCGCCCTCGTGGATCACGACGGTGCCCGGTGCGACGTCGTGGCTCGTGAAGCGGCGGAGCAGATCGCGCTGCTGCATGCGGTTGAACGGCTTGAACAGCGGTGACGTGGCCATCAGGTTGCCGAGCAGGCGCTCGCGCGTGAAGCCGTGGAGCGCCTCGGCGACGGCGCCGATCTCGTCGGCCAGCGTGGCAAGCGAGGTGCGGCCGACCTCGAGGAGGTCGCAGTCGGTGAGGCATTCCACCGTCGCGGAGCGCGGCTGCGCGGACAGCAGCGCCATCTCGCCGAACACCGCACCCTCACCGAGCTGCGCGAGATCGGTGGTGCGGCCGAGGCCGTCGGTGGCGAACACGCGAAGCGCCCCACCCGCGACGAAGAAGAACGAGTTCCCGGGCTCGCCCTCCTTGATCGCCGCGGCACCGGCGGGCAGGCGCTTGAGCAGCAGCGTGGCGAGCACGCGCTTGAACGCGGCCTCCGACATCGTCGACAGCAGCGGGATCGGGTGGAGCGCGGCCGGGAACTCCTTGAACGCGTCCGTCGCGTGCTCGGCGCGATGGAGCGCCTGCGCGACGATGTCGGGCGGACCGGGCTGGCGCACGTCGGGCACGTTGATCGCGAGCGAGTCCGGCGGGAGCGCGACGCGCGTCGCGCCCTTTCCGAGCAGCTCGCTCTCCGAGCCGTAGTGCACGACGAGCGACGACGTGAGGTCGCTCGCGTCGGCGCCGTGCGCTTCGAGCACGCGCGCGCAGACCAGCGCGGCGAGCGGGTGGCCGCTCTTCAGGCAATACCATGCGGTCGCGCGATAGACGTTCGCGGCGCCCACGTTGCCGAGGGCGAGCGCGCAGTCGGCGAGGCGGATCCGCGCATCGTAGTCGAGCGGCGCCGCGGCGACGATCGCGTCGTACAGACGGAGCGCCGGCAGGTGCTGGGCCTGGGAGAACAACGTCGCAGCGCTCCGACGGACATCACCCAGCGAGACCATGGCGCTACGGTACAACATGGCCCTATATTCGCGTCGTGGGTGACTCGTGAAGAAATGCGCTAGCTGCACCAAGGACCTGCCCGACGCCGCACTGCACTGCGTGTTCTGCGGCGCGAAGCAGCCGCCCGCACCGGCCACCCAGCCCGCCGCCGCGAAGACCGTGATGGGCTACTCGGGTCCCGAGCTCGACCAGCTGCGCGCGCAGGCCGCCGCCCAGCAGCGCTCCGGCGCGCCGTCGTCGCCGCCGGTGACCATCCCCGCACCCTCGGCGCCGCCGCCCGCGCAGGCCCACCCGCCGCTGCCGCCCGCCATACAGTTCAACCCGCCGCGCCCAGCACCGGCGTCGAACCCACCGCCGATGTCGTCGCAGCCGACGGTGATGCCGCCGACGGCAGCGCACACGCCGTTGACCTCCCAGCCGACGGTGATGCCGCCGACCGCGCCGCACACGCCGTACGGCGGATCGAATCCCGCGCTCGCGCCCGTCGCCGGTGCCATGGCGCCGACGATGTTCGAGCAGCAGTCGCCGTTCTCGCCGCCGAAGCCCGCCGGGCCCGCTCCGTCGGGTCCGGTCTCGGCGGGTGCGTTCAACGTCCCGCCGCCCAGCCACGCGACGCTCGCGCAGGCCGAGGCGAACCGCCTGCCCGTGCCGGGCGCGCAGCCGATGACGCCCCCGGCGCCCGCCGCGTCACCGGCCGCGTCACCGGCCGCGTCGCCGCCGGCCGCGTCGCCGCCGTACCTCGCGTCGCAGACGGCGGGTCGCGCCGCGCGGCCGGTCGAGCCGTACGCCGGAGCGCTGCGCAAGTGGCTGTTCGTGTGGGGCGGCCTGTTGCTCGTCGCGTTCGCGATGCCGCTCAGCATCGATCCGCTCGTCGGCCAGTGGGACCTCATCGCGAACGGCGAGGGCGTGCAGAAGCTGCCGCCGCTGATCATGGCGGCCGTCGGATTCCTCTGCATCGTGATGGGGCTGATGCCGCTCGGGACGTCGCCGCGCGGCGCGATCACGCTGTTGCTCGGGCTCACCGGGATCTTCGTGCCGATGCTGCTGAACGGCATGCCTCCGTGGCAGATGCTGGTCGCGGCCGTCGGCATGGTGCTGATCCCGATGGGCCTCCTCGTGCGGCACGAGTACCGCGACGCCGCGATGCCGAAGATCCTCATCACCGTCGGTGCGCTGATGTACCTGACGCTGTGGCTCGTCCCCGTCGGTGACGTCATCCCGCTCGTCGGGCTGTTCGCGGCGCTCGGCGAGGCCGAGGGCGCGCTGAAGCTCGTCGTGATCCTGTTCCTGCTCCAGGTGTTGCTCGTCGTGCTGTCGCTGCTGTGCTGGCTGCCTGCGCCGGCGAGCGCGGGTGCTCGCCCGATCGCGTGGATGCTGATGCTCTACCCGCTCACCATCTTCACGCTGTTCCTCGTCGCGCTCGGCGATCCCGGCAAGCTCGCGGACGCGCCGGGCATGGCGCTCGTCTGGGTATGGGGCGGCGTTGGCGCGCTCGGCGGCGGTGAAGGCTCGCAGCTGATGATGTTCGCCGGGCTGTCGATGGGCGTCGCGTATCACGTGCTGTCGAGCTACGGCGGCGCGACCGTCATCGGTAAGTCGCTCGAGTGAGCGGTCGCGAGCTGTTCGTGATCGGCCACACTGTCCTCGGGCGGCCGATCGAGGCGATCCGGTTCGACCCGCCGAGCTATGCGAAGCCGCGCCCGACCGCGCTCCTGTTCGGCGCGATCCACGGCGACGAACCCGCGTCGCAGCTCATGCTCGAGCGCCTCGCCGAGGAGCTGATCGAGCGGCCGCCCGGGCGCGTGACGTGGATCGTCCCGGTGGTGAACGTCGACGGCATCCTCGCGGGCACGCGCAACAACGCGAACGACGTCGATCTCAACCGCAACTTCGCGTCGGCGACGTGGGGCACACAGCATCGCCCCGGCTACAACCCAGGCGCCGCCGCCGAGGACCAGCCCGAGACGCAGGCGCTCGTGAAGCTGATCGACGAGATCCAGCCGCACCGGATCATCACCGTCCACGCGACCTACCGCATGGTGAACTGGGACGGCTGCGCCGAGCAGCTCGCCAAGGAGATGTCCGAACGCTGCGGCTATCCGGCGGAGAACGACATGGGCTACCCGACGCCCGGCAGCTTCGGCGCGAAGTACGGCGTGGAGAAGGGCCTCGAGGTCATCACGCTCGAGAGCCCGTACCTCATCGCGTGCGAGGAGGCCTGGCTCGAGACGCGCAGCGCGCTCCGGTGGTGCGTCGACCTCCCCGACTGAGCGTGTGCAAAATCGAAGCGACTTCGTCCCCGACACGGGGACCATCCCCATTTCCTCCTCGGGACTTGCGGCTCGTGTGACGACTTGTCACACTGGCGGGCGGGTATGGCGACGCCCTGGTGGAACGGTCTGGATCTCCGCGTGCTGCGGCACGTGCGGGGCGTGCTGCGGCGGCAGGGCCTGCAGCTGACGCTCGTCGAGCGCCGACCGATCGAGGCCGCCGCGTTCGCCCCGCTGTCTCCCGATGCGCCAGGTGGTCACGGCCTCGCCGTGCTCGCGCCGACGCTCGGCGAAGCGGAGCGCGTGCTGGTCGAGAGCATGCTGAAGGAGGCCGCGCTCGACGTCGCGGCGGCGCTCCAGGATCGCGAGGAGCCGGGCGACGAGCCGCCCGGCCGGCGCACGAGCTATCACGGGATCATCGGCGCGGCGCCGGTGATGCAGGAGCTGTACGTGCTGCTCGATCGCGCGGCGCCGAGCGATGCGACGGTGCTGATCCAGGGCGAGAACGGCACGGGCAAGGAGCTCGTCGCGCGCGCGATCCACGAGGGCAGCGATCGGCGCGATCGCCGGTTCGTCGTCACGAACTGCTCCGCGTTCAACGACAACCTGCTCGACTCCGAGCTGTTCGGTCACAAGCGCGGTGCGTTCACCGGCGCGGTCGCCGACAAGCCGGGCCTGTTCGAGCTCGCCGACTCCGGCACGTTCTTCCTCGACGAGATCGGCGACATGTCGCCGGCGCTCCAGGTCAAGGTGCTGCGCGTGCTCCAGGAGGGCACGTTCAACCGCGTCGGCGACACCGAGATGCGCAAGGTCGACGTGCGCATCATCGCGGCGACCAACCGCGATCTGCAGGCGATGGTCGCGGCCGGTCAGTTCCGCGAGGATCTGTTCTACCGGATCCACGTGATCACGGTGACGCTGCCGCCGCTGCGCGAGCGCAAGGAGGACATCCCGCTCCTCATCGAGCACTTCCTCGCGCGCCACCGCCGGCAGAAGACGAAGCGCCTCATGCCCGACTGCGCGGCGCGCATGCTCGCGTATCCGTGGCCCGGCAACGTGCGCGAGCTGGAGAACGAGATCGAGCGCCTCGTCGTGCTCGCGGGCGACGAGCCGATGATCGGCGCCGAGCTGCTCTCGCCGCGCATCCGCCAGTGGGCGCCCGCCGAGGAGGTCGAGCTCGAGCCGCAGCCCGACTCGCTCCCGGCCGCCGTCGAGGCGCTCGAGCGCCGGATGATCGGCGCGGCGATGCGGCGCCACGGCGGCAACAAGACCCGCGCCGCCGAGGAGCTCAAGGTGTCGCGGCGCAACCTGATCCGCCTCGTGCAGAAGTACCAGCTCGAATAATCAAAAGTGTCGAATAGGGCCCGGTGGGCCTCGCGTTGCCCGCGGTCAACCCAGGAGGGACCGATGGAGCGAATGAGCGAGAAGACGCCGCGCAGCTTGCCCGGCTGGCTGGACCTGCGACCCTTGGGCCTGATCGCGCTCGCGATCGCGGCCGTGTGGTGCACGTCGATCGTGATGGGCACCTACAAGGGCATCAAGGTCAAGCCCGAGAAGAAGACGATCAAGGTGATCGGCTCGGCGAAGAAGCGGATCGTGTCCGATCTGATCGAGTGGCACGGCGTGCTCGAGGCGCGCGCCCCCGATCGCACGAGCGCCTACAAGCAGCTCCGCGAGCACACCGAGAAGGCCGTCGGATTCCTGACCAGTGCCGGCATCAAGGCCGCGGACATCCAGCCGCAGTCCGCATCGGTCCAGGAGGAGTTCGACGTCAGCTACGACTACAAGGTGTTCCCCGGCGCGAAGGAACCGACGCGGCTCGAGAAGCGAACGCTCAAGGGCTACGTCACGCGTGCGGCGATCAGCGTGCGCTCGACCGACGTGCAGACCGTCGAGAAGGCGTCGCGCGAGGTCACCTCGCTGCTCGAGCAAGGCATCTCGATCACCTCCGCGGCACCGAGCTACTACTACACGCGGCTCGGCGAGCTGAAGGTCGAGATGCTCGCCGCCGCCGGCAAGGACGCGCGCGCCCGCGCCGACAACATCCTCAAGTCCACCGGCGGCCAGGACATCAAGCGGCTCGTCGTCGCGAACATGGGCATCATCAACATCAACCCGGCGAACTCGACGGAGACCTCCAACGAGGGCAACAACGACACCACGAGCTACGAGAAGGACATCATCACGATCGTCCGCGCCGAGTTCGAGCTCGAAGACTGAGACTCGCTACGTCGTGTCCGGCCGGACAGTTCGTGATGCGCAAGTTGTGCAGAAATTAGGTCGGACCTAATTTCTCAGGGTCTCGACGAGATCGGTGTGCTTCCAGGTGAAGCCGAGCTCGCGGAGGCGCTTGGGGACGACGCGGCGGCCCTTGAGGATGTACTCGGCGAGCTCGCCGGCGGCGAGCCTGATCGCGAACGCGGGAACGGGGATCCACGACGGGCGCTTCATCGCCGTACCGAGCGCCTTCGCGAGCTCGGCGTTGCGGACGGAGTCGCGCACGAGGTTGATCGGGCCGGTGTAGCGGTCGTCGTGAACGGCGGTCGCGTAGGCCTCGGCAGCGTCGTCGACGTGGATCCACGGGAACCACTGGCGGCCGGAGCCGATGCGGCCGCCGGCGAACAGCTTGAACGGCGTCTTCATGCGATCGAGCGCCTCGGCGCCCTCGCCGAGGACGATGCCCGAGCGCATGCGACACACGCGTAGGCCGAGCGCCTCGGCGGCCTGCGCTTCCGCCTCCCAGTCGCGGCACACGCGCGCGAGGAAGGAGTCGCCGGCGGGGTCGGCCTCGGTGACCTCGTCGTCGTCGAACTCGTCCTTGTCGAGCGCGAACGGGTAGTAGTCGGCCCCGCTCGCGGTGACGAGCACCTTCGGGCGACGGGCGGCAGGCAGCTTGGCCAGCTGCTCGACGAGCACGCGCGTGGCCTCGACGCGCGAGTCGCGGATCACCTGCTTCTCGCGCGCGTCCCAGCGCTTCGCGCCGATCGATTGACCGGCGAGGTGGACGATCGCGTCGGCGCCGGCGAGCACCTCGGCCCACGGCCCCGGGTTCTCTAGGTCGGCCGTGACCGCCGTGATGCCATCGCCGAGCTTCGTTCTCGCGCTGTCGGCGTCACGGGAGAATGCGATGACCTCGTCGCCGCGGGCGCGTAGCTTCGGAACCAGGTGCGATCCGACGAAGCCGGTCGCGCCGGTGACGATCGTCTTCATCCGAGTGCGCCTCGCGCGGCTTCGACGGCGGCATCGACGAGCGACTCGATCTTCGGAACGCCCTTCCGAGGCGCCTGACGCGTGAACACTCCCCGCGAGTAATCGGTCCACATCCACTGATCCCACTTCGGCCCGACCGCGACGTGCGCGGACGCCGCGAGCCCGTCGCCGTCCTCCTGCGCGTTCAGGTGCACGACCTGCTCGACGGGAACGACTGCCGCGATCGCCTCGAACCGTCCGTGGATGCCGTCGCGGAACCACGACCGGTCCTCGTACTCGACGGGAATCACGGCCCACGTCTCGAACCACAACCACGGCTTCGCGGACTGCCGTGCTCCAGCGTCGCTCAGCGAACGTTCGAAGGTCTCGACGATCTGCACTCGCTCGTCGGCCGAAGGCGTGCGCGCGAACCGCACCTCGAACACGTACATCCGGTCGTCGCAGTCGCCGAACAAGAACAAGAAGCCCATCACACCACCGCCGGAGCGCCACGGCCCGGGCGAACGGCATGCGCGATCCGCTCCGCGACGAAGCGCTTGGCCTCGCGGCACGCTCCCGCGAGCGGCAGGCCGTGCGCGAGGTGCACGGCGATCGCGGTCGACAGCGCGCAGCCCGTGCCGTGCACGTCCTCCGTCGCGACGCGCCGGCCCTTCAGGTACTCGGTCTCGACGCCCTGGCAAAGCACGTCGACCGACTCGTCGCCCGGCAGGTGCCCGCCCTTCACGAGCACGGCGACCTTCCCGACCGCCGACAGTGCCTTCGCCTGCGTGACCGCGTGCGCGAGGTCGGTGATCCGCGTGCCGGTGAGCCGGCCGAGCTCCTCGGAGTTCGGCGTGATCAGCGTGAGATGACGGCCGAGCTCCTCGAGCGCACGCGCGAACAGCTCGGGCCCGAACTGCACGTCGCCCTGCGTGGGCGCCATGACCGGATCCCAGACGACCGGCGCGCGCGTCAGATCGAGGTGCTCGGCGAGCTCGGAGATCACCGACTGCGAGCCGAGGATGCCGAGCTTGACCGCCTGGACCTCGATGTCGGTGAGCAGCGTCGAGAGCTGTGCGCCGAACACGTCGCTGTCGACCTCGTGGCAGCCGCGCATCCCGCGCGTGTCCTGCACGGTGAGCGCGGTGACCACGCCGATCGGCCGGCCGCCGAGCTGCTCGACGACGCGCGTGTCGGCGATGAAGCCCGCACCGCCCGACGGGTCGAGGCCGGAGCACACGAGCACGTTCGGCACGGGCCGCGTCGCGCCTCCTGCGTCGCGATAGATGCTCACGAGTCGAACGCCGCGAGCCCGGTGATCTCCTGACCGACGACGAGCGTGTGGATGTCGTGCGTCCCCTCGTACGTGTACACGCTCTCGAGGTTCAGCATGTGGCGGCCGCACTGATACTCGTCCGTGACACCGTTCGCGCCGAGGATGTCGCGCGCATCGCGCGCGATGTCGCGGGACATCGAGACGTTGTTGCGCTTCGCGAGCGAGATCTGCGCGGGCGTGAGCCGGTCGGCCTCCTTGAGGCGGCCCATGCGGAGACACAGCAGCTGCGCCTTCGTGATCTCGCTGACCATGTCGACGAGCTTGCGCTGGACGAGCTGGTAGCCGGCGATCGGCCTCGAGAACTGCACCCGGTCCTTCGCGTACGACAGCGCCTCGTCGTAGCAGGCCATCGCCGCACCGACCGCGCCGTAGCAGATGCCGAACCGCGCCTGCGACAGACACGACAGCGGGCCGCGCATGCCGGCGACGCCGGGGAGGATCGCGTCCTCGCCGACCTCGCAGTCCTCCATGATCAGCTCGCTGGTCACGCTCGCGCGCAGCGACCACTTGCCGTGGATGTCGCGCGCGGTGAAGCCCTTGCTCTTGGTCGGCACGAGGAAGCCATGGACCTTGCCGTCGAGCTTGGCCCACACGAGCGCGACGTGCGCGACCGAACCGTTCGTGATCCAGCGCTTCGTGCCGTTCAGCACGAAGCCGCCGCTCGTCTTCTTCGCGGTGGTCAGCATGCCCGTCGGGTTCGAGCCGAAGTCGGGCTCGGTGAGACCGAAGCACCCGATCGTGCGCCCCGCCGCCATCTCGGGCAGGTACTTCTGCTTCTGCGCCTCGGAGCCGTACGCCCAGATCGGGTACATCACGAGCGAGCTCTGGACGCTCGCGAACGAGCGGATGCCCGAGTCGCCGCGCTCGAGCTCCTGGCAGATCAGGCCGTACCCGGTCGGCGAGATGCCGGCGCAGCCATACCCGGTCAGCGACGGACCGAGCAGGCCGAGCTCGCCGAACACCGGAACCAGCTCGTGCGGGAACGTCCCCGCCGCCCAGTGCTTGCCGATACCGGGCATCACGCGGGTCGACACCAGCTCGCGCACGGTGTCGCGGACCATGCGCTCCTCGTGGGTGTAGAGCTCGTCGATACCGTAGAAGTCGAGCGCTGCGTACGCCATGGCCGGCTGTGTACCGCAGATCCGGCCCAGAAACTGGCACCGACGACGGCGCCCGTTATCCTCGAGGGATGCGCCGCCTCGCGGTCCTCGTCGTCCTCGCCGGCGGCCTCGCTCACGCCTCACCGGCGCAGGACCTCGGCGCGGCCTACCGCGCCTACGACGCCAACGACCTCGCGGGCGCCGCAGCCGCGCTCGCCAGGGTGGACGTCACCGCCGCGGGTCCCGTCGCAGACTACGTCTGGTGGCTGAAGGGGATGGTGGCGCTGCGCACCGGCGACACCGCCGCGGCCGCGCACTTTCGCGAGGTCGAGAGCGGCCGGTTCCGCGCCGAGGTCCCGTGGCGGCTGGCCGATGCGGCGTGGGCCGCCGGCGATCGCCCCGGCGCGGCCGCGCAGTACGCGAAGCTGATCGCCGCCGACAACGCGGGGGACTCCGGCGACGTGGGCACCGCGAAGTTCCGCATCGCGGAGACCAGGGCCGGCAAGGCCGCGATCGCCGCCTACCGCGCCGTCGTGATCGACCACCCGTCGCATCCGCTCGCCGAGCGCGCCTTGCGGAAGCTCGCCGAGCTGGGCGCACCGGCGCTCACGTACGCGGATCGCATCGCGCGCGCGAAGAACCTCACCGCGGCGCACCTGTGGGACGAGTCGATCGCGGAGCTCTCGCTGCTGCCCGAGAAGCTGCCGAAGGACCTGAAGCTCCAGCGCGACTACTGGAAGGCGACGACGCTGTTCAAGATGCGGCGCCGCTACGGCGAGGCCGGCGTCACGCTGCTCGACATCTACCAGGACATGGGCGGCTCCGCGGCGGAGGCGATGTTCCACGGCGCGCGCGCGCTGTCCCGCGCCGACAAGGACGACGAGGCGATCCGCTGGTATCGCAAGGTCGTCGAGAAGTACCCGGGTTCGGCGTGGGCCCAGGAGGCGGCGTACCTCGCCGGCTGGCTCGAGCTGAACCGCGGCAACTACAAGGCCTCGATCGCGCCGCTCGAGGACTCGCTCAAGCGCTATCCAAGATCGAAGTGGGTCGACGACGCCCTGTGGTCGCTCGGCATGGCGCACTACTTCCTCGGGGAGTGGGACAAGGCCAGGACGCGGCTCGAGGCGCTCGCGAAGCGCGGCGGCTCGCTCGAGGGCGGCAAGGGCATGTACTGGCTCGCGCGGATCGCGCAGCGCCTGAACAGGACCGACGACGCGGTCGCCGGTTACAGGGCGACGATCGCGCGGTACCCGTTCTCCTGGTACGCGCTGCTCTCGCACGCGCAGCTCGACGCGCTCGGTAAGGACGTCCCGCCGTTCGGCGTCGCCGATCCGAAACCGCGCGGCCCCAAGCTCGCGGCCGCCGTCGACGAGAGCCTCGCGAAGGACGACCTGATCCGCCGCGCCGACTTCCTGATCGACGCCGGCATGACGGTCGACGCCGGCATCGAGCTCGCGCGCGGCGAGCGCGCGTTCCTGAAGCGCCACGATCGCGGCAAGGCATTCGCGATGCTCCTCGATCGCTATCGCAAGGCCGGCAACTTCAACCGGCCGTGGATGCTCGCCGTCAGCTACAGCGGCAACGCGCTCGCCGGCCCTCCCGAGGACGACGCGCGCCGCTGGTGGGAGAACGCGTATCCGCGCGCGTACCGCGAGCTGATCGAGAAGTACCAGGCGCTCGGCAAGAATCCGGACGGCTACCTCTACTCGATCATGCGCAAGGAGAGTGGCTTCGACGCGCACATCCTGTCGTACGCAGACGCGCAGGGCCTGCTCCAGATGATCCCCGCGACCACCCGGCGCGTCGCGAAGGAGCTCGGCCTCCCGTATGACGCCGGCCGGCTCTACGAGCCCCCATACAACATCCAGACCGGGAGCTGGTACATCGGGCGCCTGCTCCAGAAGTTCAAGGGCCAGGTGCCGCTCGGCGCGGGCTCGTACAACAGCGGCCCGCGCCCGGTCATGCGGTGGATCGACCAGTACGGCGACCGCGAGATCGACGAGCTCGTCGAGCTGGTCCCCTACACGCAGACCCGCGAGTACATGAAGAAGGTCACCGAGAACTTCGCGCGCTACCGCTACCTCTACGCCGGCGAGATCTACCAGCAACCGCTGAAGGTCGACCGCGCCTACCTCGACGACCGCCTGACCTACTAAGGGTGTCCCACAATTCGTGGAACATGTCGGTTCGCCGTCGAGCCGGTCCGACGTGATCTGGCGGAGCCAGTCTCCTTCGGGGTTGGCGTCGGGGCCATTCCGACGTTCGCCGAGCCACCACCTGCGGTCGGTGATGTGCGCCACCGAGGGAATGGGAAGGATCCCACCGTCGGAGATTGCGGCTTACTCGACAGGGCGCCTTGCCGCCCTTGTTCTTCGGTTGTCAGTTCGAGCACCCTCGCACGAGGGTCTGACTGAATTGTGGGACAATCCTTGGCCGTTTCGTCGCGTATCGGCCACCCTGTGGACATGGGGCCCGACGACGATCCGCTGGTCGAGGAGCTGGTGCGCTCCCGGCGCGATCGCCAGGTGCTCGCCGTCGCCGTCGCCATCGGCATCGTGACCTCGGTCGTGCTCGGCCTGGGGGCCGCACTCGGCTCCCTCGGCGGTCACGAGCCGCGCAACCATGGCGCCCTCGCGTACTTCCTCGTGCCCCTCGTGCTGAGCCTCGCGATCGGCTACGGCCACGACTGGTTGCGCCGGCGCCGAGCCCGCTGACGGCGGCGCTGTCGGGCGAGGTGGTCTCGCGTGCCCCCACGCCCCCTCCGCGCTACCCTTCCGTCATGAAGCTGAAGGGCACGATCCGCAAGAACGCTCTCGAGGGCGGGCACTGGACGCTGGAGACCGACAAGGGCGAGACGTATCAGCTCGCCGGCAAGCTCGAGGGCTGCAAGGACGGCATGAAGGCCGAGGTCGAGGGGAAGGTGGACAAGGGGGCGATGGGAATCGGCATGACCGGGCCGCACTTCGAGGTGCAGAAGCTCCACGCTCTCTGAGACAATCGCCGCCGATGGGCCTGCCGTACTTCGGCTACACCGAATCGACCGGCGAGCTGCGCGAGATCTACGAGCGCATGCGCGAGCGCCCGCTGCCGCCCGTGTATCGCCCCGCCCACGGCGGAGTGCCCGGCATCATCACAGCGCACTCGCTCGATCCGCAGCTGATCCCGAAGGTGTTCGGGACCTCGACGACCCTCAACGGCGCGGGCCCCCTGTCCTGGCCCGAGCGCGAGCTGGTGAACACGATCACCTCGCGTCTCAACCAGTGCCTCTATTGAACGGCCTGTCACGCAGAGTTTCTGCGTGTCGCGCTTGATGGTGACGACGCCCTGGCGGCGGCGGTGGTCCGGGCTCCGCGCGCGCCGCATGGCGATCGGCGCACGCGCGCCCTCGGCGAGATCGCGAGCCTCGTCACCCTCGAACCGTGGACGCTGTCGCGCGCCTACCACGCCGATTGGCACTCCGCTGGCCTGTCCGACGACGACATCCTCCACGCGATCGTGCTGTCCGCGTTCTTCGGCCACCTGAACCGGATCGCCGACGCCGTCGCCGTCCCGCTCGACTACCAGGTCCGGCTCTCGCCGCCCCCGACCGATCCGACCGCGCCGCCGCTGCTGCCGTCGCCTGTCGCCGTGACCGGGCGCCCCGCCATCGAGCTGTCCCGCCGCCCCGCCACCGCGCAGGCGATCGCCGCGTGGCGGACGTACATCTTCGACCGGGACGCACCGCTCACCCGCCGCCAGCGCACCGTCCTCGCGCGCTGGGTCTCGCTGTTCCTCGGCGACGGTGGGATCTCCACGCCCGACGACCTCACCGCGAACCCGATCGACGGCGCGCTCCGCGAGCTCGCCGAGACCATCACGCTCGCGCCGTGGAAGCTCTCCGACGAGACGTTCCGGCCGCTGCGCAAGCACGGCCTCGACGACGCCGCGATCTTCGACGCATGCGCCGTGACCTCGAGCGCCGGCTTCTTCTCGCGCGTGCAGGTCGCTCTCGCGACGCTGATGCGCGACCGAGCGTGACGCGCGCGACGCTGATGCGCCGCGCGCCGTCTCACTTCGGCAGCGTGAACTTCACGTCGGTGCCGTCGGCGAGAGCGGAGTCCGCCGGGCAGGTGACCTTGATGGTCTCGGCCTGCGCGTCGCTGACGGTGCAGACGACGGTCTTGCCGCCGGCGTTGATCGTGAGGTTGCCATCGGCGCCGACCTTGGTGCCCGGCGGGATCTTGAACGTCGCGACCGGGACCGTCGGCTTCTGCACCGTCGCGATCACCTGATCAGCGGTGACCTTGTCGCCGGCCTTCGGCGCCGGGTTCGGCAGCACGAGCTTGCCGTCGATCGTGGTCTTCACGATCAGCTTCTCGAGGTCCGCCTGCTTCTTCACGACCGTCGCCTGCTTGTCCTCGACGGGCTTCTTCACGCGGTCGAGCTTGGCCTGCGCGGCCTTCACACCGGCCTCGTTGTTCTCCTTCTGCTGCGCATCGGAGAGCTCCTTGGTCGCGGCCTCGATCGCCGGCGTCGCCTTGTCGATGTCGGCGCGCAGCTTGTCGAGCTCCGTGGTCAGCGCCTTCGCGCCGACGAGCGTGGCGATCACGTCGCCGCCCTTGACCTCCTTGTCGGCCGGCTCGATCGACTCGAGCGCACCCGCCGGAGCCTTGATCTCCTGCGCCGGCGGCGTCTCGAGCGTCACCTTGCCACTCGCCTCGGCGGGCGGCGGCGGCGGCGGAGGCTTCGGCGGCTCCGGCTTGCTCTGCTCGGTGGCGGCCGGCTTCGCGAGCACGAACCTCCAGAAGAAGTACGCGCCGCCGCCGACCACCGCGAGGATGAGCAGCACGACGAGCACCGGGCTGATGCCCTGCTTCGGCGCCGGCGGTGCGACGGGCGCCTTCTCGGGCGCGGTCTTCGGCAGCGTGATCGCCTTCTTGTCGGCCGCCTTGTCCGCGGCCTTGTCGGCCGGCTTCTTGTCGGCCGGCTTCTTGTCGGCCGGCTTCTTGTCGGCCGGCTTCTTGTCGGCCGCCTTGTCCGCGGGCTTCTTGTCCGCGGCCTTCGCCGCAGCCGCCTTCTCGGCAGCCGCCTTCTCCGCGGCCTTCGCCGCAGCCGCCTTCTCGGCAGCCGCCTGCTCCGCGGCCTTCGCCGCGGCCGCCTTCTCGGCGCCTCCGTCGAGCTCGTCCTGCAGCTCCTTCGGCACCTCGACGGCGGTCATCACCTTCGACTGGCGCACCGCCTCCTTCACGTCCGCCGCCTTCACCGGCATGTCGGCCGTGAGATCCATCGACAGGTCCGCCGGAGCCGCGGGCTTCTTGTCCGCCCTCGGCGCGGCCGCACCAGGCGCACCGAGCGCGAAGTCCTCGGTCGCCGCCGCGGGCTTCTTGCTCGCCGCCGCGCCCGCACCAGGCGCGCCGAGATCGAAGTCGGCCTTCGGCAGCGCCGGCTCGGGGGCGCGTGCCGCCATGCTGCCCGCATTGCCGAGCTCGACGTCGAGGCCCGACTTCGCGGCAGCCGCCGCACTCGGCTTGCCGACGACGATGCCGCGGCCGAGCTCCTCGTCGGAGTACGCGGCCGCCCCCACCGTCGTCGCCTCGGCGTCGGGCTTCTTCGCCGCGGCCTTCGCCTCCGGCACGTCCGACAGGCGCGTGGCGCCGGTCTCGATGAAGCGCAGGTCAGCGAGCGTCGCGATCACCGTCTGCACCTCGCTGGGCGACGGGGTGAGTCCGAGCTCCTCTTGCGCCCACTGGACGATGCCGGCGACATCGCGCTGGCCGTCCATCGCGCACGCGAGCGCGTACTCGACCTCGAAGAAGCGGAACATGTGCCCGCTGTCGGGGTCGGCGACGTCGATGTAACGCGCGCCCTGCTCGTCGACGACCTCCGCGACGAGATCCTGGCGGAAGACCGGACGCTCGGATGCCTGCATCAGGAGCCCTTTCGCAGCTCGGTGAGCACGAGCTTGGCGACCGCCTTGAGCGTGTCGAACACGCCGATGCCCTTGGGCGCCACGGCCTCGAAGCTCGGAACCTTCGTCGGGTTCAGCGCTTCTTCCAGCTCGGCGAGCGGGATCGCGTTCGGCAGGTCGCGCTTGTTGTACTGCACGACGTACGGGAGCTTGTTGAGGTCGTAGCCCTGCTCCTGCAGGTTCGACGACAGGTTCTCGAGCGACTCGATGTTCGCTTCCATGCGCTCCATCTGCGAGTCACCGACGTACACCACGCCGTCGACGCCCTTCAGGATCAGCTTGCGGCTGGCGTCGTAGAACACCTGGCCGGGCACGGTGTAGAGGTGGAAGCGCGTCTTGAACCCGCGGATCTCGCCGAGCGAGAGCGGCAGGAAGTCGAAGAACAGCGTGCGCTCGGTCTCCGTGGCGAGCGAGATCATCTTGCCCTTCGCCTCGGGATTGGTCTTGTTGTAGATGTACTGGAGATTCGTCGTCTTCCCGCACAGACCGGGACCGTAGTAGACGATCTTGCAGTTGATCTCGCGCGACGAGTAGTTGATGAAGCTCATCGATCGCCCCTAATCGTTGAAGAGGTTGTCGATGTCGTCGTCGGTGATCTCGCTGAACACCGACTGCTGGCCCGCGCCGCTCTGGCTCTTCTTCACCATCACCTCGAGGACTCCCACGAGCTCGGTGGTCGCCTTGCGGACGCGCAGGCGAACGAGGCCGAGCGAGCTACGGCCGTCGAACAGCACGACCAGGATGACGCGCTGACCGACGATCGAGACGTGGTAGCTGATCTTCTCGCCCTCGAGGAACTGACCGGCGAACTCCTTCTCGGCGAGGAGTGACGCGATGCCGCCCGTCGCGGCGACGTTACCGGCGGTCAGCGACGACAGCGATGTGACATCGAGCTCGTGCACGTCGCCGGCGGACGCCATGGCCTGCCCGTTCTTGTCGATGACGAGCACCGCCTTCGCGTTGGAATCTCGGTGGAGGTTCTCGCAGATCTGATTGATCTGGTGGAGCTCCTCCTCGTACATGACGAGCTGTTGGATCATCGCGCTCTGGCTCCTCTTGGCCGGTTCGCACTGCTAGAAGACAGGCTCCCCGCCGACGAGTCACGGTATCAACGGCCTGGTTTTCGTTCAACCTTTGGGCAGTTATATCGCGCGCCTACATGGTCGCCCGGCCCGCGAGAGCCCGGGCGATGGTCGCCTGATCCGAGTACTCCAGCTCGCCCCCCACCGGTAACCCGGTTGCGATGCGAGAGACCTTGACCCCGAGCGGCTTCAGCGTCCGGGCGATGTACATCGCCGTCGCCTCCCCGTCGACGCTCGGGCTGGTCGCGATGATGACCTCCTTGACCGGGGGCACCTCGGCGGTCCCGGCGAGGCGCCGGATGAGCTCGGCGATCCGGAGGTCATCGGGCCCGATGCCCTCGAGCGGCGAGAGCAGGCCGTGGAGCACGTGGTAGCGGCCCCGGAAGTGGCCGCCGCGATCGATCGCGATCAGGTCCGACGGCGACGCGACCACACAGATCGTCTCCGCGTCGCGCCGTGGGTCGGTACACAGCGCGCACGGGTCGGCCTCGGTCAGCGTCATGCACGAGCTGCACAGCCGGATCTTGTCCGTGACGTCGAGCAGGGCCTGCGCGAGATCCTGGATCTGCTGACGGTTCCCGCGCACCAGGTGGAACGCGAGGCGCGTGGCGCTCTTCTCGCCGATCCCGGGCAGCCGGGAGAGCTCCTGCACGAGCCGGCGGATCGGGTCAGCGGCCACGGCGGGTCAGAACAGGCCGGGCATGCCGGGCATCCCGCCCATGCCGCCCATGCCGCCCATCACCGAGGCCATCTTCTCCTTGCTCGTCTCGCGGACCTTCGTCGCGGCCGCGTTGATCGCCGCGGTCACGAGATCCTCGAGCATCCCGATGTCGTTCGGATCGACGACGCTCTTGTCGATCTTGACCTTCACGACCTCGAACTGACCGTTGACGGTCGCCGTGACGAGCCCGCCGCCGGCGGCGCCATCGCACGTCATCTTCGCGAGCTCCTCCTGGATGCGTTGCACGTCACCCTGGAGCTTCTGCGCCTGCTTCATCAGCGCGTTGAGATCAGGCATCTTGGGGTTAGACATCGGTCTTGATCTCCTTGATCTGGGCGCCAAAGGTCTGGAGCACGTGCTTCGTGATCGGATGCTCGCGCGCCTCGGCCTCGCGCCTGGACCGCTCGACGCGCGACCGGTCCTGAGAGGTCTCTAGCACGCTGCGCGCGCCCGAGGCAGCGGACTCCCGCTCGTCGAGCAGCTTGACGGTCACGCGCACGTTCTTCTGGTCGGGACCGAGCTCCCGGAGCAGCTGCTTGAGCTCCTCGAGCTTGTCCTTGTCGGCGGCCATCTCGCCCATCGAATGGACATCGACCGGGAATCCGAGCACGAGCTGCTCGGAGGTCCACATCAGGACACGCGCGTGCTGGAACGGACCGAGCAGCGAGAACTTCCGACGCTCCTCGAGCTGCCCCAGCACCTGGCTCCACGCGACGAGCGCCTCGGCCTCGTTGCCGGGCAGCGCGAGGCCCGCCTGGGGACCCGAGCCCGACGCGACGGTCTCCGCCCTGGGCACCGGCCCGGACGGCTGCATCGACACGGGCGCGGAGTGATCGCGTGGAGTCTGGCGATCGTGCGGCGCAGACGCACGATCGGGCGTCCGTTCGCCAGGCGTCCGTTCGCGCACGGGCACCGCCGATGCGGACGACGAGGACGACGACGACGGCGACGACGGCGACGGCGGCGACGGCGACGACGGCGAGGACGACGACGAGGACGAGGACGAGGACGAGGACGACGACGGCGACGGCGACGACGACGAGGACGACGACGACGACGACGACGACGACGACGACAGCGACGTCACGGACGCTGGCGACGACGCCGCGGACGACGACGACGACACGCGCTGGACCGGGGGAGAGGACGGACGCGGAGCAGGAGCGGAGTGCGTGGGCCGGGCCCCTCCACCGCCGCCCGAGGGCGGCGCGGGGCGGGCGGCACCGCGGCCGGCGAGGCGCGCCTCGAGATCGCCGAGCCGGTCGATCAGATCGCCGAGCGGCACGAGCGGCTCGACGGTGGCGACATCGATCAGCGCGCAGTCGAGCACGAGGCGCGGCTGCAGCGTCTTGCCGAGCTCGTCGCAGCACCGGAGCATGCGCTCGAACATCTGCGTCACGCGCGAGCGGTCGAGCCGGCCGGCCTCCTCGGCGAGCTCGGCGCGCTCCTCGTCGGACGCGTCGATCAGCTCCTGCTTCGCCGGCGCGACCTGGAGCACCGAGAGGTCCCGCAGATAGCGGACGATCGCGCGCGCGAGCTGCACCTCGTCGACGCCGCGTTCAATCGCCGACTCGACCGCGCCGAGCGCGGTGCCCGCATCACCATCGGCGAGGGCGCTCACCAGCGTGCGTGTTAGCGACCGATCGGCCACGCCGAGCACCTCGGCGACATGCGCCTCCGTGATCGTGGCGTCGCCGACGTACGAGATGATCTGATCGCACAGCGAGAGCGCGTCGCGCACGCTGCCGCCGGATTCGCGCACGAGCAGGCTGACCGCACCCGCCTCGACCTTCAGCTTCTCCTGCTTGAGTACGGCGGCCAGGTGCGCCGCCAGCCGCTGAGCCGGGACGAGCTTGAAGTCGTAGCGCTGGCAGCGCGACAGGATCGTGTTCGGCAGCTTGTGCGGCTCGGTCGTGGCGAGCACGAACGTGACGTGCGGCGGCGGCTCCTCGAGCGTCTTCAGGAGCGCGTTGAACGCCTCCGTCGTGAGCATGTGGACTTCGTCGATGACGTAGACCTTCTTGCGGAGCTGCGCCGGCTGGTAGCGCACCGCCTCGGTCAGCTCGCGGATCGCGTCGATGCCGCGGTTCGACGCGCCGTCCATCTCCTGGTAGTCGACCGCGCTGCCGTTGCCGATCGTCACGCACGCGGAGCACTCACCGCACGGCTCCGCGGCCGCCTGCTTCCCCGCCATCGCCTCGCAGTTGAGCGCCTTGCCGATGATGCGCGCGACGGTGGTCTTGCCGCAGCCGCGCGGCCCGGTCATCAGGAATGCGTGGTGCACGCGGCCGCTCGCGAACGCATTCGACAGCGTGCGCGTGACGTGGTCCTGCCCGACGACCTCGGAGAACGTCGAGGGCCGGTACTTGCGAGCGAGAACCAGGTAGGACATGCGCGGGCCTCGGGCACTATACCCGTGCCCTCCGACGCTACAACTGGATGGTCTCGCAGATCTTCTTGGCCTGGACGAGCACGCTGTCGCGCAGATCCCCGAGCCCCGAGTCCTTGTACGTCGAGCCCCAGCAGATGAGGCGCTTGCCTCCGTACGTCACGACGATGCGAAACGCGCCGCGCCCGTTGCCGTCCGTGCCCTCGAGGTACCACGCGGCACCGCTCTGCCGATCCGTCCGGATCGCGAGGATCTTGTTGTCGGCGAGGTACTTCCTGTACGCGTCCCGATCCGCGGGCGCCTTCGGATCCTCGTAGCCGTAGTGGAACTTGAACGTCGCGTTCGAGTTCTTCTCGAACAGCGAGATCGTCCCGGGCTCGACGACATCACGATCCCAGTTCGGCTCGAGCGACAGCTTGATCGCCCGCAGCTCCGGCGTCATCGCGAGCGCCGGCTTCACCACCATCGCGACCGCCGAGCCGGCGCCGCTCCCGGCCTTCGCCGGCTCCGCCTTCGCGGGCTCCGGCTTGGTTGCCATCGTGGGTCCGGACCCGCTCCCGCTCTTCGCCGTGTCGGTCTTCGTGTCGGTCTTCGTGTCGGTCTTCGTGTCGGTCTTCGTGTCGGTCTTCGCCGCGTCGGTCTTCCCCGCAGCCGAGCCCGCATCGCTCTTCGCCGCGTCGGTCTTCCCCGCGTCGGTCTTCCCCGCGTCGGTCTTCTCCGCACCCGAGCCCGGCTTGGTCTCTGACTCCGGCTTCGGTGCGTTGCCACTGGCCGTGCGCTGCAGGCCCGAGCCCGCCGCCTCGGCGCCGGCCGATCCGGAGCCGCCGAGCTCCGCCGACAGCGACGCGGAGAAGCCGCCGGCCGATCCCTTTGCCGGTCCCGACGTCTCGGTCTCTGCCGGATCGGCCCCGCTCTCCTGCTTGCACGCCGCGGCGAGCGCGGCGCAGAGGATCACGAGGCGAAGCACCGCGCGATCATAGCGCCGAAAATCCGGCTGGCGCACGGACGAACCTCACCGCCGTCCCGCGATCCGGACGCCCTCCGGGCCACGCCCTCGGGGCCACACCCTCCGGGCCACGCCTCCGGACCACGCCTCCGGACCACGTCTCCAGCGACAAGGCCCCGAAAAAGCTGCGAGCGACGACTCGTTCGAATCGTCGCTCGCGGGAAAGGTGGCCCCAGGCACCCGCTAATCACGCTACCGTTGCTTCCTTCCGGACCTGGCGGGGTTCACGGATGTCACGTCACCCGGGACCATAAACTCGGTCACGCATGTGGTCGGGCGGCAGCGGAGGGAGAGGGATTCGAACCCTCGGTACCTTTCAGTACACACGATTTCCAATCGTGCACCTTCGGCCACTCGGTCACCCCTCCAGTACGGGGTTCCGTCGGTATCGTGCGCGGGAAGCGCGCCCTTCGGGCGCTTCTCGCGGGTAATTGCGGAGGAGGAGGGATTTGAACCCCCGGTACCTTGCGGTACATCTGATTTCGAATCAGACACCATCGGCCACTCGGACACTCCTCCAGAACTAGCTTGGCGCCTACGCCGAGTATGTCGGGCCCGAGCGGAGGCGTTTGAAGAATGCCGACAGCTCGGCCGCGCACTCGTCGGCGCGGACACCGCTCGTGACCTCGACGCGGTGATTGAGCCGCGGATCGGTGACGAGCTGATACAGCGTGGTGACGGCGCCGGCCTTCGGGTTCGTGCAGCCGAACACGAGGCGAGCGACGCGTGCGTTGACGATGGCGCCGGCGCACATCGGACACGGCTCCTGCGTGACGTACAGGGTGCCTTCGACGCGCCACATTCCGAGCTGCTTCGCCGCGGCACGAAGCGCGACGATCTCGGCATGAGCGGTCGGATCGCTGTCCGCCTCGCGCCGGTTGTGACCGGTCGCGACGAGCGCATCGCCGATGACGATCACACAGCCGACCGGGACATCTCCGGCGGCCCCCGCAACGCGCGCCTCGTCGAGGGCGCGCTGCATCCAGTGCTCGTCATTCGTCATGCTGGCGGATCCGAGAGGGGTCGAACCTCTAACCCCCGGTTCCGTAGACCGGTGCTCTATCCATTGAGCTACGGATCCTCATTCGATCGAACAGAAACTCTCGCCGAGTGCGGCGGAGAGGAAGGGATTCGAACCCTCGATACCAGTTAAACCCAGTATGCCGGTTTAGCAAACCGGTGCCTTCAGCCACTCGGCCACCTCTCCAGGCAAAGCCCAGAAGCAAGATCACGAATCAAAACGTACGGAAATCGGGCGGGGACGCCGTCGCGGAGGACGACGTCCCGCCCATGACCACTTGCGTGACACTATTCGATTATCAAGCTGGCGGAGGAGGAGGGATTCGAACCCCCGGGAGACTTGCGCCTCCGGCGGTTTTCAAGACCGCTGCCTTCGACCGCTCGGCCACTCCTCCAGGCAGCCCCAGAGGCAGGGCGGCAGTATAGGGATCAAGAGACCCTTGTAAAGGACGATCCGGGAAGATCTCACCTGGCCAGGATCTAGCGCCGAACCAGGCGCTCGATCCCCCCCATGTACCGGCGGAGCGCCTCGGGCACGACGACCGAGCCGTCGGCCTGCTGGTACTGCTCGAGGATCGCGACCACGGTCCGGCCGACGGCGACGCCGGAGCCATTGAGCGTGTGGACCGGGCGCGGCTTCTCGCCCGCGGCCGGGCGGTACCGGATCTTCGCGCGCCGCGCCTGGAAGTCGCCGAAGTTCGAGCAGCTCGAGATCTCGCGGTACGTATCCTGGCCGGGCAGCCACACCTCGAGGTCGTACGTCTTCTGCGACGCGAAGCCCATGTCGCCCGTGCACAGCGTGACGACGCGGTAGTGAAGGCCGAGCGTCTGGAGCACGCGCTCGGCGTCGCCGCGCAGGCTCTCGAGCTCGGCATCGCTGGTCTCCGGAGCGACGAGCTTCACGAGCTCGACCTTGTCGAACTGGTGCTGGCGGATCAGGCCGCGCGTGTCCTTGCCGTGCGCGCCGGCCTCGGCGCGGAAGCACGCGGAGTACGCCGTCAGGTGCTGAGGCAGCTGCTCGGCGTCGAGGATCTGATCCATGAAGAGGTTCGTGACCTGCACCTCCGCTGTCGGAGACAGGAACAGGTCGTGGTCGGCGACGTGGTCGGGCCCGACGGGGATGTCGAGCTTGAACAGATCCGCCTCGAACTTCGGCAGCTGCCCCGTGCCCCGCAGCGCCGCGCGCCGCACGACGGCGGGCGGCCACACCTCGACGTAGCCGTGCGACGTGTGGAGGTCGAGCATGAGGTTGATCAGCGCGCGCGTCAGCTTCGACGCGCCGTCGCGCAGCACGGTGAAGCGCGCGCCCGCGATCCGCGTGCCCGCCTCGAAATCGAGGATGCCGAGGGCCTCGCCGATCTCCCAGTGCGGCTTCGGCGCGAACGCGTAGCTCGGCTTCTCGCCCCAGGTGTGGAGCACGGGGTTGTCCGCCTCGCTCGTGCCCGTGGGGACCGAGGCGTGCGGCGCGTTCGGCAGCTCGAGCAGCTTCAGCTCGGCCTCGGCCTCGGCCCTCGTCAGCTCGGCCTCGTCGGCCTTGATCTTCCCCGACAGCTCCTTCAGCTCGTCGCGCGCCGCGGCGAACTCGGGCGACTTCTTGTCGAGCTTCGCCATGCGCTCGTTCGCGGCGTTACGCTGCGCGCGCATCGTGTCGAGCAGGGCCTGGAGACCACGACGGCGCTTGTCGATCGAGCGCCACGCCTCGACCTGCGTCTCGATGCCGCCTCCGCGGCGCAGAAGGTCGTCCATCTTGGCTGGGTCGATCATGGGCTATCTCTGTGTTTCCAGGGGGTTGGGGGCGGACCCTACCGCGCCATTAACCACGCTGGCAAGCTCGGGGTCCAACGAGTCGTGGTCAGCGCCGCCGCCACCTTGCCCCATGGAGACGTCGCTCTGACGGAGCGGGAGGCGGATCCGGACCGCGAGCTCGCGGAGCGCTTCCGGTCGGGAGAGCGTGGCGCATTCGACCAGCTCGTCAAGCGCCACCAGCAGGGCATGTACCGGCTCGTCCGCCGCTACGTTCAGTCCGACGCCGACGCCGCGGACGTCTGCCAGCAGGCGTTCGTCCGCGCGTTCAAGGGCCTCGCGACGTTCCGCGGCGCCGCGAGCGTGCGCAGCTGGATCTACCGGATCGGCATCAACTGCGCGCTGTCGTGGCTGCGCGATCACAAGCGCGAGCAGCCGGCCGAGATCGCCGAGGACGCGCTCGTCGAGGATCACGCCTCGCCCGCGCGGATCGCCGGCGGCGAGGACGCCGCGCGCCTGCGCACGGCGATCGCGAAGCTGCCGCCGAAGCAGAAGCTCGTGCTCGAGCTGCGCGTGTTCGATGACCTCGCGTTCAAGGAGGTCGCCGAGCTCGCCGAGTGCTCCGAAAACACCGCGAAGGTGAACTTCCACTACGCGGTGAAGAGGCTGCGCGAGCTGCTCGGCTCGGAGGACGCGTGAGCCGCGACGAGTCCGACGACGATCTGCTCGCCGCGTACCTCGACGGCGTCGCCGAGCTCACGCCCGACGAGCGGCGCCGCGTCGAGGCGCGCCTCGCCGAGGATCCCGCGCTGCGCGACGACGCCGGCGCGACGCGCGCGCTGCTCGATCAGCTGCGCGACCTGCCCCCGGAAGGCGCAGAGCCCGACTGGCGCGCGCTGGAGCAGGCGATCCGCGCCGAGGTCGGCGACGACGTCCCGCGCCGCAGCTGGCTCGCGCGCCACCTCGCCTGGATCGCGCCGGGCTTCGCGCTGGCGCTCGCCGCCGCCGTGCTCGCGCTCGTGCTGCGCACCCCGGAGCCCACGCCGATCGCGCCCGTCGTGCCCGATGCCGGCGTCGCCCGCGCGGTCGCGCCCGGACCCGCCGCCGAGCCAGCCTCCGAGGCCGACGGCACCGTCGCGCTCTGGCTCGATGGCGCGCCGCTCGAGATCGCGGTTGCCGATGCCGATCGGATCGACGAAGGAGATCTCGCCACCGCCCTCGAGGTCACC
>JAEUJX010000189.1 GCA_016794545.1 Myxococcales bacterium
GTGCGCGCGCTGTCGAGTGGCGCGAGCCCGACGGAGATCTCGGCGACGGTCGAGCAGGACAGGCTGCGCCGGTTCTCGGGCCGGATGGCCGCACCGACCGCGCCTGCGCCGGGCCCGGGTGGCGGTGCGGATCCGAGCTTCATCCCGCGAGGAGAGCTCGGCGTGATGGTCGGTCCGATCCCACCGCTGCCGCCGCCGGGCGTGCAGATCGCGGTGCCCGCGGCGGTCGTCGCGACGTCGGGCGTGATGGCCCCCGAGCCCGCGCCGTTCGCGATCGATCCGGCGCGCGGCTCGCTCTGGACCACGGGCCCCGACGGCGTGTACCGCATCCGCGGGCTCGGCAAGGGCAAGGTCAGCGTGCTCGCCGTCGCGGCGGGATACGCCGAGGGGCGCTCGCGCGAGATCGGCCTCGAGCCGGGGCAGACGCTCACGAAGGTCGACATCGTGCTCTCGCCGGGCACCATCCTCGTCGGCAGGGTCACCGACCAGCACGGCGTCCCCGTTCTCGGCGCGCAGGTCTCCGCCAAGCCCGAGCTCGGCGCGCAGCTCGACGCGTTCACCGACGAGGTGGGCGGGTACCGGCTCGGTCCGCTGACCGGCCAGGTCGACCTCCGTGCGACGGCCTACGGTCACGGCGACGCGAACCGCCGGCTCGAGCTCGCCGGCGTGAAGGGCGCGACGCCGGCCGAGCAGCGCGAGGACCTCGTGCTGGTCGTCGCCGACGCCGTGCTCGCCGGCACGCTCGACGACACGAGCGGTGCTCCCGTCGCGGCCGCGATGATCGAGGTCGTTGGTGGCTCCGCCGATGGCCGCACCGGCGTGGTCGGCTCCGACGGCACGTTCTCGATCGACCAGCTGCCCGCCGGCGCCCTGACGATCCGGATCCGACACCCGGACTATCCGACGAAGGAGCTGGAGGTGACCGCCGGCGACGGACGCCAGCGCGTGCGCCTGCGCCTCCCGCTCGGTGGTTCCGTCGAGGGTGCGGCGATCGAGGAGGCGAGCGCCGCGCCGCTCGCCTCGGTCACGATCACCGCCGCCGGGCCCGGCGGCGCGACCGCGGAGGCGACCACCGACAGGCTCGGTCGCTTCAGGCTCGGGCCGCTCGCGCCCGGCGCGTGGAAGCTCGCGCTCCGGCTCGCCGGCTTCCTCCCGGTCTCGCGCGCGGTCGACGTCACCGCCGGCCGCACGCCGGGGCAGACTACCGTGCGCGACATCCGCCTCGAGCTCGCGCGCGGCGCCACGGTCGGCGGCACGGTGCGCGACCTGCGCGGCCAGCGCGTGTCCGGCGCGACGGTGCGCGTGGTTCCGCTGCGCGGCGGGACCGCCGTGGAGGGCACCACGGACTCGCTCGGCGAGTTCACGATCAAGGACGCGCCGACAGGCGACGTCACCGTGATCGCGACGAAGGGCGACCTCAGCGGCAGCTCGCGACTGACGCTCCGCGCAGGTGATGAGGTCAGGAGCGCGGCGATCGAAGTTCGCTGATGCGTGTCCGCGATCGGTGTCGGATGCTCGCTTCTCGCTCGCGTGTCCGGCGTGCAGCGTCCGGGGGAGTCGGAACCACCATCGGGGTCCGCAACGTTCGACCCGCCCCGACGGCGTCAACGATTCTCGCGAGATCCAGACCGCTCGTCGGGCGATTGCAGCACGACCCCTAACCCGGACAGCGCGCGGGCGAGGTTCGCGCGCGCGGCAGCGTCGTAGCGAGCGTGGAACAGGTCGCCGAGGAAGATCCGTGGGCGGTCGAGCAGCGAGCGCAGGAACGCCGCGCGGCCCGCGCGGTACGCCGCGTCGGGCACCATCGCGTACTCGCGGCGCACGGCGGCGTCGTAGGCGTCGAACGCGTCGGGCGGCGCGCCGAGGATCGCGGTGTCGCAGTCGAGGAAGTGCGCGGCGTCGCGGTCGACGTCGCTCGGGGCGATAGCGCCGTGGCGCGCGGTGAGGAGGATCAGCGCGCGCGTGCGGTCGCTCGCGCCGAACGCCGCGGCGAGGTCGGCGGAGCGCGCCTCGTTGTCCTTGGCGAGCGGGTCGTAGATCGCGTCGTGAAACAGCACGGCGTCGAACACGTCGTGGGGGTGGTCCCAGCCGAGGGCGTCCCAGACGTCGTCGAAATGGCGGAGGACCTCGGCGATGTGCGTCGCGTTGTGATACGCGCGGTGCGGCTCGCCGTAACGGGCGGCGAGCTCGCGCACGACGGCGGCGCCGGGCGGCGGCAGGTGGCGGCTCGCGAACGCGTGCCGGCTCGCAAGCTCGGCGGACACTCAGCCGCCGCGGCCGCCGCGCCCGCGCATGCGGCCGATGTCGATGATCATCGTCGGGGCCGAGTGCAGGTCGTCGTCGTAGTCGGCGCGGACCTTCGGGAGGCCGCGGCCGGTGCCGCGCGGCGGCGGGGGAGGCGGCCCGTGCTGCGCGGGCGGGTGCGCGCGGGGCTGGGCGCCCGAGCCCTGGGCCTTGCGCGGCGGGGGACCCATGCGGCGCGGTCCGTTCTCGAGGATCAGGGTGTTCTGCTGGTGGATGTCCTCGTCGTTGCGATCGACCTTCGGCATCGTCGTGAAGTTCGAGTCGCCGGAGAAGTCGTCGTGCGAGCCACCGCGCAGGAGGTCTATGCTCGACGGCGTCGCGCCCGTGCCGGTGCCGACGCCCGTGCCGTGGCCGCTCGTGCTGTCGCGCGCCGCGATGATCGAGACGCTGGTGGGCTTGGGCTGGAACGGCACCTCGGGCGGCTCGAAGTTCTCGTCGCGCAGCATCAACGACTCGCCGACGTCGTCGCTGACGTCGTCGGTCATCACGTATTCCTCGAGCATGCGCAGCTCGCGCTCGATCTCCTGCGCGAACATCTTGCGGATGAACCGCCCGAGGTGGCTGCGCGAGTAGTTCGGCATGAACTTGCGCAGGAACAGCCGCAGGTCGCCCTCGGCCTCGGCGGCGGTCTGGTAACGGTTCGCGCGCGAGCGCGTCAGGCAGCGGTCGGTGATCTGCTCGAGCTCGGTCGGGACGCCCGGTGTGAGCTCGCTGACCGGCCGGTACTTCGCATCGCGGACCTTGATCAGGAGGTCCATCTCGTTCGTCGCGGTGAACGGAGGGATGCGGGTCAGCATCTCGTAGAGGCAGCTGCCCAGCGAGAACACGTCCGAGCGGTGATCGAGCTTGCGGCCGAGCGCCTGCTCGGGGCTCATGTACTTCACCTTGCCCTTGATGACACCGGTCTTCGTGTGGACCTTCGAGAGCGTCGCCTTCGCGATGCCGAAGTCGCACAGCTTCACCTCGCCGGCGTAGCTGCAGATGATGTTCGACGGCGAGACGTCGCGGTGGATGATCCGCAGCGGCCGACCGCGCGAGTCGACCGCGGAGTGCGCCGCGTGCAGCGCGCTGCCGACCTCGGCCGCGATGTACGCCGCGTGCTCGGGCGGGATCGGCTTCTTCTTGGTGCGGCAGCGCTCGAGCACGGTGCGCATGTCCTTGCCGTCGACATGCTCCATCGCGATGAAGTACTCGCCGTGCGCGCGCGCGAACTCGTACACGCGTGCGATGCTGCCGTGGCGCAGGACGCTCGCGATCTTCGCCTCGTCCACCAGCATCTGGATGAAGTCGTCATCCTCGGCGAGGTGCGCGAGGACGCGCTTCACCGCGACCAGGTGCGGCGTGCCGTGGGCATCGAACGTCTTCGCGCGATAGATCTCGGCCATTCCACCGAACGCGATGCGGTCCAGCAAATGGTAACGGCCGAGCTGTTGAGCCCTTCTCACCGGCAGTTCCAGGGTACTCCGCGCGGTGGAGATCGAGTAAGGGGTACATGTCCCACCTGCGTGCGATCTGTCGGAGATCCGCTATCATCGGAGGATGTCGCGCTGGTCCTTCGCCGTCGTCCTCCTCGTCGCCGCCTGCACGAAGTCCGCCCCCAAGGACAATGGCGGTGGTACCGGTACCGAGGCCAAGGGTGGTGGCGACAAGGTGATGGTGCCCGGCGGCGACGTCCCGCCCCCGAACATGGCCGTCGGCCGCGGCGGCGGCGCCGCCGAAGCGGCGCAGGCGACCGGCGGCGCCGACTCCCAGAAGCTCGCACCCGATGAAGGCAAGCTCGCGATCGACCCGCCCGCCGATGCGAAGGCCGGCGCCGAGGCGACCGCGAAGATCACCGTGACGCCGGGGGCCGGCTATCACGTCAACACCGAGTTCCCGAGCAAGCTCACGCTCACCGCGCCCGAGGGCGTGACGCTCGCGAGGACCGAGTGGAAGATGGGCGGCCCCAGCAAGGACAAGGGCGACGCCGACGTGTTCGAGGAGCAGCAGCTGCTGCTCGGCATCAAGCTCACGGCGGCGAAGAGCGGGAGCTACACGATCAACGGCACGTTCAAGTTCGCGGTCTGCGACAAGGATAGCTGTCGTCCGAAGAAGGAAACGATCGCGATCCAGGTCGCGGCCAAGTAACGGCATCGTCACGCGCTACCACCCCGGCGCGGTGATACCGTCGCAGAGATGGCGGAGAGCGAAGCGGACCCGAGCGTCAAGGACCTGCTGAAGGGCCTCGGCGACAGCGTGCGCGACGACTTCACGCGCAACCGTCGCGTGCTGTCGTACGCGGAGTACCTGCAGCTGGTGGTCGCGGAGCCGACGCGCCAGCTGCGCAGCGCCGCGCAGTACATCGTCGATTGCTTCGACCACTTCGGCAGCTCGACGGTGAAGTACCCGTGGGGCGAGGTCCGGCGCTTCCACCTGTTCGACGCGCCGTGGGCGAACGGCGAGGACCGGCTGTTCGGCCAGGAGCACGTCCAGAACGCGGTCTACCGCGTGATGCGCTCGTTCGTGCAGGACGGCCGCCCGAACAAGCTGATCCTGCTCCACGGGCCGAACGGCTCCGCGAAGTCGACGTTCATCCGCTGCATGGGCCGCGGCATGGAGCACTACTCCACGCTCGACGAGGGCGCGCTCTACCGATTCTCGTGGATCTTCCCGGCGCAGAAGGGCATCCGCGGCGGCATCGGCTTCGGCGGCGGCCGCGAGGGTGCGCCGACGGAGTCGCTCGAGTCGTACGCGTTCCTCGCCGACGACCAGATCGACGCGCGCCTCGGTGACGAGCTGCGCGACCACCCGCTCCTCCTCGTGCCGGTCGAGGACCGCTGGAAGCTGATCGAGAGCCTGCTCGGCCCGTCGATCAAGAGCGCCGCCTTCAACGTCAGCGACTACCTGCGCCAGGGCTCGCTGTCACCGAAGAACCGCGCGATCTACGACGCGCTGCTCGCGAGCTACCAGGGCGACTACCTCCAGGTGCTCCGTCACGTGCGCGTCGAGCGGTTCGAGATCTCGCACCGCTATCGCACCGGCTGGGTCACCGTCGAGCCGCAGCTGTCGGTCGACGCGACCGAGCGCCAGGTCACCGCCGATCGCACGCTCGCCGCGTTGCCGCCGTCGCTCCAGAGCGTGTCGCTGCACGAGTTCGGCGGCGAGGTCGTCGGCGCGAACCGCGGCATGATCGAGTTCGACGACCTGCTGAAGCGGCCGCTCGAGCACTACAAGTATCTGCTCACGACCGTCGAGCGCGCCGCGCTTTCGATGACGTCGGCGACCCTGTTCCTCGACGTCACGTTCATCGGCAGCTCGAACGACATCCACCTCGCCGCGTTCCGCGAGATCCCGGACTTCCAGAGCTTCAAGGGCCGCATCGAGCTGGTGCGCGTCCCGTTCATCCTCGACGTGCGCCACGAGGAGGCCCTCTACCAGGCACGCATCAAGGAGGCCGCGGGCCGCCGTCACATCGCGCCGCACACCGCGTACGTCGCGGCGCTGTGGGCCGTGCTGTCGCGCATGCGCAAGCCGCAGATCGAGCGGTTCCCGTCGACGCTCGCCGAGGTCGTCGGCAAGCTGACGCCACTCGACAAGGCCGAGCTGTACTCGACCGGGCGCGTGCCGGAGGACCTCGCGCCGGATCGCGCGCGCGAGCTCGCCGCCCAGATCAAGGAGCTCTGGCACGAGTCCGACACGTATCCGATCTACGAGGGCAGGGTGGGGGCCTCGCCGCGCGAGATGCAGACCGTGCTGCTCGCCGCCGCGACCTCGCCTCGCTACGACTACGTGTCGCCGCTCGTCGTGCTCGACGAGATCGTGGAGCTGTGCAAGCAGTCCTCGCTCTACGAGTTCCTGCGCCAGGACGTGCAGCCGGGCGGTTATCACGATCACAAGAAGCTGGCCGACGTCGTGCGCGGCCGGCTGTTCGACCGGATCGATGACGAGGTGCGCGCCTCGGTCGGTCTCGTCGAGGAGAGCGAGTACACGCGCGTGTTCGAGCGCTACGTCACGCACGTGATGCACGCGATCAAGAAGGAGAAGGTCCGCAACCCCCAGACCGGCCGGATGGACGATCCCGACGAGGGGATGATGAAGGAGGTCGAGCGGACCCTCGAGATCAGCGGCCGCGCCGACGACTTCCGGCAGAGCCTGATCGCGAAGATCGGCGCATGGTCGCTCGATCACCGCGGCCAGAAGCCGGTGATGTCGGAGATCTTCGCGGACCTGCTGCGCAAGCTGCGCGACGCCTACTTCGAGCGGCACAAGAAGGTCATCGCGAAGGGGATCACCGACCTGGTGCTCCTCCTGAGCGGGAACGAGGGCAGCCTGTCGGCGGAGGCGCGCACCCGCGCCGAGACGGCGCTCGAGACACTCACCACCCGACACGGCTACACGCGGGAGTCCGCGCGCGATCTGGTCGGGACTTTGGCCACGCTCCGCTATCGATCGTAAGATAGGGACGTGAGGCTCGCGTCCGCCGCCCTGCTGGTCGCGCTTTCGGCGCGTGCCGCCGTGGCGGATCCCACGATGCTGAAGGGGCCGTACCTCCAGGACCTGGCGCCGCGCTCGATCACCGTGATGTGGCAGCTCGAAGTGCCCGCGGCCGCGAAGCTCACGGTCGACGGCCCCGGCGGCGCGCGCACGCAGGACGTCGAGTCCGCGCGGATCTCCGAGGCCACCATCACCGGCCTCCAGCCCGCGACGCGCTACCGCTACAAGGTCGAGGCCGCCGGCGGCAGCTGGGAGGGCGAGTTCGCGACCGCGCCGGAGATCGGCGCCGACGTCCCGGTCACGTTCGTCGTGATCGGCGACACCCGCTACGGCACCGATGCGCACCGCCGCGTCATCGAACGCATGAGCCAGGAGGTGCCCGACTTCGTGCTCGGCACCGGCGACATGGTCGACGAAGGGCACCGCCAGGATCAGTGGCAGCAGTTCTTCGACATCGAGAACCCGCTCCTGCGCGACAACGTCTACTTCCCGGCGCTCGGCAACCACGACCGCCAGGGCCGCGGCCGGACGGCGGACAGCTACCGCAGCTACTTCTCCGTACCCGAGAACGGCGGGGAGACCGAGCGGTACTACGCGTTCACCTACGCGTCGAGCCGGTTCCTCGTGCTCGACTCGAACGAGTACAGCTTCGCCCTCACCGACCAGACCGCGTGGATCGAGCGCGAGCTGATCGCGGCGCGGCAAGATCCGGAGATCCGGCACATCTTCTGCGTCATGCACCACCCGCCGTTCTCGATCTCCCTGCACGGCGGCAACCGCGACCTCCGCGAGCGCTGGACGCCGCTGTTCGAGAAGTACGACGTGACCGCCGTGTTCAGCGGCCACGATCACGTCTACGAGCGCGCCGAGTGGAACGGCATCCACTACTTCGTCACCGGCGGCGGCGGCGCCCCGCTGTACGCGCGCCGCCCGCGTCCGGATCCGGTCGACGCCGAGGCCACGAAGAAGTACGAGCGCGTCTATCACTACCTGCGCGTCTCGCTGACCGGCAATCGCGTCGACGTGACCGGCGTGCGCGCGGACGGCACGACGATCGAGACCACGACGTGGACCGAGGGGCCCGAGCCGGCGCCGCTACCGCCGCCGAGCGCGCCGCCGGTGGTGCACGCGGCCGGCTCCGCGCCCACGCTCGCGCCGCCCGCGCCCGCGCGCGCCGCGTCGGCGGGGGAGTCCGGGGGGAGCGGATCGCTGCTGTGGATCGGCTTCGGCGGTGTCGGCCTCCTCCTGGCGGCCGCGATCGCCGTCACGCGCACCCTGCGCCGCTGACCATGGCGACCGCCGGCATCGCGATCATCGGTGACGAGATCCTCTCCGGGAAGTTCGTCGAGGAGAACGCCGCGTTCCTGATCGGCGAGCTGCGCGCGCTCGGCGTCGACCTGAGGCGGATCGTGGTCATCCCCGACGACAAGACCGACATCGCGCAGACCGTGCGCGAGCTCGCGTCGCGGTTCGATCACGTGTTCACCTCCGGCGGTGTCGGCCCCACGCACGACGACGTCACGATCGCCGCGATCGCCGAGGCGTTCGGTATGGCCGTGGTGCGCCACCCCGAGCTCGAGGCGCGCGTGCGCGCGTACTGGGGCGCGCGGCTGACCGAGCCGAACCTGCGGCTCGCCGACATCCCGGCGGGCGCGCACCTCGTCTACGGCAAGGACCAGGTGTGGCCCGTCGTCGCCGTCGAGAACGTCTACATCCTGCCGGGCGTGCCCGGCCTGTTCCGCCGCAAGTTCGTCGACATCCGCGACCGGTTCCGCACCGAGCCGGTGACCATCGCGCGCGTCTACATCGACGCCGACGAGGGCTTCATCGCCGACGACCTCGATCACGTCGTCGCCGCCCACCCGGGCGTCAAGATCGGCAGCTACCCCCGGTTCTCGGAGAAGGACTTCAAGGTCCTGGTCACGCTGGAGGGCAGGGCCGCCGGTGAGGTCGCGTCGGCCTTCGCGGTGCTCGTCGAGCGGCTCGGCGGGCGCGTCGTGCGGTCCGAGCCACCCGCCTCCACGTGATATAGACCGCGGCGATGCCGATCCAGCCCCGCACCCCGCCCGGCGTGCTCGAGCTCTTGCCGCCGCAGCAGATCGCGTTCCAGCGGATGCTCGACGTGATCCGTCGCGGGTTCGAGCGGTTCGGCTTCCTGCCCGTCGAGACGCCGGCGTTCGAGGTCGCCGACGTGCTGCTCACCAAGACCGGCGGGGAGACCGAGAAGCAGGTCTACTTCGTCCAGTCGACCGGCGCGATCCGGGAGGGCAAGGCGCCCGAGCTCGCGCTGCGCTTCGATCTCACCGTGCCGCTCGCGCGCTACGTCGCGGAGCACGAGCACCAGCTGAACTTCCCGTTCCGGCGCTACCAGATCCAGCGCGTGTACCGTGGCGAGCGCAACCAGAAGGGGCGCTACCGCGAGTTCTACCAGTGCGACATCGACGTGATCGGCAAGGACTCCCTGCCGCTCGCGTACGACGCCGAGCTGCCCGCGATCATCGCCGGCATCTTCGAGGAGCTCGCGTTCGGCGACTTCCAGATCCGCATCAATAACCGGAAGCTCCTCCAGGGCCTGCTCGCCCAGCTCGGCTGGGAGCCCGAGCTCCACGCGAGCGTGCTGCACGAGGTCGATCGCCTCGGCAAGCT
>JAEUJX010000199.1 GCA_016794545.1 Myxococcales bacterium
CGCCGAGAACTTCGCGCCCACGACCTCCCGGGTGAGCCCGGGTTTCGGCGGGTCGATCTTCCTCGGCTCGACCTTGCGCTGGGTCTTCTTCACCTGCGGCTGCGCCGGGATCGCCGTCTTCACCTCGGGCACCGGCTCAGCCTTCGCGACCGCGGGGTCCTCCGCCTTCGCCGGCGGAGGTGCTTCCGTCTTCGCGACGACCGGATCGGGCCGGGTGTCGATCGGCTCGAACGTGATGCCCTTGTTCGCGACCGGCGGCGGGCTCGCTTCGGCGACCTTCTTCTCGCCGCTGCCACGCGTCGCCGCGACGACGATCACCGCCACCACCGCGCTCGTCGCGAGCACGCCGAGCACCGCGATCAGCTTCCTGCGATCGCGCGGCGGGTGCTCGCGCACGCTCGTCCCGGTGCCGTCCGCGAGCGCGAGATCGTCCATCGAGTGCGCGGGCAGCGCCGTGGTCGGCGGCGCGACCGTATCGAGGGCGGGCGAGCCCGCGGGCAGCGCGGCGCGCTGGCCGGTCGCGCGCGCGCCCGGCTTGACCGGCTTCGCCCTGCCCTGCGGGATCGGCTCGACCGGCAGCTGCGCCATCGCGAAGCTGACCGTCGAGATCGTCTGGGTATGCATCTGCTCCTGGAAGTCCGCCAGGTGCGCCTTCGCGACGCGATCGTGCAGCTCCCGCTGGCCCGTCATCTCGTCGGCGAACAGATCGCGCATATACGCGCCGAGCTGGTCGGTCGAGATCGTCGGGTTGACGTTGACCAGCGCCTGCTGGATCGCGTCGCGGAACTCCGCCGCGCTCTGGTAGCGATCCTCGCTTCTGGGACGGAGCGCGGTCGCGACGAGGTCGTCGTACGGCGCGAGCGAGCGATCGACCTCGGAGGGCAGCGGGTGCTCGCCGCGCGCGACCTTCTTCGCGAGCGCGCGGTAGTCGGGCTCGGGCCCCGCCTCGTACAGGCGCTGGCCCGTCAGCAGCTCGTAGAGCACGACGCCGGCGGCGTAGATGTCCGTGCGGTGATCGACGACGCCGCCACGGATCAGCTGCTCCGGCGCCATGTAGCCGAACTTGCCGAAGCCCATCTTCGGATCCGTCGCGGTGCCGCGCAGCGCGCTCTTGGCGATGCCGAAATCGATCACCTTGGTCTCGCCCTCGAACGACACGAGCACGTTCGGCGGCGAGATATCGCAGTGCACGAGGTTGAGCGACGAACCGTCGGGACCGACGCGGCGGTGCGCGTACGCGAGGCCGTTCGCGAGCTCGCGGCCGACGAACAGCGCGAGGTCGACGGGCATGCGCGACCTGCGGTGACCGAGCAGCGCCAGCGTGCGCCGCAGGTCACGGCCCTCGACGTACTCGAGCGCGAGGAAGTACTCGTCGCCGACGCGGCCGACCTCGAAGACCTGCGCGACATTGACGTGCTGGAGCTTGATCGCGACCTGCGCCTCGTCGACGAACCGCGAGATGAACTGCGCGTCGGCCGCGAGGTGCGGGAGGACCTTCTTGATCACCGCGAGCTTCTCGAAGCCCGCGAGGCCGTGCTTCGCGAGGAAGATCTCGCCCATGCCTCCGCGCGACAGCCGCTGCACGAGCAAGTACCGGCCGAACACCTGCGGCAGGCTCGGATCCTGGCGCGCGGTGGGCCCCGTGTGCCCGCCCTTGTCGGTGCCCGCTTGCAAGGTCCCAATCCTAGCTCATTTGCCCTCGAACGCTCCGGGGAGTTCGCGTGCTTGCGCCAGGAAGGCCTGCGCAGATTGCGCAGTGTTTCACGTGGTTGTAGGTACGGGTACGCGTCTGGTAGCGTGGGGCCCGCCCGATGGGAACGGTGCGCGCGTCCGTCGTCTATCTCGCCGCAGTCGCCGGCGTGGCCGGGTGTGGCGAAGGCGCCCTCGAGTTGACGCTGGCGCTGCCCTCCCAGGCCGATCTCCGGCCCACCGGGATGACCACGGTGACGATCACCGCGACCGCGCCGGGCGAATCGCCGATCGGCAACACCAGCGTCCTCGGGTCCGGGCGCGTCGACGTCGGGGATCTCCCGGTCGGCGACGACATCCAGATCGGCGTCGTCCTGCGCGACGTGTCGAACCGGATCGTCGGCGTCGGGGAGGCCGGTCAGTCGGTCGACATCGTCGGCGACAAGACGGTCAAGCTGGCGATCCCGGTGCGCCGGCCGTTCGTCTACGCGGCGAGCGGGAGCGCGCTCTACTCGTTCGACCCGACGCTCGATCCGCGCGACGCCAAGTTCCAGGGCATGCTCGCGGGAGTCAGCGGGCCCCAGTTCACCGTGTCGGTCGGCGGCGATCGCCTCGCGGTCGTCAGCGGCACCGCCGTGCAGGTCGTCATCACCGAGACCAACAGCGTGATGGGCATGATCACGGTGCCCGCGATGGTCACCGATGCGACCGCCGTGCCCGGCACGCACAAGCTCGCCGTGGCGCACGGCCAGGGCATCGCGATCGTCGATCTCGACGCGGGGAGCGTGACGAACGCCGCGGTCGGACCGGTCGATCGCGTGACGGTCGGCCGCGGCAGCGACGGCGTGTCGCTCGTCGCCTATGGCCTGGTCGGCCGGATCGCACCACCCGACAAGCCACCGATGCTGTCGACCTGCACCGGCAGCTCCAAGGTCGTGGCGGTGTCGGTCGACGATCCCCAGAGCGCGACCCCGGTGTCGCTGCCCGCGGGCGTGAGCGATCTCGCCGCGGCGCCCGACGCCCCGATGCTGTTCGCGGCGGTGCCGTGCACCGGCAAGGTCAGCAAGGTCCAGGGCGTGATCGAGGGCGGCGCGGCGAGCCTCATGGAGGTCGCGGACCTCGAGCGCGCGGCCGTGCTCACGGTCGCCGGCGATCGGGTGTGGGCCGCGGGCACCAAGTCGTCGACGCCCGCATGCACGAGCGGCTGCACGCCGACCACGCCGGTCGCGTGCCCGCAGCCGGCGGGCAACCACCTCGCCTACGTGACCGAGGGCGCGCGCGTGATCGTGAAGTCGATCCCGCTCGACGGCGGAATGCCGATCACGCTCGAGGTCCCAGGGCGCCGCGAGACGATCACCGACATCGGCGACGAGGCCAAGCAGCACGCGCAGGTCCTGAAGGCGCTCGGCGTCGTGCCGCTCGACCTCGTCACGCTGCCCGGCGGGCAGTACGTCGGGCTCGTCACGAAGAGCCGGTACTACATCGAGGAGCTGCGCGATCCCCTCGTCGGGGCGATCCTGCCCTGCCTCGACGCGACCACCGGCGACTGGCTGCTGATCGACATGGCGAGCTCGTCGGTCGCGCAGCGCGTCCGCACCGCGTGCAACCTGATCACCGGTCCGGCCGCCGTGTTCGACATGTGGGCGTGCGAGGAGCCCCCCGAAGGCGAGCGCAACAAGTTCTCGACGGCCTACATCCCCTCGTCGGTGGGAGCGCTGTTCGGATCGCGATGAGAGCCCTCGCCGTCATAGCGGTGCTCGCGTGCGCCGCGCCGGTGTCCGCGGATCCCGATCCGAAGCGCAAGGTCTGCGTGCTCGAATACCGCTCGGGCTCGTCGGCGATCCCGGGCATCGCGAAGCGGCTCGTCGGCGAGATCGGCAAGCAGACCTCCTTCCAGCTGCTCGGCCCCGACCAGACGCGGACGGTCTACGGCGATGCGCTCGACGGCGCGATCGTGAAGTGCGCGGGCGACGCGGAGTGCATCGCACAGATCGGCAAGAAGGTCGGCGTCGCCGAGGTCATCCTCGTCGGCGTCAGCGAGCTCGGCGACGTGATTCTCACGATGCAGCGGATCGACGTGCCGTCGCGCACGGTCGCGACGCGCGTCGCGGATTCGCTCGGTCCCGGCGCCGTCCCGACCGACGATCAGATCAACGGCTACCTCGCACGCCTGCTCGCCCCCGGCGACTTCCTCCGCTACGGCGTGATCGCCATCGTCGCGAACCTCGCGGGCGCGGCGGTCACCGTCGGCGGGGAGAAGCGCGGCACCACGCCGATCGAACCGCTCAAGCTGCACGCACCGGCGACGTACCAGATCCGGGTCGAGCTCGACGGCTACGTGCCGTTCACCACGAAGGTCGCGCTACCGCCCGATGGCGAGATCAAGGTCGAGGCCGAGCTGTCGAAGCGCGGCGCCGGCAGCGCCTGGTACCAGAAGTGGTACGTGCTCGCGGGCGCCGGCATCCTGGTCGCCGGCGCGGCGGGCACGGTGATCTACTTCTCGACGCGCGACAACTCGAGCGTGCCCGTCACGGTCGACATCCCGTGAGGTCGCACAGCATGACGAGCGCGTCCTCCCCGTCGTCCTGGTAGTAGCCCTGCCGCACGTGCACCGTCGTGAAGCC
>JAEUJX010000206.1 GCA_016794545.1 Myxococcales bacterium
CGCCGAGAACGCGCCGCCGGACGATGTCTCCCGTTATCGCCGCGCGGCCGCCGAGCAGCTGCTCGTGTCGGGGCACATCAACGAAGGTTTGACCCTGCTCGGCGAGTGCATGAACGCGGTCGGCGAGCAGTTCCCCGCGAACACACCGGGCGCGCGTCGCTGGCTGATCGCGAACATGGTCTGGCTGCGCATCCGTGGCACGCGCCACCGCGAGCGTCTGCCGAACACCGGCGACGCCGGTGATCGAGTGCGCCTCGATCTCTATCGCACCGCATCGCTCGGCCTCAGCCTCGTCGATCCGCTGCGCGGCGCGCTCTGCCAGGCGCGGGCGCTACGCACCGCGCTCCGGCTCGGCGATCGGCAGCGCATCGGATACGCCCTGGCGTATCACGCGATGTACTCGGCCGCCGCCGGAGACCCGCACATCACGTATGCGCGGTCGCTCGTCGCGCAGTCGCGCCAGATCGCCGAAGCGCACCGCAGCTCGTTTCTGCTCGGCTGGGCGCGAGCGAGCGAGGGCGTCGTCGAGTACTTCGCCGGTCGCTTCGAGCTCGCCGTCGACGTTCTCGTGGATGCCGAGAGCCAGCTCCGCGATCACATCGCCGGTGCCGTCCCCGAGCTCAACCACCTGCGGCTGTTCGTGCTGTTCTCGCTGCGCCGTCACGGCGACTTCGATCGGTTGCGCGGCCACTACCTCGACTACGTGCGCGACGCCATCCGCCGGGGCGATCGCTACGCGCTGACCTCGTTCCGTGCCTCCGCCAACTCCGTCTGGCTCGCCGCCGATGACTCGGCGCGCGCGCACGACGAGCTCGCCGCCATCCAGTGGAGCCCGGCGGCAGAGGGCCTCCACCTGCAGCACTGGTTCATCGCGCGCGCGCGTGCGGAGCTCGCGCTCTACGACAATGACCCCGACGCGCTGACCCGCGCGAAGGACAGCCTCACCCTGTTCCTGTCGACACCGTTCGCCCACGTCGAGGTCGTTCGCGCGGAGACCGCGCTCGAGCTGGCGCGCATCGCCATTGTCCAGGGCGATCTACCGGGCGCTCGCGAAGCACTGACGAGGCTGCGCCGCGAGCGCGCCCCGTATCTCCGCGCGATGACGCTGCTCCTCGAGGCCGGGGCCGATGCGCTGCAAGGGCGGGACGACGAGGCGCGCGCGCACCTCCAGGAGGCGAGCGCGCTCGCCGAGGCGGCGGGCATGCACACGCTCTGCGCGCTCGCGCGTCGCCGCAACGGCGAGATCCTCGCCGGTGATCTCGGCGCGCGCATCATCGTGGACGCCGACGCGGTGCTACACCGGCACGGCGTCACGAAGCCGACGAGCTTCGCGCGCGCCTTCGCACCGTGGCCGACGCGGTAGCGAGCTCCTGTCCCGTTCTCTGCGGCCGGGCATCGCTCGTGATCGACCGCGCCTTGGTGCCGGCGCCTCACCCGCCGCCGGTGACGCCCAGCCCGATCGAGAACACGGCCTCGTTGCGATCGTTGCCATCCGTCCGGAGGATCGTGACTCCGATCTCCGGCTGGACCGTCGCCTCCCCCCAGGCACCGAACGAGACCCCGGCGGTGACTCCTCCCAGGTAGATCGTGCGCTCGTCGGAGTCGGGGCGCCAGATCGCGCCGCCGCGCGGCGACACCACGAGCTCGACCTCGGCGTCGAGCTGCACGCCCAGGTAGAACGTCGGGTAGAACGCGACCGTCCCGGAGGTGAAGTCCGTCCCGTGCTCCTCCCACGCGACCACCGCCGGCGCCGCGACCGAGATGGCGCCACCGCCGGTCTCGTACACGCGGAGCTTGGGCGTGATCCCGAGCGCGGAGACGTTCCCATCGAGCCCCGCGCTGCGTCCGAGCTGGATCCCGAGCTCCGCGCCGTCCTTGATCCCGTGCGCGACGCGCAGCTCGCCGAGGTAGAACGGCAGCCTCGCCGTGTCGCTGGAGCTCGACAGCCGCGCGATCCCCGCGGACACCCGCGTCTCGCCCGGCCGGAGGACGCGCGCGGATTGCATCTGGGTGCAGCCGCCGAGCAGGGTCAACGCTACGAGCACGCGCATCACGGGACCCTCCGGAGCACGACCGAGAGCGAGGAGACGACCGTGGCACTGCCCGTGGACACGAGATCGATCCCGGCGACGAGATCGACCCCCGGCGAGAGGGCCGCGAGGACGGAGACTCCGAACTCGCTCCCGAGGTACGTCGCGCGGCGCTCGTTCCGCGCGCCGGCGGGCACCGGGTCGAGCACGTGATAGAGGCCGAGGAACGCGCCCGCCGCCCATGCGACCCGCGGGGACAGCTGCGCCTGGATCGCAACCGACGCCGCGACCACGACATCGTCGGTGGCGGGGCGCTCGTCGAAGCTCGTGATGTGACGATCGCCCACCCGCGCGCCGAGAACGAGCGACCACCGCGGCCAGAGCCGGAGCTTCCTGTACAGGCCGAGCCGCGCGACGTACTGGTCGAAGCGAGCCCACGCCACGTTGGCGTGGAACGCCGCGTAGACCGCCCAGTCGTCACCGAAGCCATACGTCACGTCGGCGCCGCCTCCGCGAAACGTGTTCGTCATCGCGCTGTCGGACGCGTTGTTGTAGAGGGCGATGCTCGTGTGCGCGCCGACCTCGACGTGACCGAGCGCGAACCGCGCATCGATGCCGCCCGTCACCAGGCTCGCGTCCTCGAGCTGCGGCTCGAGGCGCTCGTCGGCGACGACACCGCGATGCGCGAGCGAGAGTCCGAGCGATGCCTGCGTGGTACCGCTCGGCAGCACCAGCGGGCGCTCGGCGAGCGCGAGTGGATAGCGAGGCGGCGGCGGTGGCTCGGAGGTTCGCGCGCCGGCGATCCACCACCCCTCCGCCGGCTCCGCCGCGACCTCGGGCTCGACCTCGGGCTCCACCGCTGGATCGGCGGCGGCATCGGGCGCAGGCGCGGGCACCGGCTCGGGCGCCGGCACCGGCGCGGCGGGCGACGGGGGTGGCGGTGGTGCTGGTGGTGCCGCGTCCTCCGCCCACGGATCGACGGGCGTTCCCGCGGGCTGCGCGGAGACCGGTGCAGCCGCGGCGAGCACGAGCGCGACGAGCAGAGTGCGCGACATCGCGCGGCACTCTAGAGCGCAGCACGTTCGATCGCAGGTTGTCCGGCGAACATTCGATTCCCGGACAGCGCGGGCGTGAAGTCGGCATGCACGCTCTGCGCGAATGAGCCCGAGATCCCGAGGCGCGGTTCTTGCTGCCACCGGATCAGAAGCCGGAGGTGTGCCATGCGAATCGCAGTCGCCTTGATCCTGACCGTCGCAATGTTTGCACCCGCTCGCGCGGGGGAGAAGTCGGGCGTGCGGATGCCGGACACGATGGTGCTCGCCGGCAAACGCTTGACCTTGAACGGCATGGGCCTGCGTGAAGCGACCGTCTTCAACGTCAACGTCTACGTGGCCGGGCTCTACCTCGAGACCGTGTCGTCGAACGCGAATGCGATCGTCCAGTCGAACCAGGTGAAGATCCTGACCCTGCGGTTCGTCCGCGACGTCGATCGCGGGGACATCACGAAGGCCTGGCGCGATGGCTTCAAGAACAACGCGACCGTCAAGCTCGCGACCATCCAACCGCTGATCGATCGGCTGAATGCGTGGATGCCGGACTTCTCGGACGGCGACGTGCTGACGTTCTCGTACGTCCCCGACACGGGCGTGACCGTGGTGATCAACGGCCAGGTCAAGGGCACGATCAACCATGAAGAGTTCGCGCGCTCGCTGTTCTCGATCTGGCTCGGCCAGAAGCCGCCGACCAAGGCGCTGCGCAGCGGTCTCCTGGGGAAGCACGGCGCGACGTCCTGAGGGAGCGCCTCAGCGGGACGGGCCGGCTCCGAACGCGACGCTAGAACGCCGGCCATCGAGCTCGGCGAAGAGATCGTGCGCGAGGAACGGCAACACGATGTGTCGGGCGGCCAGCGCCCGCGCCAGCTCCTCGATGAACATGCCGCGCCCGGGGACCGCGTGATGTCGCACCAGCTCGTTCTGCTGTTCGACGGTGAGCGCCGTCGGATCGAGCCGGGTCATGCTCCGCACAGCCGACGTCACGTCGAGCGTCCGCTGGACGCCGCACGTTGGCGACCCGTCGATCCCCACGATGCCGACCACCGAGATCCCCGACCGCAGATCGTCGTCGATCTCGTTCGCGACGCGGCGCGCGATCGCGCGATACCGGCGTCGCACGTGGCGCAGCACCACCGGCAGCAGCCGTCGGGCGAGTGCTCCGCCGAGCGCGCTGCGCCGCTCGAGACCGTAGAGCGCGAGCATCCTGCGCTTCAGGACGCCGCCCCAGACCACGCGCTCGGGACACGGCATCTGCCGCATGCCGATCCCGCGATCCATGCATTGCTCCACGACCTCGCGCACGCAGCACCGGCGACATGCACCGCCGAGATACCGCGTGTTCTCGTCGAGCAAGCAGTGCGACAGGAACACGACCCTCCGGCTTCGCTCGTCGCGGAGCTGGTCTCGAAGGGACTCGGCGGTGCTCACGGGCACGGATCGAGCAGTCGCCGTGCCAGCGGGCCCACATGCTGCACCGGGAGCGGGTATGGCGACCGAGGTGCGGCGAGAGCTGCGATTTCCCAGCGGTGACACCACGTGCGCCGCGGATCTCTACGTCCCCGAGCACCGCGACGCGCGCACGCCTTGCGTCGTCATGGCCCACGGCTTCACGGGAACCCGTGATCTGGGGCTCGCGAGCTATGCGACGCGGTTCGCGGCCGCCGGGCTGTTCGCGCTCGTGTTCGACTACCGGCACTTCGGAACGAGCGGAGGAGAACCGCGCCAGGTGATCTCGGTGACCGAGCAGCTCGACGACTGGCGCGCGGCGATCGCGTTCGCACGAGGGCTGCCCGAGGTCGATCCGGACGCGATCGCGATCTGGGGCACGTCGCTGTCGGGTGGACATGTCGTCGCCATCGCCGCCGAGGATCCCGGCCTCGCCGCGGTCGTCGCGCAGGTGCCGTGGCTGGGCGTGGACCGGGCCCGCGAGAGCCCGTGGCGCGGAACGACACTCCGCGCGCTGGCGGGCGCGGCGATCCGCGACCGGCTGCGCGCCGCACGAAAGCGGCCGGCTCTCGTGCTTCCGGTGGTCGGAGAACCCGGCGAGCTCGCGGTGTTCACCGGCGCGGACGCGGCGGCGTTCGCGCGCCGGTTCGCGGCCACGGCGCCGACCTGGCGCAACGAGATCGCCGCGCGCTCGTTGCTCGCGCTGCTGCGGTATCGGCCGCGCGAGGGAGCGGCCCGGATCGGAATGCCGCTGCTCCTCTGCGTCGCGGAGCACGATCGCTACGCCTCGCCCGAGCTCGCGCGGCGGGTCGCGGCGGCGGCGCCCCGCGGCGAGCTGCGCACGTATCCGATCGAACACTTCGACGCATACCTCGGCGAGAACGAGCGGCTGGTCGCCGATCAGGTCGCGTTTCGGTCGGAGGCGCTGGCGCGCGGCGCGAGCAGGTCCTCGAGGAAGAACGCCGCCAGATCGTGACGGCCCGTCAGCCCGGCCTTCTTGTAGAGCGCGCGCGCCTGCTGCCGGACGGTGGTCTCGCTGACGGCGCGGACCTCCGCGATCTCCTTGTGACTGAGTCCCTTCAACAGCAGGAGCGCGACCTCGCGCTCGGCGGGGGTCAGCTCCCAGCGCACGAGCTGGGCGTCGATAGCGGCGCCGAGCCCGGCGATCAAGCCCGCCGCATCGCTTCGCCAGCGCGCCGCGTCCTGCGCGGTGACGCGCAGGTCCTCGGTGAGGCGCGCGGCGTGGGCGCGCAGCTCCTGCGCGTCACGCGCAGCACGGCGCAGCCGTAGCGCGATCGCGAACGTCGCGACGAAGCCGATCGCGACCACGAGGAGCTCGAGCAGGACGTGGGCCAGCGATGTCTGTTGCCCGAGGTCGGTCACGACGTCGATCCCGACCAGCACGGCCATCACGAGGAACAGCAGCGCGAGCGCGCGTGGCGGCGCCGGATCGCGTACGTCCGTGGGACTCAGCACGTGCAACTCCGCGGAGTCGCGGGCATCGCACGTCCGTGGGATGGCCACGGTACGGGATCGAGCCCATGACGGTGCAACGCGCGCTGGTGCAAAGGAGTCATCCGGCTCCCCGGACCTGCGCGTTTCATGCCCGGAGGTCTCGATGTCCGCACCCGTCCCATCCACCCGCAGACTCGCCGTCGCCATCGGCGTGGCCGCGACCTCCATCACGGTCGCGATCGGCGTCACGGCCGCCTCCCTGTTCGGGTGGTTCCGTCCCGCCCCGACGGCGAACGATCTGGCGCCGGAGGTGTCCGCACCGGCGCCGGGGGCCGTGCCCGCGACGCCACCGGGAGCCGCCCCCGCGACGCCGCCGGTGATCCTCGTGCCGATCGTGCCCACGCCGGCGGCGACGCCCGTGCCCGAGCCCGTCGGGGACGGTCAGCTCGCGTTCGAGGACGGCGCGCGCGGCCGCGCCTACGCCGATCGCGATGAGGACGATCGCGACGATCACGACGATCACGACGATCACGACGATCACGACCGCGAGGACGATCATGACGAGGACTGACGGCCCGGCGACCGCCCGGGCGGAGCGCCCGCGGATCGGAGCGCTCGAGCTCCGCCTGTACGCGGTCGCGCTGCTCGCGGCCGTCTACACGGTGGCGTGGCGCGCGATCGGTGGCCACGCGCCAGCGCCGGCGTCCGCGCCCGCCGCAGCCATGGAGCCCCCCTCGCGCGAGGCGACGCCGCTCGTGTGGATCGATCGCCTGCCGGCCGAGACGCAGCCGGCGATCCCGCTGCCGGCGGGGTGGCAGCGCGCCTCCGCGGAGCCGGCCGCCGCGCCGCCCACGCGGATCGTCCGCGCTCCTGCTCGCCGCGTGCCGCGCGTGCGGACGAGGAGCTCGTGATGTGGACGTTCCGCGCGATGAACACCGACGTGGCGGTCGCCGCGCCCGATCTGGGCGACGACGCCGAGCGCGAGCTCGCGACCGCGGTGGGAGACCTGTTCGCCAGGACCGAGCGCCGGTTCAGCCGGTTCTTGCCCGACAGCGAGCTGGCCGCGCTCAACCGTGCCGGCGGCCCGGTCGACGTGTCCGCGGACCTCCTGGAGCTCTTGATGCGCGCGCGCCGCCACGCGGCCGCGACGGAGGGCGTGTTCGAGCCCGCCGTGGGCGCGGCACTGTGCGCGAGCGGCTACGATCGATCATTCGCGCCCGGCGCGCTGGATCGCGAGGAGGCCGCGGCGACGGCGACCGCAGCGAGCATCGCGCTCGTCGATATCGATGCGACGCGGTCCCGGGTCGCGCGCCCGCCGCACGTCCAGATCGATCTCGGCGGCTTCCTCAAGGGGCTCACCGCCGATCGCGCGGCCTCGCTCGCGCCCGGCGCGGTGATGGTCGACGCCGGCGGCGACGCCGTGCTCCGCGGCGCGCCGGCCGGCGAGGAGGGCTGGACGGTCGACGTCGAAGATCCGCGCGATGCCGCGCGGACGCTCGGGTCGATCGAGGTGCGCGACGGCGCGGTGGCGACGAGCGCGGCGAACCGCCGGCGGTGGCGGCGCGGCGCGCGCGAGATGCACCACCTGATCGACCCACGCACGCGCGCCCCCGCCGAGACGGACCTGCTGCAGGCCACCGTGATCGCGCCGACCGCCGAGCTCGCGGACGTCATGGCCAAGGTGGCGTTCGTGCTCGGCTCCGAGCGCGGCGGGCACGAGCTCGCGCGCCGCGGCCTGTCCGCGGTGCTCGTGCGGCGTGATGGCGCCGTGCGCACTGTCGGCGACGTGGAGCTGCGCCATGCGTAGCGCCGTGAAGGGAGTCTTCATCGGCGTGATCGCGC
>JAEUJX010000239.1 GCA_016794545.1 Myxococcales bacterium
CGACTATCCGGTCGACTCGCTGCCGAGCGAGGGCGCGAAGGTCGTCGCGCGGGCGATGCAGAAGTACGGCATGTACCACGCCGATGGCGGCAACATCGCGCTGACCGCGCAGAGTGACAAATACACGACGGCGAAGTGGGCAGGTCTCATGGGACCGCGCGACCTCCAGGCGCTCGACGTCGAGGACTTCGAGGTGATCGATCACGGTCCGATGATCACGCTGACGTACGACTGCACGCGCTGAGGTAGACTCGCGGCGTGGTGCGCCGTCTGATCAGCTGGCTCGTGCTCGCCGCCCTCGCGGTGCTGCTCGTGCTGTGGATGCGCACGCGGATCCCCGACCAGAACGTCGGCGAGGGCTTCCGCACCTACGCGAAGTTCCGCGACGGCTCGAAGATGGCGGTCGGCTCGCCGGTCGTGATCGCGGGCGTGCGGATCGGCGACATCTCGAAGATCTCGATCGAGGGTCGGTTCGCGCGCGTCGACATGGATCTCCGGGAAGACGTCCAGATCCCGGCCGACGCGTTCGTCACGCGGCGCGCCGACTCGCTGTTCGGCGACAGCTACATCGAGGTGATCTTCAGCGGTGGTCCCGATGGCGCCGCGCCGCAGCGCATGCTCCAGAGCGGCGAGCCGATCACGCACGTGATCGAGGGGGCGTCGACCGACAACACGCTGCGCGCGATCGACCGCAGCCTGCCGCGCATCGAGAACGCGCTCGAGATCGTCTACGAGGTGATGGGCAAGGCGCGCAAGGTGGTCAACGGCGACGTCCCGGCGGGCATGCTGTCCGCCGACAGCTGGCTCGCGAGCGGCAAGATCGAGGGCCCGATCTCGAAGACCGCGCGCGCGTTCGAGCGGATCGACAAGCTCACCGAGGCGGGCGCCGCGGCGCTCGCCGACATCGCCCCCGCGACGCTGCGCACGCTCGACCGCGTCGAGGCGGCGGTGGCGCGCACCCGCAACAGCATCAAGGAGGCGAAGGGCCAGGTGCTGCAGGCGATGGCCGACACCCGCACCGGGCTCGAAGGCGCGGATCCACAGATCGATCAGATCGCCGAGGTGCTGGGCGCGATCAACGAGGGCAGGGGCTCCGACTGGAAGGGCACCCTCGGCCGGCTCGTCAACGATCCGGAGCTCGCCGACGACCTCGAGGACACGACCCTCGCGATCGAGGAGGGCCTGTCCTCGTACAACCGGTTCAAGAGCTACCTCGGCATGCGGCTCGAGTGGAACCTGTTCGCGAGGTCGCCGCGGTTCTACGCCATCGCCGACATCAGCGCCCGCACCGACAAGTTCTACCTCGTCGAGCTGATCAGCGATTCGCTCGGCACGGTGCCGGCCGACCAGGTCTCCGACGCCGCGAACACGACGTCGTACACGCGCCGCCAGTCGATCCGCGACGCACTGCGCTTCACCGTGCAGTTCGGCAAGCAGCTGGGGCCGTTCCGGTTCCGCGCGGGCCTCAAGGACTCGACGTTCGGCGCGGGCGCGGACCTCCTGCTCGGCCGCGGGCGGCTGCGGTTCTCGACCGACGTGTTCGGCTCGTTCGACCGCACGCCGCGCGTGAAGCTCGCGGCGGCCGTCGCGGTGTTCCGCTCGATCTACGTGCTCGGCGGCGTCGACGACGTGCTCAACCAGCCCGGCTATCTGAACATCAACAGCGGCGGCCAGGAGGTCCCGCGCGCGCTCACGCAGGTGCGGTACGGGCGCGACTACTTCCTCGGCGCGGCGATCTATCTCGACGAGGCCGACCTCTCGACGCTCCTGCGCGTCTACGGCGCGCTGCTCGTCGGACTGCTCGCGAGCTGAGGACGGCTGCGCGCCGTCGACGACCGGCGAGGGCTTTGCCGGCGTGATCGTCAGGGCATCGGCGGCCGGCCGTCGCACTCGCAGACGTACCGGTGGCCGTTGCCGCACTGATCGTCGTCGAGCCCGCCGACCTTCATCTGCGCGCAGTTCTCGTTGCCGCCGCCGTTGTCGGGCTGGCCGGAGTCCCACGGGCGGAGGTCGTTCGGCTCGCCCGTGACGTTGACCCACTGCCCCTCCGTCGCGCGATCGGAGAGGCCGACCCAGCCGAGGCGCGTCTTCACGTAGTCGACCTCGGCCTGCGAGGACAGCACCACGAGGTGGGTCGCGCCGGCGACGTCGTTCGCGCAGTCGGCCGCGGCGTTCAGCCAGCTCGCGTTGGTCATGACGGCGCGGTGCAGGCCGCCGGCGTCCTGCGTGTAGCCGGCGGCGAGGCACTGCTGCCGCGTGACCGCGAACGGATCGGCATCGATCATCGCGTCGACCGCCGCGTCTTTCGGCAGCGTGTTTGCCGCGTCGGGCATGGTCGTCTGCTGGCCGACGACGCAGTAGCCGGCCGTGCACACGCGGCCGCTCTCGCAGTCGGCCGTGACGCGGCACGCGTACTGCTCGGAGGGCGTCGGGAAGTCGCACGCGGCCAGGGTCAGGCTCGCGAGCAACAAGCGGCGCATGTGAACACTCTAGCCTCCCGCGAGCGGAGCCAACAGATAGATCTCGTCGCCGTCCTTCAGCACGCGATCCTTGTTCGCCTCGAACGCGCAGCGCTCGCCGTTGAGCATCAGCGTTTCGGACAGATGCGGGCTGTTGACGAGCGCGTCGGTCAGCGGGATGCCCTCGCGATCCGCGGCCTCGACGAACGTGGCCAGGGTCGTCCCGTTCGGCACCCGGAGGTACTCGTCGACGTCACGCCAGGTCTCGCCGATCCGGCCCTTGATCAGGATGTGGATCTTGCAGGTGCCACCGCGGTGCTTGTCGAAGATGCCCACGTCTACTCCGTGTATCCGGCGAGGAGGTCCGCCATGCCGAGCTCGTCGGCGCGCGCCTGCTTGAGGTGTCCCGTCGTCGTGTTCCAGTGCATGTGGTTGTAGTAGTCGTCCTTGAGCACCGGCAGCGCGACACGCACGCCCTTCAGCGGGCCGGCGTCGAGGTTGCCGTCGCCCTCGCCGAGCATCCGGCGGTGTGGCTTGAAGTCGGCCGGCTTGATGCCCTCGCGCCGGTTGAACGCGGCGCGCAGGTTCTGGATCCGCTCGCCGCAGACCAGCAGATCCGCATCGGTCAGGCCCCAGCCGGTCGCGGCGTCGAGCAAATCGGCCCACGGCAGCGCGCCGGTGAGCATCGTGAACATGCAGAGCCCGAGGCCGTTCATCGCCTGGTGTGCGTTGGAGTGCAGCGCCTGGGCCTTGCCCTTGCCCTCGGTGCCCTTCCACTTGACGTTCCAGTCCTTCTTGTCCGCGGCCTTCGGCAGCGAGAAGCCGGCGCCGAACGTCTCGTTCCACGACGCGGACCCCGCGGTGTGACGGCCCGGCGTCGGGTCGGCCGTGTACGTCACGCCCATGAGGCTGGTGAACCGGGTGTCGTGGTACGCGGGCTCGCCGCCGTGGACGTGCACCGCGAAGTCCTCGCTGCCCTTGCCGAGGTGCTCGGCGGCGCGCTTGATGCCGTGGCCGAGCCACGCTCCGCAGCCCTTGGCGGTGCCCATCAGGATCGTCAGCTGGAGCGCGGCCTCGCCGTTGCCCCACTGCATGTCGACGCCGTCCAGGTCGGCCTTGGTCAGGAGACCCTTCTCGACGGCCTCGCACACCCACGCGATCGTCGCCGAGGAGGACACGGCGTCGATGCCGAGGCGGTTGCACGCGTCGTGGCACGCGGTCACCAGCTCGAGGTCATCGTTGACGAGGTTCGCGCCGAACCCGACGATCGTCTCGTAGTCGGGGCGCCGCACGTCCTCGAGGCCACGCGACTTGACCTTGACGATGCCCTTGCACGGCATCGGGCAGTCACCGCACGACAGCTTCTTCGAGATGTACTTGTCGACGTTCTTGCCGTCGAGCTTGATGCCCTTCTTCGACAGCGGGAAGTCGCGCGAGCCGACCCCGCGCCAGTTCTTGATCGGCGCGTCGCCGTTCTCGATCGACAGCGCGACCGCGGCCGTCGTGCCGCGCTGCGACCACAGCCGGCGCATCGCCGCGGTCGGCGCGACGACCTTCATGCCCATCTTGGTCATCAGGCGGTACATCCAGCCGAGCCAGCTCTTCGGCTTGGCCATGTACGCCATGAACCGCGCCATGATGCCGAGGTCCTTCTTGTACTCGTCGGTGATCGCCTTGCAGATCTTCTTGAACTGCTCCGGCTTCGCGACGGCGACCTCGCCGGTGCCCGACACGACGATCGCCTTCAGGTTCTTCGATCCGTAGATCGCGCCGAAGCCCTGCCGCCCGAACGCGTGATAGCGGTCGTTCATCACCGACGCGATGCGCTGCTGCTGCTCGCCGGCGGGGCCGATGGCGGACACGCCGACGTCGCGCTTGCCGCCAAATCGATTCTTCAGCGCGTCGAACGTCTCGGGGATCTCCTGCCCCCACAGCTCGCCGGCCGGCTCGAACGTCACCTCGCCATCCTTGATCACGAGCAACGTCGGCGCGGCGGCCCTGCCGCGCACAACGACCGCGTCGAAACCCGCCGCGCGGAGATGACTGCACACGCTGCCACCCGAGTTCGAGTCGGCCCACGTGCCGGTCAGTGGCGACTTGCCGACGATCTGGATGCGGCCCGAGAACGGCGTGCGCAGCCCCGTGAGCAGACCGCTCGAGATCGCGAAGCACGCCTCCGGAGCGAGCGCATCGGTGCCCGCGGGGAAGTGCTTCCACATGAGCCACGCGCCGAGGCCGTAGCCGCCGAGGTAGCTGCGATAGACCGACTCGTCCACCGACTCGACCCAGCTCTTCTGCTCGGTCAGATCGACGAACAGCACCTTCCCGTGGTGCCCGTAGCGAGGGGCAGCCAGCGCCGTATCACCCATGGCCGGCAGCATACCGTCCCACCCCCCGGGGGACCTCTCCCCGAGTCCCCAGATCCTGTGGGGACAGGCACCACCACGTTGCAGGATCCCCTTGTAAACCCCCTGTAATCACAGGGGTCCAAGGCTCTGCAAGCTGGCCTGGCTACTGCAGTTATCGCTGGCACAATGCGTTTCACCCACGCCATCGTGACTGTGCTCGCCCTGGCCGCCGGCTGTGTCGGAGGCATCGAGAACACGGACCCGAAGCCGACCACGCCCGACGCAGCGCCGCCGGTCCAGGGGTCCATGGCGCGGACCATGTACACGACCAACGTCCACCCGGTCATGAAGCGCTGTGATGGCGGCGCCTGCCACAGCGTGACGAACGCGGCCGGTGGCGGCGCCTCGCGGTTCGCCGATGCGAATGCCGACACCTCGTACGACGCCGTCGTTCGCGCGCCGCTGATGGTCGGCTCCTTCAACAACATGGCCGGCGTGCTCACCCAGATCGCCGCCGGTCACAACGCGATCACGGACTCGGCCGGGGAGCTCTCGAGC
>JAEUJX010000243.1 GCA_016794545.1 Myxococcales bacterium
TCGTCCACGGGGCCTTCTCTGGTCACGGGCTCCCGCAGAAAATTCAAGACGCGGGCCGAGGTGCGCCGCGGTCTCGCGCGATCTCGCGTGCGTGAACCTCGTGGAACGACGCGGTGTTGTCGAGCGCCCACGCGCGGCGGAGCGCGCGAAGCCGCACGGTGTGCGGGAGGGCGCGCCCGGGTGTTTCCTACGCGGGAGCGCAGGACGCGACGAGGGCGGGCCAGTCGCCGACCGGTCCCGCGAGCCGCCCTTCCGCCCGGTCCGCGCGGCCGCCGCCGCGTCCCCCGAGCCTGGCGGCGAGCTGCTTCCACAGCGCCCCGCAGTCCACGGTGGAACCCTGCGCGCGGAACAGGACGACGGCCGCGCCGGTATCATCCGGAGCACACAGCAGCGCGTCGCGCCCCGCGGTGACCAGCTTGCCGCCGATCGATCGCAGGAGGTCGGCATCGGCCGGGATCGCGGCGATCACCGGGCCGGTCCCGGGCAGGGTCGCGATGATCGCGTCCGCGAGCCGCCCGCGCAGCGCCGTGATCTCGGCGCGCGTGGCCTCGCCATCCTTGCGCAGCTTGTCGATCGCCGCGGGCACGTCGGTGGGGGCGCACGAGAACTGCTGGCCGAGCGCGCGCAGCACGTGATCGTGCGCGAACAGCGCCGCCCGCCCGCGGCGCGCCGCCGTGAACGTCACGCGCGTCATGCCCTTGTAGCGCTCCGCGCCGGTGATCCGCACCGCCGCGAGCTGCGAGGTGCGCGAGCAGTGCGTGCCGCCGCACGGCGAGTAGTCGAAGTCGCCGATCGCGACGACGCGGATGTCGGCGGCGACCTTCGGATCGCGGCGCAGCTTGATCTGGGCGAGCTCGCCAGCGTCGGGGAACCACGCGCGCACCGCGAGGTCGTCGTCGATCAGATCGTTCGCGAGGGCCTCGGCCGCCGCCAGCTCGGCCTCGGGGATCTTGTCGCGCGCGACGTCGATCGTCAGCGCGGTCTCGCCGAGGCGTGCCGAGACCGTGGGCGCGTTCCCGCGATCGAGCAGGGCGCCCGACAGCAGGTGCTGACCGGTGTGCTGCGCCATGTGCTGCCGGCGGCGCGCCCAGTCGATCTCGCCGGTCGCGGTCGCGCCCGCGGCGAGCCCCGGATCCGCCGCGAGCACGTGCACGATCGCGCCGCTCTCGAGCTCCTGCGTGTCGATCACCTCGACCCCACCCAGCGTCCCATGGTCGCCGAGCTGCCCGCCGGCCTCCGGATAGAACGCGGTGGCCTCGAGCACGATCGCCGGCTTCCCGTCGTGTGCCGTCACGGCCTGCACGACGGCCTCGAACCGGCGCAGCGCGGAGTCGTCGTGGTAAAGGCGGCGGGTCGGCGTCATCGCCGCATGTCTATCATGGACGGATCGTGATGACCCACGAGTCGCACCCGCCGGGCCCGCCATCACACGTCGCATCGTGCTCGTCGGTGCGAAGCACCGTCATGCCCTGCCGGGTCAGCTCCTCGATCACCTCGGGATCCGGCAGCGTGATCTTGCCGTAGCGCTTGGGCCCCGAGGACACGAGCGCGAGCCGCGCGCGCACCGCCTCGAGGAACGCGCGGCGCGACGATGTCATCGACCCGTGGTGACCGACCTGCAGGATGTCCGCGCGGAGCTCCTTCGGGTGATGGTCGATCAGGTACTCCTCGACATCGCCGACCGGATAGCTCGGGTCCTTGCGGGCGCCCGATTCGGCGTCGCCGACGAGCAGCAGACGCGCCGGGCCGAGCGAGACCGCGATCACCACGGAGTTCTCGTTGAAGTCCTTCCGCTTCTTGCCCTCGGCATGGAGGATCGTGAACGCGGCGCCGGCGCCGAGCTCCACGCGGTCCCCGTCGGAGAACCGCTCCCATGCGGGCACGCGGAACGTCTCGCCCTTCACGGTCACCTCGCGGGACGCGGGCACGTCGGCGGCCGTGCGATAGACGAGGCCGGCCTCGCGTGCGATCGCGCTGACCAGCTCGCGATAGAACACGGTCTCGTTCACGGCGCCGGAGTCCCAGAACTGGCGGACCTGGTAGCAGTGCAGCACGAGGTCGAGGGCGGAGCCGTGATCGAGGTGCGGGTGCGAGAGCACGACGTGATCGATCGCGAGGTCGGGCGCCGCGGGCTCGCCGTCGGGGCCGCCGCACAGCGAGTCGCCCGACGGGCCGAGCGCGGCCCGCAGGTACTGGACCACCCGCGCCTGCGGCTCCTCGCGATCGTTGGTCCCCGCATCGTAGAGCAGCGTGAAGTCGGCCCCCTGGACGAGCACGGAGAGCCCGGTGCCGACGTCGATCAGGTGGATGCGGTAGGTCCCGGGAGCCGGTGGATCGCGCGGGATCTCGGCGAGCGAGGTGACGCGGACGAACGACAGCTCGTGCGTGCCGCCGGGCGGCAGCGGCCTCGGCGGCTTCGGCCGGGGCGCCGGGCACGCGGCGAGGACCACGAGAAGTGGGAGGACCCGGAGCACCCGACCCAGCATCGCATTTCCCGTCCCGGCGTGTAACTCGTGCTCCGCGCGGGCGTATGGTCGAGAGGATGGTGGCTTCGACCGGCACGGCCCGGCCGATGCGAGGTCGGCGTACCGAGCTCGCGGTGATTCGCGGTGCGCTCGACAAGGCCGCCAGCGGACGCGCCGCCGCGGTCGCGCTGATCGGCGAACCCGGCATCGGCAAGTCCCGGCTCGCCACGGAGACCGCGACACTCGCCGCCGCCTCCGGCTTCGACATCCGGTGGGGGCGGGCGTGGGAGGCGGGGGGAGCACCGGCGTACTGGCCGTGGCGCCAGCTGTGCGAGGGCCTGCCGCGCGACGGCGCCATCGCCCAGCTGTGGAGCGGCCGGCTCGCGAACGCCGCGGATCCCGAGCAGGCGCGGTTCGAGCTGTTCGATGCGGTCACGAGCGAGCTCGCGAAGCTCGCCGCCGACCGCCCGCTCCTGTGCCTGGTCGACGACCTGCACGCGGCGGACGTTCCGACGCTCGAGCTCGTGGCCTTCGCGACGCGCCACCTGCGCGCCTGCCGGATCGCGTGGCTGCTCGCGTGGCGCGACGCGGAGGGCGGCCTCGCACCGGTGCGCGAGCAGCTCGTGCGGATCGCACGCGAGGCCTCGGTCGTCGCGCTGGGGCCGCTGCTCGACCTGGAGGCGAACGAGCTGATCGACGACGTGTGCAGCGACACCAACATCGAGCTGCGCGGCAAGCTGGTGCGCACGACGGCGGGCAACCCGCTGTTCCTGATCGAGACGCTGACGGCGATGTCACTCGGGCATGTCGCCCTGGACGAGCAGCTCCCGCTCGCCCAGGGCATCGCCGCGATCGCCGGCGATCGCCTCGCGCGCGTGCCCGACGACGTGCGCGCCCTCGCGCACGCGGCGTCGGTGGTCGGGCGCGATGTCTCGCTCGATCAGTGGATGATCGCTGCCGATCGCGATGCCGCCACGGTCCGGCGCGGTGCGGCCGCGATCGCCGCGGCCGGCCTCCTGGCCGAGCATGGACGCGACCGCTGGCGGTTCGGGCACGACCTCGTGCGAGAGGCGATCTATCGCACCGGCGGCGCGGCCGAGATCCACCGGCGCCTCGCGCTCGCGCTCGAGACCGATCCGTCCGCGCGCGCGCACCACGGGCTCCGGGCGGCCGTGGAGCCGCGCGTCGCGCTCGACTGGACGATCGCGGCGGCGGATCACGCGCGCGCGCAGTGCGCGTACGAGGAGGCGGCGAACCTGATCGAGCGCGCGCTCGTGTGGTTGCCCGCGGCCGCGCAGGACGGCGCGCTCCAGCTCGCGCGCGGCCGCGCGCTGCTCGACCTGGGGAACGTCACGGCCGCGGCCGAGGCATTTCGGGCCGCGGTCTCGACGGGGCGCCGGACGCGCGATCCGAAGCTGATCGCGAGCGCGGCGCTGGCGTTCGGGTCGCGCTACGTGCTGGGCGACACGTCGCAGCAGCTGCTCTCGATGATCGACGAGGCGATGGCCGCGCTGCCGGAGCAGGAGCACGAGCTCCAGGCGCGGCTCCTCGCGCGCAAGGCGGCCGCGCTCACGCCCGCGGCGGATCCCGAGCCCGTGCTGGAGATGGCGCGCAGCGCGTATGCCGCGATCGGCGCCGATGCCGACCCGCGTGTCCGCTCGGAGGTCGCGGTCGCCGTCGGCGCCGCGCTCACCGACTTCGCGCACCCGCACGAGCGCATCCCGGTCAGCGAGACGCTCGTGGCCCTCGCGCGCGAGCACGGCGATCGCGCGCTCGAGCTGCGTGGCCTCACGCGGCTGGTGTGCGATCACCTCGCCGGCGGAGACGTCGCGGCCGCCGATCGCGTGATCGACGAGCGCGAGGCGCTCGTGAAGGCGCTCGTGCAGCCGCGGTTCGCGTGGATGCAGCCGCTGTTCCGGTCGATGCGCGCGATGATGCGCGGCGAGCTCGCCGTGTGCGAGGCGGCCGTCGCCGAGGCGCTGACCTACGTCGGACACGATCCGAACGTGAGCCGCGCGTGCGCGGTGCACCGGATGTGGTTCCTGCTCTACGGCGATCGCAGGGACGAGCTCCGCGCGCACGAGCCGGTCCTGCTCGACACGATGCGGACGATGGGGCCCACGCTCGCGATCCTGTTTCGCGCGATGATCCGGGTGCGCCTCGGAGATCTGGCGGCCGCGCGGCGCGAGGTCGATGTCATCGATCCCAACCTGCCGTTCATCGCGTCGATCACCGGGATGAGCGGCTTCGGCGAGGTCCTCGCCGAGACCGGACCGGCGCCGATGCAGCGCGCCCTCTACGAGCGCCTCGCTCCGTATGCCGATTCGTTCTCCGGCTGGGGCCCGTTCGCGCTCGTCACCGGGCCTCCGGTGGCGGCGGTGCTCGGCCTGCTCGCCTCCGCGCTCGGCGAGCACGAACGCGCGCGCGGGCACTTCACGTCGGCGCTCGCGATGACGACGCGCACGGATGCCAAGCTGCCGCGCGCCTGGACGGGGTACTGGTTCGGGCGCGCGCTGGCCGAGCGCGGCGAGCCCGACGCCGCGCGCGTGCTCGACGACGCCGCGCGCGACGCGGCCGAGATCGGGATCGAGGGACTTGTCGAGCGCTGCCGGCGGGCGGCCGGCACGCGGCCCGCGCCGGCGGAGGTGAGCGCCGCGCCGGCACCGGCGCCGCAGGCCGGCTTCTCGTGGTCGATGCACGAGCACGCCGGTGCGTGGCAGGTGACGGTGGGGGATCGCAGCTTCCTCGTCCCGAACCTGCGCGGCATGGCGCTGATCGCGCGCCTCACCGCGACGCCGCGGATCGAGATCCACTCGCTCGAGCTGGTCAGCGGCTCGCCCGGCGAGAGCGACGGCGGCGATGCGGGCGAGCTGCTCGACGACAAGGCGCGCGCGCAGTACCGCAAGCGCATCGCGGCGCTCGCGGACACGATCGAGGAGGCCGAGGCGCGCGGCGACGTCGCGCGAGCCGAGCGCGCGCGCGACGAGCACGAGGCGCTGATCAAGGAGCTGTCGCGCGCGGTCGGCTTGCGCGGCAAGGTCCGGCGCGCGGGCGCCGCGGCGGAGCGCGCGCGGGTCACCGCGCAGCGCCGGCTTCGCGACGCGATCAAGAAGATCGGCGAGCTCGACGCAGAGCTCGGCCAGCACCTCGACAGCGCGATCCGCACCGGAACGTTCTGCGTCTACTGGCCCTGAACGGGCCATGAAGCAGCCGATCTCGTCGTGCCGCACGATGCGCGTCCATGCCCGAGCGCGGTGTCCTGATCGACGCATTCTCGCTTCTCGGGACCCGGGCCGGACGGGATGAGCTACAGTTCGCGCATGAGCATCCTCGACGGTCTCGACATGGACACTCTCTCCAAGGTTGGCGGACAGCTGAAAGACATGCTGGGCGGAGGTGGGACGGAACAGGTGGTGGAGAAGATGAACGCCAGTGGCCACGCCGAGACGGCACAGTCGTGGGTTGGCCTCGGCAAGAACCTCCCGATCTCCGCGGATCAGATCGCGAGCGTGCTCGGCAACGACACGGTCAAGTCGATCGCCGCGAAGGTCGGGATCCCCACTGACAAGGTCGCGAGCGCCCTCGCACACCTGTTGCCGAAGGCCGTGGACAAGATGACGCCCGACGGCAAGCTGCCGGCGAAGGACGCGAAGGTCCCCGACGTCAACGAGATCATCAAGAACATGGAAGCGGCGACCGCGATGCTGCCGAAGAAGTAGCTCTCCGTCGTCGTGCCGCTTTGCTACGGCGCGATCTTCTCGACCGCGCCGCTCGCCACCCAGCCCGCCGCGCCGCTCGCCACGCGGACCCGGGTCCAGCTGCCGCGCTGCTCGAGGACCGTGACCTCGGTGCCGCGCGGCAGCGGCTGCGACATCGCGGCCGGAGCGCCGGCGCTGTCGGCCGCGCGGAGCACGACGTCGTCCATCACGACCGCGTCGTCGGCGCGGCGGTCCTCGAGGAGGACCGAGCCGAGCATCGCGACCCAGACCGCGAACGGGATCACGGCCAGCATGCCGAGCACCTTCTTGCGGCGGCCGGTCCACGGCACGAGGAACAGCACGGCGACGGCGAAGGCGACCGCTCCGACGATCAGCTTCCGGGCGCGCGGCCAGGTGTGGAAGAACAGCAGCGTGTCGGTGGCGCCGCTCGCCTGGGCGGGCCGCAGCATGTCGGGCTGGTGGGCGCGGATCCAGGCGAGGTTCTGACGCGCGCGGCTGTTGCCCGGGTCGAGCGCGAGGGCGCGGCGGTAGGCGAGGACGGCGGTCGCGAGGTCGCCGGCGCCGAGCGCGGCGTTGCCCCAGTCGGCGAGGAGCTCGGGGCGGTCGGGCGACGCGCGCACGGCCTCGCCGAGCGCGACCTCGGCGCGCGCGAACGCCGCCTTGCGCGCGCTCGCGTTGCCCTCGACGGCCATCGCCTCCTGGAACGCGGCGCGGCCCTCGTCGATCGCTCCGGCGTGCGCGTCGCCGGCTCCCAGCGCGAGCGCGACCAGCGCGACCGCCGCGACGGACCTGCGCGGCGCGGTGCGCGCCTCGCCGAGCCAGCGGCGGAGCAGGCCGGCGGCATCGGAGCGCAGATCCGCCGAGAGCGGCTGGCCGGAGGACTCGGGCGCGAACGCCTCGGTCTCGAGCTTCGCGATCAACCCGCCATCGTCGACGCGCTCGCGGCCGAGCACGCGCGCGAGCTCGCGCAGCGCGGCGCCGAGCGGCCCGGCGATCTCGCGCGCTGGCTCGGAGGCGCCGCGGTCGAGGAGCGCTTCCACCTTCCTGCGTGCGGCGCGAACCTCGGCCGCCTCCTCGCGCGAGTCGCGCGTGCGGAGCTGCCAGGTGCGCGCGGCGAACAGCGCGAGCGGCAGCGCGTAGAGTAGACCGACCAGCACCCACAGGAACGTTCCGCCGAGCGGCCGGTCCTCGACGGCGCCGGGGCTCGACAGCGCGAGCTCCGCCGTGACCGTGATCGAGTCGTCGGTGGTCTTCTGCGCCGCCTCCTTCGGCGCCGCCGCCACCACGGCGCCGGCGCCGACGAAGCTGCCGCCCTTGACCGACAGCGCGATCGGCTCCGATTGGATCGTGCGGTACTGCTCGCTCGTCGGATCGAAGTACGAGAACGCGAGGGCCGGGACCTCGGTCGCCGGGCCCGTGACCTGGGCCGTGATCTTGAACGTCTTGGTCTTGCCCTCGTCGGACAGCTCGCCGGTCGGCGGCTCCGCGGGGACGGTGAACGCGTCCTTCGGCAGCCGGCCCTCGCCGTCGAGCTTGCCGAGCGACAGCGTGTCGAGCGGCTGGTTCGACTTCACCGTGACGTCGAGCTCGACCGGTTCGCCGAGCTGGACGACGGAGCGGCTGAGCTTCACGCTGATCGAGAACTGATCACCGACCGCACCGGCGAACGTCGGCGGCCGGTTGGTCTCGGGCAGCGGCTTCACGACGAGCGTGCGCGGCACGTCGGTCGCGCGGAACAGCTGCGTGGGTGCGTTGCCGAAGAAGTCGGCG
>JAEUJX010000246.1 GCA_016794545.1 Myxococcales bacterium
GGCAGGCGCATCGTGATCACGGCGCCGCCGCCGGGCCGCGGGGCGAGCATGACCTCGCCGCCGAGCGTGGTGGCGACCGAGCGGGCGACGCCGAGGCCGAGGCCGACGCCCGCGCCGCGCGCGGAGGAGCGGAAGAACGGATCGAAGGCGCCGCGGGCCTCGTCGGCGGTGAGATCGTGGCCGTTGTCGGTGACCTCGACGACGATGGCCTCGTCGCGCTGCTCGACGGTGACGATGATGCGGTTCGAGGTGCTCGCGACGTCGGCGGGGAAGCCGGAGCCGGAGAACAGCAGCATCGCGAGGACCGCCTGGCCGATGCGCGACTCCTCGCCGGTGACCGGGCGGACGGGGTGGATCTGGCGGATGACCTGGGCGCGCGGCTCGAGCGTGGGAGCGGCGAGGCGCAACGCGGAGGACACGACGGCGGCGAGGTCGATCCGCTGCGTGGCGCTGCGGGTCGCCAGCGTCTGGAGCGCGCGCACGTTGCCGGCGATGCGCTCGGCGCCGAGCGTGATGTCGTCGAGGCAGCGGAGGGCCTGCGGCTGCGCGGCGTCGGGCAGGGCGGCGAGCTGCTTGCGCAGCGAGCGCAGGTTGAGGAGGACGGAGGTGAGCGGGTTGTTGATCTCGTGGGCGAAGCCGGCGGCGAGTGCGCCGACGAGGCCGATGCGATCCGCCTCGAGCAGGGAGAGCTGCTGCTCGTAGGCGCCCGCGACGCGGATGACCGTGGCGTAGAGCCGGATGCCGCCGAGGGCGAAGCTGCCGATCGCGGCCTCGCAGGGCAGGGACGTGCCGTCCTTGTGGACGAGCTCGAGCTCGATCGCCGCGGGGACGGCCTGACCGGCCCGGAACGCGCTCGAGAGCTGGAGCATGAGGGCGCGCCGATCGGGATGGATCGTCTCCATCACCGGCACCTGATAGAGCTCCTCGAGCGTGTAGCCGAGGATCGACGCGGCGGGCGCATTGGCGTACCAGCGCACGATCTCGCCGCTGCCGTCCTCGGCGACGACGATGACGGCGGTGCCGCTCGCGCCGAGCGCGTCGAGCAGCGCGGGCATCAGGAACGCGAGGTCGCGGACGGGCGTGATGGTCACGTGGGGCCCGCCTTGACGAACGTGCCCGCGACCTTGTCCTTCGTGACGCCGGGGAACGAGAGCACCTGGTTGTGCATCGCGACGTAGACGCCCGGCGCGAGGAGCTGGACGGCGAGCAGCGCCTCGGTGAGGTTCTGGAGCGCGTCGGTGGAGCGCAGCTCGTACGGGCGCATCGCGCCGGTGAACACGACAGGCGAGGCGGGCGTGCCGACGAGCTCGACGACGCGGTCGCCCGAAGCAGCGAGGCGGTCGGTGCCGTGCACGACGACGACGCCGGCGGTCTGGCGCGCGAGGCGGCCGGCGGTCTCGGCGATCAGCGTGTGGTCGTCGGGCGTCATCTCGAGGCTGTCCTTGTTCATCAAGGACACGCGCTGGACCTCGACGCCGCGGAGCTCGAGCGAGGCGAGCATGACGTCGAGCACGGAGACCTGATTCGCGAGCACGCCGGAGAGCTCGTCGTAGGTCTTCTCGATCGTTCCCCCCGTCGAGATCAGCGCGATGCGTCGTTTCATGTGAAGAGCGGCCGCAGGAAGTAGATGGCCGTAGCCACCACGGCTGCCGCCAGCAAGACCCATAACACGACCCGTAGCCCCGAGGAGCGGGCGGGCGCGGGCGCGGCCGGCGGCGCGTCGCCGGGCATGGCGACCGTCTGGGCGGCCATCGGCAGCGTCCGCCGTGCGTGCGTCGGCGCGTCCTTGCCGTCGAACGTGTTGGCGGGGGCCTCGTAGTTGTCCTGCCACGCGCTCAGCATGATGGTGGGGACGTTCGGCTGCGCGGTGATGCTCTTCGGCGGGGTGCCGGTCGGCAGCTGCGCCGGCGGGGTGATCGCAGGACCCCGGAGCATCCTGGTCTCTGGCTGTTCGATGGAGATGATCACGGAGTCGCCCGTGCTCGGGCTCGCGTCGTCGGCGGCGTACGGCGACGCCGCGGAATCGAAGCCCATGTGCTCGAGCCACTGCACGACCTCGCGGCCGGTCACGACCATGTCGAGGCGTTTGGTGAGGGTGGTCATCGCCGTCCGGAGAGCGGTCGCGTGCTGCCAGCGCCGATCGGGGTCGCGCTCGAGCGCGGTCATCACGACGTTGTCGATCTCGGGCGGGACCTGCGGGTTGCTGCGCGACGGCGGGGCGACCGGCATGTCGCGGAGGCGGTGCAGCGTCTCGATGTCGTCCCCGGTCGTGAACAGCGGGCGCCCGGTGAGCAGCTCGTGAGCGATCACGCCGACGGCGAACAGATCGGCGCGCGCATCGAGCTGGCCGGCGAGGTACTCGGGCGCCATGTAGCCGAACTTGCCTTTCACCAGCCCGCTCATCGTCTGCACGCTGTTCGCGGTCGCCTTCGCGATTCCGAAGTCGATCAGCTTCACGAGGCCGTTCGCGGCGACGATCACGTTCGCGGGCGACACGTCGCGGTGAATGATGCCGAGCGGGTTGCCCTGCGGGTCGCGCAGGTTGTGCGCATAGTCGAGGGCGTCGCAGATCTGGTTGAGGATGTTCAGCGTCAGCGGGACGGGCAGGCGCGTCCTCCGCTCCGCGCACAGGCGGAGGATCTCGCGGAGGTTGCGTCCCTCGACGAGCTCCATGGCGATGAACAGGGTGTCGCCGACTTTGCCGAGCTCGTAGGTCCGCGCGACGTTCGCGTGGTGCAAGTAGCTGGCGAGCCGTGCCTCGCGGACGAACGAGCGGACCATCTCCTCGTCGGCCGCGACGTGCGGCAGCATGCGCTTGAGCGCGACGACGCGGCCCAGGCCCGCCTGCTGGGAGTGCTCGGCGCGGTGGACCGCAGCCATGCCGCCCTCGCCGAGCCTCTCGTACACGAGGTACGGGCCGAACGCTTCGCGCGGCGAGCCCCGGGGCACGGGGCTACCTTATCACTGCGCGGGAGGTGCCGGCGGAGCAGCCGGCGGCGTGCGGAACCGCGCCTGTGCCGTCGGGGCGACATTGCGGTTGACCAGGAGCAGCGTGGCGATCGGGATGACCAGCTGGATCGCCATCGGGATGAACATGGTCACCGCCGACGGGCCCATGCGGCCGATGTGCTTCATCGCCTGGAGCACCGGCCACGTCAGGTAGACGCTGATGATGATGGCGACGATGGCGTACACCGTCCCCACGATCCGGTGCGTGCTGCTCATGCGGACGAGCTCCATGCCCGCCCACGCCTGCAGCGCGATCAGGCCGGCGCTCCACCACAGGGAGCGCGTGCCCGCGCTGCCCAGCATCATCATCGCTTCGCCCATGCCGCGCGACATCGAGCCCGGCGGGACGATCAGCTGCGGCACCAGCAGGGCGGCGCTCATGATCGCGTGGGCGAACAGGAGCCAGCCGAGGCCGGTGAGACCCGCATCCGGAGCGCGGCGGTGAACGTTGGCCTGGTCGCCGGCCATGAGGTCGGCGAACTGACGGTCGCTGAAGAAGCGGCGGATGATGAGCGGCCACGCCATCAGCATCCAGCACAGGCCGACGACCATGATGAGGCCCGTCGGATCGAAGCGGCCGCGCATGAGCGCCATCATGAGGAGCAGGAGGGAGCCGCCCGCGCAGAACGCGCTGATGATGCCGAAGTTCGCGTAGCGGTTCGCCAGCTCGACGGAGCGGTCGACCGAGGTCTGGCGCAGGCCCGAGAGGCCGGCCTGGACGTGGAGGCCCGAGCGGATGACGAGCAGGATCGTGGCGAGCAGGATGAGGACGCCGGGGCCCTGCATCATGCGTCCGCCGCCGTCGAGCATGACGATCAGGACCGCGGACGTGCCGAGCAGGCCGCAGGTGCCGAGCACCGCCATGAGGATCGACGCGGACTCGAAGCCCTTGTCCTCGGCGACCGGCATCTCCATCGCGAACCGCTTGAACCGCGGCAGCTGGAGGAGAATCGCGAGCGTCAGCGGCCACGCGACGAAGCCGGCGCCGATGGCGAGGCCGAGCTTCGTCGGCACGTGGAACTTGGCGACGAGCACCAGGAACACGAGCGCCGACTGCGCGAGGCCGACCAGGATGTAGCGCTTGACGCCCGCGAGCGGCGCGGCCGTCTTGTCGAAGCTGCGCGCACCGTAGAGCAGCTCGGTGCCCGCGGCGCGGTGGAAGATCGAGCGCGTGATCGACGCGCCGAGCACGAGCAGGATGAGCGCCTTGTCACCGCCGCGCCCTCCACCCGTGATCAGGATCGTGAAGGTCGCGAGCGTCGCGATCGCGGCGAACAGGCTGCCGCCGAGCTGCATCAGCAGGCCGAGAGCGCTCAGGCCCTGATCTGCAGGCACGCCTGGATCTACGAGGCTCACGGCCCCCTGCGTCTGCTTGGTCTCGTCGGACATCGTTCCTCCCGTGGCGGGATAATACCCATTCATGACCCGGATCCGGACGTGCGCCGGGGTCAGGCAGTCGCAGCCGCGTGGCGGCGCAGCCGATCTGCCAGTAACGGCAGGCGATCCTGGCCCCACGCGATGAAGTCGCCGCAGCGGAACGACGGCACGCCCCACAGGCCGATCCCGTTGAGATCAGCGGCGTTATCCGCGGCCTGCTTCGCGGCGACGGCATCCCCGAGGGCGGCCTTCGCCTCCTCCCACGGGAGCTCGGCGCGCTCGACCATGTACCGCAGGTCGACGTACTCGGCGGGGTCGCGCGCCTCGGACCAGATCGCCTTCATGGCCGAGCGCGCGAACGGCAGGCCGCGCCCCTTGCCGTTGGCCCAGTGCTGGACCGCGAGGCAGTGATCGATGCCCGGGCCGAGCGGATCGCAGATCTCGCCGAACGGGATGCCGAGGCGATCGGCCTCGCGCTTCGCGTCCCGCACGATGTAGAGGCGCTTGACGCTCGGCACGGCGAGGCCGCGCATCACCATCGGCGCGACCTGCTTCAGCACGAGCGGCACCCCGTACGGCGCGAGCACGCCCTCGATCTGCTCGAGCGCGATGTAGCTGTAGGGCGAGCGGAACGAGAAGTACATCTCGCACGACAGCGGCTTCTCGCTGAGCTTCTGCGGGCCGCGGTCCGCCTCGGGACGCGGCGCCACGACGTGCGTGACGTCGGTGCCGAGCGCCTCGGCGAGCGCCGCCTCCAGGTACGGCAGGCGATCGATGCCCCAGTACCACGTGCCGTCGTAGTGCAGCATCGCGCCCTGGTAGTGGCCGGCCTTGCGGAGCTCTCCGTAGGTCGTGTTCATGATCGGCGCGACGGCGCCGTGGCTGTCCTGGCCCCACTTGCCGAGGAGCGTCGTCAGCGTCTTCTTGTCGTTACTCCACAGGGCCGCCGTCAGCTCCATCGCGCACTGGAGCTGTTCCTTCGCGGGGCGGTCGCGGACGAGCACCGTGCCGATGTCGCGGACCATCCCGGAGTCGGGATCCTTCTTGCCGGCGAACTCGAGGTCCCAGTAGCCGGCGAGCGCCTGGGCGTCGCGCAGGGCGTACTTCGCGCGGAGCGCGGGCTGGGGATCGACGTCGGAGGCGGGCGGCGTGATCGCGTGGAACGTGATCTCGACCGGGTACGCCGCGATCAGGCGCTGCACGGCCTGGCCCGTGAGGTAGCTCCACGGATCGGTGGGATCGAAGTAGACGTCGAGCGTTTTCGGGGTGCTCGAGAAGCTGTCCTTGATCCGCGACACGGCGCGGCGCGCCGCATCACCGGTGGGACCGAGCCACGCGGAGATGGCTTTCCCCTTGAGGCGCTTGGCGAAGATCATGCCGCTCCATATCACGCGCTCTGGCCGCGGGAGCGCGTTTCGGCTACACAGTCGCGCCGTGGACGAAGACAAGGTCCGGATCGCGATCGAGCTGCTCGAGGAGATCGGCGCCGACATGACGTCGCTCGCCGACCTCGACGAGGAGCTGCGGATCCGGCTCGTCAGCGCCGCCGGCCAGCTGTCGCGCCCCGATCGGTACACGCGCAAGGCGCTCGGCAAGGCCCTGACGCGCGCGCGGTTCCGCGCGAAGCGCGATGCCGATCGCGCGATCCTCGATCAGACCGGCATCCGCGCGCTGCGGCGCGAGCCGGTGTTCCGCACGCCGCTGCCCAAGCCCGACATGCCGGCCGACGTGGTGCGCGACGAGACCGAGGTCGTCGATCCGTGGGCCGCCGCCGAGGCGCGCCGCGTCGATGACGACGCCTCGCCTCCGCTCGGCGAGGGGCGCGCGCGCGTCGAGCTCGGGCGCATGTGCTACGTGTGCAAGGCGCAGTTCAACGAGCTGCACCACTTCTACGATCAGATGTGCCCGCCGTGCGCGGAGCTCAACTGGCGGAAGCGGAACCAGACGGCCGACCTGCGCGGCCGCGTCGCGCTCGTCACCGGCGGGCGCGTGAAGATCGGCTACCAGGCCGCGATGTTCCTCCTGCGCGCCGGCGCCGAGGTGATCGTCGCGACGCGGTTCCCGCGCGATGCCGCGCGCCGGTTCGCGCGCGAGGTCGATGCCTCGGAGTGGACGAACCGGCTCCACGTCTACGGCATCGATCTGCGGCACACGCCGAGCGTCGAGCTGCTGTGCCAGCACCTCGCGCAGACGCAGCCGCGGCTCGACTGCCTGATCAACAACGCGTGCCAGACGGTGCGCCGCCCGTCGGGCTGGTACGACCACGTCGTCACGGCGGAGAACGAGCCGTACACGCAGCTGCCTGCGCCGGAGCGGCTGATGCTCGAGCGCCACCGGTCGCTCGGCGAGGGCCTGGTGTCCGCCGCCGGCAACGAGATCCACGCGACCGGGCTGTGGAAGAGCGCCGTGCTCTCGCAGGTGCCGCTGCTCGCGGAGGACGTCGAGCGCGGCGAGCACCTGTTCCCGCAGGGCCGCCTCGATCAGGACCTCCAGCAGGTCGACCTGCGCGATACCAACTCGTGGCGGCTGACGCTCGCCGAGGTGCCGACCGCGGAGCTGCTCGAGGTGCACCTGGTCAACGCGGTCGCGCCGTTCGTGCTGAACGCGAAGCTGCGCCCGCTGCTCGCCAAGGTGCCCACGCGCGACGCGCACGTGGTCAACGTCTCGGCGATGGAGGGCCAGTTCTATCGCCGGTGGAAGACCGACAAGCACCCGCACACCAACATGGCCAAGGCCGCCCTCAACATGATGACGCGCACGAGCGCCATCGAGTACGTGAAGGACGGCATCCACATGAACAGCGTGGACACCGGCTGGGTCACCGACGAGGACCCGCTGCACCACGCCGAGCGCAAGACCCGCATTCACGGCTTCCACCCGCCGCTCGACATCGTCGATGGTGCGGCCCGCATCGTCGACCCGCTGTTCGACGGCGTGAACACAGGTAACCACCTGTGGGGGTTGTTCCTGAAGGACTACAAGCCTGCTCCGTGGTGACGCAGGTGATCGCCGCCGACACGTAGGCAATCATTTGATTGGGGTACGGGACGGGCAGTTTTGATTGCGCCGTGGATCCCTCGGTTGCTAGCTTGGCTAGGTGACCATCGGGCGGCCGACGCTGGACGTGAGCCTCTGGGGAAGCCAGGCCCGCGGCCACGTCCCGAACGCGCCCACGCTGGCCTTTGCCGCACCCCGCCGGGCCGCGCAGCTCGCTCTCGCGCGGAGCCCGCGGGATCTGTTCCTCGGCGCCTACGACCGGTTCGCGCCGGTGTGCCGCGCGTACGAGGAGCCCGGCCTCGCGGTGATCGCGATCGACGACGCGACCGGCAACGCGGCCGGCATCGTCAAGCTGTGCGCGCGGGTCCAGAGACCGGTCTCGGCGATCGTGGGTCGCCACGACAAGTGCGACCTCTACCTCCACGACCGCGAGCAGCTCTCGCTGCGCCAGCTGATGATCGTGGTCGATCCGGTCAAGAGCTTCGAGCGCGGCGCCACCTCGATCACGTACCGCGTGCTCGACCTCCGCACGTCGACGCCGATGGCCGACGAGGACGGCCGCCCGCTGCGCGGCCTCGCCGCCGAGGGCCCGGCGATCATGCGCGTCGCCGGCTACACGCTGTTCATGCTCGTGCTCGGCGATCCGTCCGACTGGCCCGCCTCCGGCGCCGACGCGTGGTCGATGCTCCCCGAGCGCGTCTACCTCGACGAGCTCGAGAACTGCGCCGAGGGCTCGCTGCCGAAGATGCGCCGCCCGCGCCTCGACGTGCGCGAGACCTTCATCACCCGCACGAATGGCCCGCGCGACACCGCGATGCGCCTCGCGCAGTCCGGCGACATCGCCGGCACGCTCGAGATCAACACGCCGCACCGCCACCTGACGATCCAGGTCGGCGCGAAGGCGCTCGAGGACGGCGTGCTGCTCGGCCGCTACGGCCGCTGCGATCTCATGGATGCCGCGGCCGAGGACCACACGCTGTCCCGCGTGCACGCGCTGCTCATGAAGCTCGGTGATCGCCTGCTGCTCGTCGACACCGCCTCCAGCAACGGCACGTTCGAGATGGGCGAGCGCACGCGCCTCGTCGTGATGGAGAAGGAACATCGCACGGAGCTGCGCCTCGGCAAGAAGACGTTCCTGCGCTGGCGCTGGGCGTAACGTCGTCTACTCGCAGACGACGGCGTCGAACGCGCCGGTCAGGCGATCGATGCCGAAGTCGATCTCGTAGCCGCCGTTCATGCACGACCCCAGGTGGAACAGGTCGATCGTGCCCGACGTCGCGACCGCGAAGTCCTCGCCGGCGGCGGTCTCGACGATCGCGAGGACGTCGTTGGTCGGGCACACGAACGTCAGCTGGCTCGCGACGGTGTACGGGACGTTGATCGGCATCTCGCAGAACAGCAGCACGAGCCGCTTGCCGGTCGTGCTGACCTCGCCACAGGCGGTCGCGTTCTCGTCGAGGACGATCGCGTACTGCGGGCCGGTCGCGATGCCGGTCGGGCGGATCTGGGCGCTCGCGAACGGACCGATCGGCTGGTTCCGCACCATCCCCTCGACGTCGGCGTCGCCCTCGGGCAGGCAGCCGTTCGGGTCGTAGCCATCGTCGCCGCACGCGCCGACGACGGCGGCGAGCACGACAGCGGCGAGCCTCATGGATCGATGGTTACCACGCCCGAGAGGCCGATCGAGACGTTCTCGCGCGGCACGTAGCCGCCGAGGCCGGGGGGCACGTCGTCGTTGGACAGATCGGCGAGCGGCACGAGCACGCCGGCGCGCAGCCGCGTGTCTCCGCGCGGCGCGTACTCGACGAACCCGTCGAGCGAGACGAGCGACGGGCTCTCGTCGTCGAGCATGACGCCGGCGATCTGGGCGCGGCCACCGGCGCGCCACCGGGGCGACAGCCGGTACGACACCTCGACGCCGAGCTGGAGCATGACGGCCGTGTCGTCGTGCGCGTCGGTGATCGGGACGCCGAGCGCACCGCCGACCTCGGCGGAGTAGTCGAGATCGCCGGAGGAGTCGGCGAACCGCGCGCTCGCGACGGCGGAGAGGAAGTCGGGGGCCCACATCCACGTGGCCCAGCCGCCGCGGTGGAGCATCGCGCGCCGGTAGGCCGAGCGGTCCCAGCACGCGGTGTTCGTGCCGTAGTCGAGCACGAGGCTGTCGCCGCCGGCGTGCTCGGGCATGAAGCAGTCGGCGCCGGGGAGCGAGCGGTCGAGCGGCAGGGTGACGCCCGCGGCGATCGTCCAGCGGTACATGTAGCCGCCCTCGGGGAAGAAGTCGGGCGGTGGATCGAGGAGCAGACGCGCGCCGAGGTACCCGTTCGCGAGGCCGCCGATGTTCTCCCACGTCGCCGTCACCTTCGCGGCGGCGACGGAGGCCTCGAGCTGCAGCACCTCGTGAAGGCGGAACGTGCCGCCGAGGACGAGCGACGGGTAGAGGCCGTAGTGCGGCACCTCGTCCTGCTCGCTGTCGCCGACATGGAGGCGAAGGTCGACCGACGCGCTCGCGCGGGGCAGCGGCTGCGGCTCGGCGAGCGCCGTGCCGGAGAGTGCCACCAGGGCGAGGGCGCGCAGCATCATGGCAGGGATAGCAGACGGCGGGACGTGACGATCCGTCACGGGCGCGCGCGGCGGCGGCGCAGGATCCGCCGCGTGAACGCGCCGGCCTCGGGGACCTTCGCGGCCGACATCACGCCGAGGTAGATCGCGCCGAACACCGGCACCGCGACGAGCGCGCTCTGCCAGCCCTTCGCGCCCCACGTGACGGCGAGGTACGCGGCGCCGTAGCCCGCGGCGCCGGCGATCGCGGCGCCGCCGAGCGCGCCGAGGCCGAGGCGCGTCGGGATCGCGACCTTGCCGATCCGCCGCGAGAGCCAGCGCTCGAGCAGGAGGAACTCGACCCAGGCGGCGAAGCCGGCGGAGGCGGTGAGGCCGAACGCGCCCCACTCGGGGCCATAGCCCGCGGCGTCCCGGATCGGCAGCGCGAAGGCCCAGCCGAGCACGCCGGTGAGCGCGACGCGCACGAGCGCGGCGTGGAGCGGCGGCCTGGGATCGTGGAGCGCGTAGAACGCGGAGGCGAGCAGACGGCCCTGCGTGCCGGCGGAGAGGCCGAGCGCGGAGCCGGCGAGCACGATCCACACGACGCGCGTGTCGTCGGCGCCGAACCGGCCGGTCTCGAACAACAGCGCGATCAGCGGGCCGCCGATCGCGATGAACGCGACCGCGCTCGGGACGACGAGGAACACGACGCGGCGCAGGGCCGGGCGCAGGCGATCGTGCAGGTGCGCGGCGCGCGCGTCGTCGGCGCCGGTCGCGCTCGCCATCTCCGGCAGCTCGGCGGCGGAGACCGCCATGCCGAACAGCGAGACCGGGAGGAGGTAGAGCACCTGCGCGTTGAACATCGCCGCGACGATGCCGGCGCCGAGGAAGCTCGCGAGCACCTGATCGATGTACGCGGACAGCTGCACCGAGCCGCGGCCGAGCAGGACGGGCACGAACGCGCGGAGCGTCGCGCGCACGCCGGGCTCGCCGACCGCGAGCGAGGGGGTGAGGCCGCGGAGCAGCGCGATCACCGTGGGTAGCTGCACGAGGAACTGCGCGGCGGAGCCGATCACGGCGCCCCACGCGAGCCAGATCGCGATGTCGCCGTCGTGACCGGCGAGCCGCCAGCCGGCGATGATCGCCGTCGCGATCAGCGCGGCGTTCCACAGGACGGGGGCGACGTACGACAGGAAGAACTTGCGGTGGCTGTTGAGGACGCCGAGGCACCACGCGCTCATCACGAGCAGCGCCATGCCGGGGAACAGGATCCGCACCAACGTGACGGTCAGCTCGCGCGTCTCGCCCTCGAACCCGGGCGCGAGCAGCTCGACGAGCGGGCTCGCGGCGACGACGCCGAGCAGCGATACGAGTGCGGCGACGAGCGCGAGCAACGTGCCGACCGCGCGCGCGACCTTGCTCGCCTCCTCGTGCTTGCCCTCGGCGCGCAGCCGCGCGTAGACCGGGATGAACGACGCGGAGAGCACGCCCTCGCCGAGCAGGTTCTGCAGGAGGTTCGGGATGCGCAGCGCGGCGCGGAACGCGCCCGCCGCCGCGGAGAGGCCCAGGTAGTGCGAGATCACGCGCTCGCGGACGAGCCCCGCGATGCGCGACAGGAAGATGCCGCTGGCCACGGCCAGCGCGCCGCTTCGAGTGCGCTTGGGCTCGTCGGGCATCGCCGCATCGTACCCAACGCCCGGTGAAGGCTGAATTATTCAGCGCAGGCGAAGCGCGATGGCGAGCGGCTTGCCGGCGCGCGTGCCCTGGAGCTCGACGCCGGTCAGGTTGTCCAGCTTCGCGTAGAGGTCGAGGAGCTGCTGCGCGTTCTTGATCGGGTCTCCGTCGATCGCCGTGATCTGGTCGCCGTTCTTCATGCCGATCGCGTGCGCGGCGCTTCCGGGCTTGACGCCGAACACGCGCACGCCCTGGACCTCGCCGGCCTTCACGATCGGGGTCATGCGCATGGCGCCGGGCTTGGCCGCGCCGGTGACCAGCTCGCGCACGAGGTTCTTGTCGACCTCGTAGGTGTGATCGTCGAGCTGGCGCACGCGGCTCGCGAACGGGTCGTCGGCGGCGGGCGGGGCCGGTGCCGCGGGCGCCTGCGAGACGGCTGTTGCCGCAGCCGTCTCGCGCAGCGACAGCGTGCCCCGGTGGCCGCTGGCGTCGATGACGTCGATCGAGACGCCGCCGATCCGGTCGATCCGACCGACGCCGGGGATGGTGTCGCCGAGCCCGAAGCTGCCCTGGACCTCGGTCTCGACCACGCGCACGGTGGCCCACGGATCGGCGCCGACGCCGGTCGCGATCAGGACCGCGGGGCGCCCCGAATACGAAGTCTTCGTCGGACCCGGTCCCGGCACGGGAGCCGGATCGCACGTCGAGCAGAACATGTTCCGCGCGACGAGCCCGCTCGCATCCGGCTTGGTGCGGGTCGGGGCCGGCTCTCTGGCAGCCGCGGGAGGAGGAGTGCTCCCGTGGGTAGGGGCTGCCAGGTAGTCGGCCTCGACCAGCGCGGCGACCGCGCGCGCGGCGAACGCCGAGCACACGATCACGGCGACCAGAGCGACGAGCCAGGTCCGACGAAGCAGGCCAGACGCGAGCGTGTGAAGCGCATGTCCGAGCGTGCTGACCATGCCGTGCGATTCATCAAGCGCCGTGCCACGCGCCGTCGCGATCGCAAGGCCGCGAGATCCGGCGCGGCGCGGCGCCAGAAACGCCACCGTTGCCACCCCGTCGGCGCGAAACCTGCCAAACTGGCACCCGCAGTGTCGTCCACGCCGAAGAGCATCGGTCGGTATCAGATCATCGACCGGCTCGCGGTCGGCGGTATGGCCGAGCTGTTCAAGGCGACGCTGACGGGCGACCACGGGTTCGAGAAGCTGGTCGCGATCAAGAAGATCCTGCCGCACCTCGCGGGCGACCGGTCGTTCGTCGAGATGTTCATCGACGAGGCGCGGATCACCGCGCAGCTCGACCATCGCCACATCGTGCAGGTGTTCGAGCTCGGCACCGATGCCGACACGCCGTACATCGCGATGCAGTTCGTCGACGGTCTCGACGTGCTCGCGCTGCTCCGCGAGTGCGCGCGCGCGCAGATCCGGCTGCCGGCGGACCTCGCTGCGCTGATCGCGCGCGACGTGCTCGACGCGCTCGACTACGCGCACCACGCGGTCGACGTCGGCGGCCGGCCGCTCGGCATCATCCACCGCGACATCTCGCCCGGCAACGTGCTGCTGTCGTGGCGCGGCGACGTGAAGCTGACGGACTTCGGGATCGCGCGCGCGGCCGAGCGCCGGCACAAGACCGAGGCCGGCACGCTGAAGGGCAAGTACGGCTACATGTCGCCCGAGCAGGTGTCGGGCGGCGAGATCGACAACCGCAGCGACCTGTTCTCCGTGGGCATCCTGCTCGCCGAGATGGTGATGGCGCGCCGGCTGTTCACGTCGACCAACGACCTCGACATCCTCCTCATGGTGCGCGACGCGCGCCTCGACCGGCTGCACAAGTACGCGTCGGAGTTCCCCGTCGAGCTGCGCGTGCTCACCGTGCGCGCGCTGCAGCGCCGCCCCGAGGACCGCTGGCAGAGCGCGGCGCAGTTCCGCGACGCGATCGACGAGTGGCTGCGCCGCACCACGCGCGTCGGCCAGCGCGACCTCGCGCAGCTGATCGGTGCGGTGATCAACGCGCCGACGGCGGACCTCGAGCCCGACATGCAGCTGTCGAGCGGCGCGATCCGCGCCCCGTCGCAGGAGGAGGAGGCGCTGTCGGGCCCGATGACGCGCATGTCGATCGCGCGCGCGGAGGCCGAGGCCGCGGCGGCGCGGGCCGAGTACATCGCGGGCGAGGCCCCCGACCCCGAGCAGCACAGCGCGAGCGGTTCGCTGGTGGTCGGCGAGGACGACCTGGTCTCCGAGCAGGTCGAGGTGCCCTCGGGGCCGCGCGAGGTCGGCGACATCAAGGAGCACCCGGTGCTGCGCACCGTGTACCGGCTCGCGAAGGGGAAGGGCACGGGCATGCTCGCGCTCGAGGGCCGCGCGGGCGTGCTGAAGGAAGCGTACCTCCTCGACGGGCAGCCGCAGTTCGTCAACAGCAACGTCGAGAGCGAGCGGCTCGGCTCGTTCCTGATCGCGCAGGGCGCGCTGACGCAGCCGCAGCTCCAGCGCGCGCTGGCGGTGATGCACCACTTCGGCGGCCGGCTCGCCGACACGCTCGTCGGTCTCGACATCCTCGATCCGCTCGAGGCGTATCGCCTGCTCGCGAAGCAGGTCGCGGCGAAGCTGATGGAGGCATTCTCGTGGCAGAAGGGGCGCTACACGTGGACGCCGCGCCACCCGAACCCGTGGAAGACGCGCTCGCTCCACCTCGACGCGTTCCGCGTGATCGGCGCGGGCGCGGCGCAGCTCTCGGAGGCGATGATCGAGGACTGGCTCGCGGCGAACACCAAGAGCTTCATCGTGCGCGAGCCGATCGCCGATGGCGAGCTGTCGCAGTTCGGGCTCGGCGATGCGCTGCTCCGCGTGTACTCGCTGCTCGACGGCCGCACGCGCCTCGGCGAGCTCGCCGGCAAGGTGCGCTCGCCCGAGGCGCGCCTCAACCTCCTGCGCTTGACGTACCTGCTCGTGCAGACCGACTCTGCCCGCCTGTCGTGAGCACGCCCGCGATCCTGACCGTCCAGGGGCTCGAGAAGTCCTTCGGCACGCGGCACGTGCTGCGCGGCGCGAGCTTCGCGCTCCACACGCGCGACCGCGTCGGCATGATCGGCGCGAACGGCGCGGGCAAGTCGACGCTGCTGAAGATGCTGATCCAGCGGGCGATGGGCGGCGACGACCCGGCGCTCGAGCCGGATGCCGGCCTGATCACGTGGAAGCGGGACCTGTCGCTCGAGTACGTCGCCCAGGAGCCGCGGCTCGTGCCGGACGCGACCGTGCAGGCCTCGCTCCAGCGCGACGGCGTGCCCGACCACGAGATCGCGACGATCGCGGCGGCGCTCCAGCTGCCTCCGATGGAGGCGCGGATCGGCAACCTGTCGAACGGCGAGCGGCGGCGCGTCGCGCTCGGCCACGCGCTGCTCGGGCGGTCCGAGGTGCTGGTGCTCGACGAGCCGACCAACCACCTCGACACGCCGACCGTGGAGTGGCTCGAGGGCCGGCTCGCGGCGTGGCCCGGGGCGCTGATCGTGGTCACGCACGATCGCTACTTCCTCGACCGCGTCGCCACGCGGATCCTCGAGGTCGATCGCGGCAAGGTCTACGCGTACGAGGGCGACTACGCCGAGTTCCTGATGAAGCAGGCCGAGCGTCTCGCGACCGAGGCCGAGGCCGAGTACCAGCGCGTGTCGTTCATCCGGCGCGAGATCCACTGGATCCGCGCGAGCGCCCCGGCGCGCACCACGAAGGCGAAGGCGCGCATCGATCGGTTCGACGCGGCGGTCGGTGCCGCACCCACGGTCGACGAGGTCCGCGGACCGGGGTTGACGCTGACGCTGCCGAGCGGCTCGCGGCTCGGAGGCACGATCGTCGAGCTCGACAGGGTCAGCAAGTCGCTCGGCGGCAAGGTGCTGTTCTCGGACCTCACGCTGGTGATGAAGCCCGGCGATCGGATCGGCATCGTCGGCGCGAACGGCGCCGGCAAGACCACCCTGATCAAGACGATCCTCGGCCTCACGCCGCCCGACAGCGGCAAGGTCACGCTCGGCGCGAACACCAGGCCGGCGTACCTCGAGCAGGGCCGCACGGAGCTGCGCGACGACGTCACCGTGCTCGAGGAGGTGGGCGAGGGCTACGACTACGTCGAGCTGCCCGACGGCAAGGTCCACGTGCGCAGCTTCCTCCGCATGATGGCGTTCCCCGACTCGGTCGCCGACACCACGGTCGGCAAGCTCTCCGGCGGCGAGCGCAACCGCGTGCAGCTCGCGCGGCTGCTCCGCAAGGGCGGCAACCTCCTCGTGCTCGACGAGCCCACGAACGACCTCGACCTGCCGACGCTCGGCGCGCTCGAGGACGCGCTGACGCGGTTCCCCGGCTGCGCGCTGATCGTGTCGCACGATCGCTGGTTCCTCGATCGCGTGGCGACCGGCATCCTCGCGTTCGAGGGCCAGGGCAAGGTCGTGTTCTACGAGGGCAGCTACGCGTTCTACGCGGAGCGCCGGCCGAAGCCGGTGTCGCCCGAGGCGAAGGTGCAGAAGGAGCGCTCCGCCCAGGAGCGCGCGCCGGCGGTGAAGCCGCGCAAGCTCACGTTCAAGGAGCGCGCGGAGCTCGCGTCGATCGAGGAGACGATCGCGGGTGCGGAGAAGAAGGTCGCTCAGCTCGAGGCGACGCTGTCCGATCCGGCCGTGTTCAAGGAGCGCGGCGCCGAGGTCCAGACGCTGGTCGCCGAGCTCGACGCGGCGCGCGCCGAGGTCGAGCGCCTGTTCGCGCGCTGGCAGGAGCTCGACGCGATCGCGGCCGCGTCTCCGCCGTAGCCGATCAGTCGAACGGCGAGAGCTGGTGCTTCTCGCGCGTCTGCTCGAGCAGCTTCTTCATCTGCGTCGCGATCTCGGCGCGCTGCGTGATGAGGTTGGTCTGCTCGTGCGGATCGGAGTGCAGATCGTAGAGCTCGAACACGCCGCCGATGTCGAGCAGCTTCCACCGCCCCGCGACGATCGCGGTGACGCCGCCGGGGTTCGAGCGGTCCTTGATCATCGCCGCGAACGCGGTGCCGCCATCGACCGCATCGAGCCGCTTGCCGGTCATGAGGTCGGCGATCGAGCGGCCGTCCATGCCGGGGCCCTTCGGCGGCTCGAACCCGGCGAGCTCGACGAGCGTCGGCGTCAGGTCGGTGAGCGAGACCTTCTCCATGATGTGGTTCGGCTTGATGCCGGGGCCCGCGGCGACGAGCGGCACGCGGATCTGCGAGTTGTAGAGGTCGGTCGAGTGGTTCGGCTGGCCGTGGTCGCCGAGCGCCTCGCCGTGGTCGGCGGTCACGATCACGATCGGCGCCTGCTCGGGCTTGCGATCCGCGAGCGGCATCAGCACCTCGCCGACGATCGAGTCGGCGATCGACAGCGAGCGGTCGTACAGCGCGTGCTTCTCGGCCTCGGCCTGGGGCGGGCTCACGCCCATCTCCCAGTTGTGCGGCTCGAGGATGTGCATCCACAGGAACAGCGGCCGGCGGTTGACCTGCTTCTCGCGCGCGGCCAGCCAGTCCTTCGCGGCCTTGCCGAGCGCCCGGCCGTTCGCCTGGATCTCGAGGTGCTCGAGGCCGCGCTGGAGGCCGGTGCGCACCTCGGGATCGTAGAACCCGCGGCAGCACATGAAGCCCGCGGTCTCGTAGCCGCCGGCGCGCAACCGCTCGGCGACCAGCACGTGGCGCGGATCGACGCGGAGCGCCCAGCCGATCACGCGGCCCTTGATCCGCGTCGCCGCCGCGCCGATCACCATCGACGGGATCGATCGCCGCGTCACGTTGCTCGGCGAGAACGCCCACGTGAACACCACGCCGCGCTCGCCGAGCGCCTTCAGCACGGGCATGTCGGCGACCCCACCGTACGGCGGCGTGTGATCAGCGCGCACCGTGTCGATCGTGATGAGCACGATGTCGGGATGCGGCGAGCCCGGCCGGTCGACGGGCTGGAACTCCGCGAGCGAGATGTCGGCGCGGATGTCGTCGAGATCGAACAGCCGCTCGATCGCGACGCCGGCGAGCGGGCGATCGCCCCAGATCTCGAGTGTGAGTGATGGCCGCGATGTCACCGCGACCAGCGCGAGCGCGATCGACGCGGCGACGAGCCCCGCCGACGCGACGCCGCCGGCGATCCGGGCGCGGCGCGGCAGCCGGTGCCACGCCGCGCTGACGACCACCATCACCGCGAGCGCGATCGCCGGACCGTAGAGCACGGGCGTGTCGAGCGGTCCGATCCGCGGCCGGACGACGATCCGCCACAGCCCGTACGCGATGCCCGCCGACAGGAGCCCCGCGGTGAGGAAGATCGGCAGCGGCCGCATCAGCGGGCGCCGCGTCTCGCTCCGGCGGAGCCAGCGCCGATCGATCCGGCGCGCGAGGGCCGTGAAGCCGCGCGCGAGCGGCCGCGACACCACGACGAGGGCGAGCGCGCCGCCGACCGCGATGATCGGCTGCACGAAGCCGACGGTCAGCGGCTTGAACGCGGTCCACGCCCACAGCTGCCACGTGCCCTGGAACGCGATCCACGCGAGCACGAGCGCGCACACCATGATCGACAGCACCCAGCCCGCGAGCCGCGGCATCGAGCCGCGCTCCTCGGCCAGCCGCTCCGCGAGCGATGCCGGCGCCCACGCCGCGTACAGGCCGCGGCCGACCGCGGACAGCACGAACAGGACCGGGAGGGCGAGCATCGCGAAGAACCCGGTGGCCGCGGCCATGCCGAGCGACTCGTCGAGGCCGATCGCCTCGTACGCGCCGGCGGCGAACGCACCGGTACACGCGGCGGCCGCGCTCGCGCCGAGCCAGCGCACCGCGCGACCCAGCCGCGACGTCGCTACCGGCGCGCTCGACTCGCCGGCGACGACGGGCGCCGACTCGCCGGCGACGAGCGACGCGGGCCGGGAATCGGAAACCGGCCCCGGGCGATCCGGCACGCGGCGGTCCGCACGGTCGTCGTCCTCGGGGGCCGCACTCGCGGGCACGGAGACCGGATCCGGCCCCGTGCGATCCGGCACGCGGCGGTCCGCACGGTCGTCGTCCTCGGGGGCCGCGCTCGCGGGCACGGAGACCGGATCCGGCCCCGTGCGATCCGGCACGCGGCGGTCCGCACGGTCGTCGTCCTGCGGTCCTGCGATCGCGGGCGGCGACGCGGATCTCGGCTCCCGCGCGAGGGCACCGGCCTCGCCGTTCGCGTCCCCGTCGGCGGGCGCCGCGTCGGCGATCGCGGCCTCGGGCGCGGGATCGCCGGAGACGTCCGGCTCACCGGTTCGAAGCGGGGTGGACAAGGGCCCGAAAATTGTACTGCGCCCACGGATTTGGACCAACCTCGGGGCGTGCGGGCCCTCGCGGTGTGGAAGTCACGGCGCATCGGCCTCCTGTTCGTGCTCGGGTTCGCGTCGGGCCTGCCGCTCTACCTGACGAGCCAGACGCTCCAGGCGTGGTTGACGTCCGCCGGCGTCCCGAACGCTCGGATCGCCGCGCTGTCGCTGGTCGGGCTCGCCTACACGTTCAAGTTCGCCTGGGCACCGCTGCTCGACCGGTTCCGCCTGCCGTTCCTCGGCCGGCGGCGCGGGTGGATGCTCGCGCTGCAGGTCGGCCTCGTCGCCGCGATCGCCGCGATGGGGATGGTCGATCCGGTCGGCGAGCCCGAGCTGCTCGCGGCGCTCGCGGTGTGCGTCGCGTTCCTGTCGGCGTCGCAGGACGTCGTGCTCGACGCCTACAACGCCGACGTGCTGGCGCCCGACGAGCGCGCGGCCGGCTCGGCCGTGTACGTGCTCGGCTACCGGCTCGCGATGGTCACGACCGGCACGATCGCGCTCGTGCTGTCGGTCCACGTCGCGTGGAGCGTGATCTACGCGGCGATGGCGGCGCTGATGGCGCTCTGCATCGTGGCGACGCTCGCCGCCGAGGAGCCACCCGCCGCCGAGGGGGCGCCGCGGTCGCTCGCCGAGGCCGTGTACCTGCCGTTCGTCGAGCTGGTGCGGCGGCTCGGCGCGCGTCGCCTCGGCCTCGTGCTCGCGTTCACCGCGCTCTACAAGGCCGGCGACTACTTCGCGCAGGCACTCGTGATCGCGTTCCTCGTGCGCGGTGCCGAGTTCTCGCTCGACGAGATCGGCGCGATCTACCAGGCGCTCGGCTTCGCCGGCACCGCGCTCGGCGGGCTCGCCGCCGGTTCGCTCGTCGCGCGGTTCGGCGTGCGGAGGATGCTCGTCGCGTTCGGGCTGCTCCAGGCGTCGACCAACCTCCTGTACGCGCTGCTCGCGTTGACCGGCAAGAGCTTCCCGATCTTCTGCACCGCCGTGCTCGTCGACAACCTCGCGAACGCGATGGGCACCGCCACGTTCGTCGCGTTCTTGATGAGCGTGTGCTCGCCCGCGGTCAGCGCGACGCAGTTCGCACTGCTCACGTCGCTGTCATCGGTCGGCCAGCGCGTGTTCGGCCCGTTCGCGGCGAAGGTCGTCGACGCGCTCGACTGGTCCGGCTTCTTCGCGTTCACGAGCGCGCTCGCCGTGCCCGGTCTCGTGCTCGCGTGGGTCGTGGGGAAGCAGGGCGACGCGAGATGACCAGCTGACTCAGATGACGCGGCCCATCTCGCGGTACTCGAGGCGCGCGGCCTCGAGCAGATCCGCCGTCGTGATCGCGCGCTTGCCCTCGGCGGCGCGGAGCGCGGCGCGGAGCGCGGCCTTCTTGATGTAGCCGCCGGCCATCTCGAACTTCCCGGCGATCATGTCCCAGTCGATGTCGGGCGCGAGCGGCACCGACGGCGGGAACATCGAGCGCCACAACAGGCGGCGCTCCTCCTCCTCGGGCAGCTCGAACTGCACGCTGAACCGCACGCGGCGCTTGAACGCCTCGTCGAGGCCCTGCTCGAGGTTCGTCGCGAGCAGCGTGACGCCGTCGTACGTCTCCATGCGCTGGAGCAGGTAGTTGACCTCGAGGTTCGCGTAGCGGTCGTTGCTCGACTTGACCTCGGTGCGCTTCGCGAACAGCGAGTCCGCCTCGTCGAAGAACAGCACGGCGTGCGAGCTCTCGGCCTCGTCGAAGATCCGCGCGAGGTTCTTCTCGGTTTCGCCGATGTACTTGTTGACGACCTGCGAGAGGTCGATGCGGTAGAGGTCGTAGCCGAGCTCGCGCGCGAGCAGCTGCGCGACCATCGTCTTGCCGGTGCCCGGCGGGCCCGCGAGGATCGCGCTGACGCCCCGGCCGTACGGCAGCTTCTTCGCGAAGCCCCACTCCTCGAGCAGGAACGCCTTGTAGCGGCCGAACCGCACGACCTCCTTCAGCGCGTCGAGCGTGTCCTTCGGCAGCACGAGGTCGTCCCACGAGAACCCCGTCGGGATCCGCTGGGCCATCGAGCCGAGGCGGTGCGAGAACATGAGGCGCGCGGCGTCGCCGAGGTCATCGAGCGTGACCGCCGGCACGTCCGGATCGCGGAGGCGCGCGCTCGAGGCGGCGCGGTTCGCGGCGCGCTTGATCACGCCGCCCGTGAACGCGTAGCGGCTCGCGACGGTCTCGAGCTGCTCGGCGGTCGCCAGCGGCGGCGGCAGGGCCCGCGTCCACAGCTCGAGGCGCTCGCGGAACGTCGGCGAGGGGACGTCGAGCTCGAGCAGCGTCGGCACGGACTGCACGAGCCAGGTCGGGTGGCCGACGAGCGTGAACACGACGGGCACCGCGAGGTCCTCGATCGAGTCCTCGATCGCCTGGACCAGCGCGCGCGGGACCTCCTTGTCGACGGTCGTCCCGCCGTCGAGGATCGCGGCGGAGTCCCGCAGGGCGGCCTCGCGCATCGCCGCGCCGATCCGCTCCTCGATGCGGCCCTCGATCAGGATCCCGCCGAGGTCGATCTTCACGCAGCCGCGCCCCGTCCGCTCCATCAGCGCCTCGACGACGAGCGAGCGGCCGGTGCCGTCGGGACCCGCGAGGAGGACGCGGGGCGCACCGGCGCGGCCGTCGAGCGCGCGCGCGATCCGCGTCTTCAGCTCCGGGTTCATCACGATGTCGTCCAGGGGCATCCCGCGCGTGCCGAGCCGCGCGATGCCGTGGACGAGCTCGTCGACGGTGTCGTGGTCGCGGAGGAAGCTCGTGATCCGATCCGCGAGGCGCACCGGCCTCATCAGCGTCGAGGTCTCCGCGGTCGGCGTCCCGATGGTGATCAGGCGGTGGCGGCGCAGCGGCGCGCTGTCGTCGAACCGCTCCAGCACGCGGTCGCCCAGGGCGCGGTCGCCCCCGCCGATCACGCGCGCGAGGAACCCGAGGTCGGGCCGCTTGCGCGTGAAGTCGTCGAGCGCGAAGGACAGGACGCGCTCGAGGTCGTGCTCGAGCTCCGGCGCGAGCAGCAACGAGACGATCGCGAGGTCGAGGTCGTTCAGCGCGAACACGCGCTGGAGGCGGGCGAGCAGCGGCTCGTCCTCCGACTCCAGCGCCGCCTCGAGCGCGACCTTCGCCGCGGCGACGCGCTCCGCCTCCGCCGGGAGGTCCGGCGCGGCGGCGGCCCGGGGCGCGAGGGTCGCCTGGACCTCCTCGCTGCCCACGCCGAACGCCGAGCGCCCCGACAGCTTGCCGCGCGCGATCTGGGCCGCGATGAACCGCGCCAGGAGGGCGCGGGCGTAGTCCACCGCGGCCAGGTTCGCGCGCTCGGTCATCGACATCCGCCGCGCATGGTACCGCGAGGCGCTCCGAGCGCGGGAGGACGGCTGGAAGTTTGCCCCCGGTCCGAGTCATTCGTAGCGTGGTCGGGTGCGGTCCTGGCTGGTGATCCCCGCGATGGGCGCGGCCTCCGCGGCCGCCGCCGCGGGCCTCGGCGCGCGGCCCCCCGAGGTCCTGGTCGCGCTGGGCCTGGCCGGTGCGGCGATGGCCGCCGCCCAGCGCGCCCTCGCCGGGGACTCGCCGGCCTCGCTGGCCGGCGCGGCGCTCGCGCCGCTCCTGATCGTCGCCGCGCTGCTCGACGGCGCGTTCGCCTCGGCGGTGCCGGTGGCCCGCGGCGCGCTCGCGGTCGCCGCCGCGGCGTGGACCCTGGTCGAGCTCGCGCGCCCGACGACCTCGCCGCTGGTCGCGCTGCTGCCGGCAACGATCGCCGCGTTCTTGTCCCCCGCCTACGTCGCGCTCCTGCTCGTCGCCGGCTCGCGCCTGGTGACGGCGCCGTGGCAGCGCCCGCGCTGGGCGATCGCGGTGCCGATCGCGGCCGCGCTCGCCGTCGTGGTCGCCGCGGCCGCGTGCCTCGCCACGCACGGCTCGCTCGCCCGTCTCGCCGATGCGTGGTCGGCGTCTCCTCGCGCGCCGATCGACGCGGCCGTGTTCGCCGAGCACCTGGTGCTCGCGGTGGGGCCGATCGCCGCGGTCGCCGCGCTGTGCGGCCTCCCGGCCCTCGCGCGCTGGCGCCACGCCGAGGTCTCCGCCGCGGCGACCGCGCTCACCTCGCTCGCCATCTCGATCCGTGCCGGCGCGATCGACCCGTCGGTGATCGGCGTCTCCGCGCTGTGCGCGGGCCTCGCCGTCGGCCGGCTCGCCGGGACGATCCGGCTGCCGACCGGCCAGGCGTTCGCCGGTGCCACGATCGCGCTCCTCGTGCTCGCCGCGCCCGCCTGGGCCGTGCTTTCGCGCTAGGTTCGAGCGCATGGATGTCGTCCGCGGTCACGGAGAGCTCGCGCGCCGCGCGTGGCCCGGGGCGGCCGTGGCGATCGGGAACTTCGACGGCGTCCATGTCGGGCACCGCGCGCTGATCGCGCGCGCGAAGGAGCTCGCCGCCGCTCACGGCGTGCGCGCGGTCGCGCTGACGTTCGATCCGCACCCCTCGGAGCTGCTGTCGCCGAGGACCGCGCCGAAGAAGCTGACCTCGCTCGAGCGCCGGCTCGAGCTGATGGCGGGCGCCGGGCTCGATGCGGTGATCGTGGAGCCGTTCACGCGCGACCTCGCGTCCCTGCCGCCCGACGTGTTCATCGATCGCGTGGTGCTCGACGCCGCGCGCGCGCGCGCGATCGTGGTCGGCTACGACTTCTCGTATGGCGCGGGGCGCGCCGGCAGCACCGAGGCGCTGATCGCGCACGGCGGTCGCGCCGGCGTGGAGGTCTCGATCGTCGCGCCGGTCGAGGCCGGCGGCGAGGTGTGCTCGTCGACGAAGATCCGGCGCTACCTCGAGGCCGGCGACCTCGCGGGAGCGGAGCGCCTGCTCGGGCGGCGCTGGGACGTCGACGGCGTCGTCGTCCACGGTGCGAAGCGCGGCCGAGCGATCGGCGTCCCGACGGCGAACATCGAGCCGACCAGCGACCTCCCGGTGGCCGCGGGCATCTACGCCGTGACGCTCGGCGTCGAGGGTGGCCCGCCGCTGCCCGCGGTCGCGAGCCTCGGAACAAACCCGACCTTCGTGGATGGTGGGCGGCTCGTGCTCGAGGTCCATGTCCTCGATTGGGACGGAGATCTCTACGAACGACGGGTTCGAACCACGTTCGTGGCGTACCTGCGGCCGGAGCAGAAGTTCGCGTCGATCGAGGCGTTGATCGAGCAGATCCGCCGCGACATCGACGCGGCGCGGCCTCTCCTGGTGTGAACCGGCGGAGGACCTGAGGCGCCCGCGCCTCGCGCCTTGACGCCTCACTGCATCGCGGCCGGTCGAGAGATGTCATGGCGGCCGCATTGGCGAACCGGGCCGCGGCGTGTGTGATACGCGCCGCAAAGGGAGGAAGTAGCATGCGCCTTCGAACCATCGGTCTCGCCGCCGCCCTCACCGCGGCTCTGATCCAGACGAGCTCTGCCGTCGTTCAGCCCAAGGGCGCCGAGGCCCCGTACGTCGCCGCCGGCAAGGCGCCGCGTGCGCAGCGCACGACCGACTGGTCGCGCGCCTCGGTGATGGCGTCGCTCGGTCTGCCGGGGTGGACCGCGCAGCTCGACAGCGACACGCGGGTGCCGCTCCGCATGTGGGGCCCCGGCGTGTTCACCGCGGGCTCGGTCGCCGATCCGGCGATCGCGGAGTCGGCGGCGCGGCAGTTCCTCGAGCGGCACATCGGCCTCCTCGCTCCCGGATCGTCGATCTCCGACTTCGAGGTCGTCGGCAACGCGACCAGCCCCGACGGCGAGATCCGCTCGGTCGGCTTCGCGCAGCGCGCCGGCGGGATCCGCGTGCTCGGCGGCGCCGTCGGCTTCTCGTTCAAGAAGGACCGCCTCGTGATGGTCGGCTCGACCGCGCTGCCCGGCGTGCGCATCGCGGCGCGGCCGCCGACGCGCCTCGGCACGCAGAAGATCGACGAGTCGGCGATCGGCTGGCTGGCGGGCGAGGGCCACACCGTCGCGGTGCGCGCGCGCCAGGCGGATCGCGTGATCGTCCCGATCGTCCACCCGCGGCGCACCGGCAGCCCGGACATCGAGTACGTGCTGGCCGAGCAGGTCAGCGTCCAGTCGACGACCGACGAGGGGCGCTGGGACGTCTGGCTCGATGCCGAGACCGGCGCGCCGGTCCTGCGCAAGACCACGATCATGTACGCGTCGGGCAAGGTCCTGTTCGACGTCCCCGATCGCCACCCGAACGGCACGCGCGGCCCGAAGCCGGCGCCACAGGCCCGTCACACCGTCGACGGCACGCAGGTCGTGTCCGAGGTCGACGGCACCGTGACCTGGGCGACGGCCGCGAACGCCGCGATCGGCCCCGGCCTCACCGGCCCGATCGTCTCGATCACCAACCGGGCGGGCTCCCTCGCGGCCGACTCGCTGTCGCTCGCCGATGGCGGCACGGTGACGTGGAGCAAGGCGACCGAGGAGTTCGCCGACGCGCAGCTCTCGTCGTTCGTGTTCGCGAGCACCGCGAAGGCGTACGCGCGCACGTACCTCAATCCGACGTTGCCGATGCTCGGCGAGATGTTGCCGGTGAACGTCAACATCAACCAGACCTGCAACGCGAACTACGACGGCGAGAACATCAACTTCTACCGGTCGACGCAGCCGAGCCCGACGGGCCAGGCGACCATGCAGTGCATGAACACCGGGCGGCTCGCGGACGTCGTCTATCACGAGTTCGGGCACGCGCTGCACCACCACTCGATCATCGATGGCGTGGGCGCGTTCGACGGCTCGCTGTCCGAGGGCGTCTCCGACATGCTGGCCGCGTTCATCACCGATGACCACGGCATGGGCCGCGGCTTCTTCCTGACCGACGCGCCGCTGCGCGAGCTCGATCCCTCGCGGCCGCTGCAGTGGCCGGAGGACGCGACCGGCGAGGTGCACGATGAGGGCGAGATCATCGGCGGCGCGCTGTGGCGCCTGAAGACAGCGCTCGTCGCGCAGTACGGCGCCGAGGTGGGCAACGAGAAGGCGCGCAAGATCTTCTACGGGATCCTGCAGCGCGCGTCGGACATCCCGTCGACCTTCGCCGAGGCTCTCGTCAGCGACGACGATGATGGCAACCTCGCGAACGGCACGCCGAACATGTGCATCATCAACAACGCGTTCGGCATGCACGGTCTCGCGAGCCCCGAGATCTCGCTCGGCCTGACCCCGCCGGCGCGCGACGCGTTCAAGATCTCGATGACGATCAGCCCGCCGGAGGGCCAGGCGGCCTGTCCCGGCGCCGCGACGGTCGAGTCCGCGAAGGTCGAGTGGCGCAAGCGCGAAGGCGAGCTCAAGACGCTCGCGCTCGACGCGGCCGACACGCTCTACACGGGCTCGATCCCGACCCAGCCCGACGGCACGCTCGTCGAGTACAAGGTCACCGTCACGCTCTCCGACGGAAACTCGATCAGCTACCCGAACAACGAGGCGGACCCGTACTACCAGTTCTACGTCGGCGACGTGGAGAAGCTGTGGTGCGCCGACTTCGAGGCCGGCGCCGATGACTGGACCCACGGCGCGGACCCGTCCACCCGCGACGAGTGGATGGTCGGCCAGCCGATGGGGCTCGGCGGCGATCCGAAGACCGCGCACGGCGGCCAGAACGTGCTCGGCATGGATCTCGCCACCGACGGCCTCTACCGCCGCAACGTCACCAGCTGGGCCGAGACGCCCGAGATCGACCTCGCCGGCAAGACCAACGTCCGCCTCCAGTACTACCGCTGGCTCGGCGTCGAGGACGGCTTCTTCGACAACGCGAAGATCCTCGTCAACGGCACGCCGATGTGGTCGAACTTCGCCTCGCCGACCGAGACGATGAACGGCAAGAACCACATCGATCGCGAGTGGCAGTTCCACGACCTCGACCTCACGGCGCAGGCCGCGACGGGCAAGGTCAAGGTCCGCTTCGAGCTGGCCTCCGACCCCGGCTTCGGCCTGGCCGGCTGGAACCTCGACGACGTGTGCATCGTCGCCGCTGCCGCGGCCCCGACCTGCGGCAACGGCTCGCTCGACGAGGGCGAGACCTGCGACGACGGCAACATCGACGACGGCGACGATTGCTCGGCGACCTGCGAGCTCCCCGGCGTCGGCGGCTCCGACGACACCGGTTGCTGCTCGGTCGGTGCGACGCCCGGTGGCGCCGCGTTCCTCTCCCTGTTCACGCTCGGCGCTCTCCTCCGGCGCCGCCGGCGTGGCTAAGGTCGTCACGGGATACCCCTCATCGCCCCGTGGCACGCCGGCGCCCTCCCCCCGGAGGGCGTCTGCGTTTTCGGTGCCCGAAACAGGGACGGTCTCAACTTGGACAACTTGCGATCTCGATCTCCGCGAAATCACTGTCGCGCCGGGGACGGTCTCAAACAACGTCCAGCGGAGCCCCTGGTAGGCCAGGTCACGAGAAGCGCGTCGTCGTCGGGCCGACGCTGGCGCGTCGAGCGGACGGTCGTGCCCGCTCGACACCGACGTTGAGACCGCCCTCCCATGCCCATCGATCTCGCGCAGTTGCGCACCCGAAGTTGAGCAAGTTGAGACCGTCCCTACCTCTTACTGCGGCAGCGTGACGGTGACGCTGAGGCCACCGCCGATGCGGTTCGCGAGCGAGACGCGGCCGCCGTGGGCCTCGGCGATCTCGCGGACCAGCGCGAGGCCGAGGCCGGTGCCGCCGCGCTTCGTCGAGTAGAACGGCAGGAGCGCGTTCGAGAGCACGGCCTCGGTCATGCCGGAGCCGCGGTCCGAGACCTCGATGGCCACGCCCTTGTCGGTCTTGCGGACGCGGAGCTGGACCGACTCGGGCGGCGAGCCGGACTCGTGCGCGTTCTTGAGGAGGTTGACGAGCGCCTGCTCGAGCTGCGCGGGGTCGAAGCGGCCGGTGGAGTCGGGCAGGGTGCCCTCGACGGTGAACGGGACCTGCGCGCGGAGGCGGTCGACGAGGTCGGCCCACGGGACGGCCTCGAGGCGCGGTGCGGGGAGCTTCGCGAACCGGGCGTAGCCGAGGATGAACTGCTCGAGGTGCTTGGCGCGGTCGGCGATCGTGGCGAACACCTTCTCGAGCTGGTCGTGCTTCCCGCGCTTCACGAGCTCGCCGCCGGAGTGAGCGAGCGAGGCGATCGGCGCGAGCGAGTTGTTGAGCTCGTGGCTGATGACGCGGATGACCTTCTTCCAGGTGCGGACCTCCTGGCGGTGCAGCTCGGCGGTGAGGTGGCGGAGCACGAACAGCTCGTGCGGGCGGCCGTTCAGGCGAAACCCCGAGCGCGCGAGGTAGTAGGTCTCCTCCTCGTCGTCGCTCTCGACGACGAACAGGCCGTCGCCGCCGCGCGCCACCGCCTCGCGCAGCGGCTCGGGCGCGGCGTCGAGGAGACTCGACAGCAGCGTGCCTTCGAGGCGGCGGCCGCCGGCCAGCAGCTTGCGGGCGGCGAGGTTGCCGTAGACGACGTGGCCGCCCGGATCGACGAGGAGCATCGCGACCGGGGTGTTCTGGACCATCGTGTCGAGGAGCAGCTCGCGATGGACGAGCGTCTCGCGCTGGCGCCGCAGCGTGTCGCCGAGCGCGTTGTGCGCGGAGACCAGATCGCCGAGCTCGTCGTTGGGCTTCCAGGCGAGCGAGAACGCGAAGTCGCCGTCCTTGTAGCTGGTGACCGTGCCGGCGAGAGCGCGGAACATCGCGGTCATCGGCGCGAGCACGGACAGCACGACGACGGCGGTGAGCGGGATCATGATCGCCGCGGTGATGCCGGCGGCGAGCCACGGCGAGGCGAGCTGGGTGCCGAGCCACACGCCGAGCGCGATGCCCAGGCCGACGAGCGCGCTCGTGACCAGCGCGATCTGCCAGACCAGCGAGCTGCGGCGCCGCTTCTTGCTCACGTCCGGATCATTCTCCGATCATTCCTCGATCATTCGCGAGGAATGCCGAGCTTGTCCATCCGCCGATACAGCGCCTGGCGGGACAGCCCGAGCTCGGCGGCGGCCTGGGCGATCACCCCGCTGCACTTCGCGAGCGCGGCCTCGATCGCGGCCTTGTCGGGCTCGTCGTCGCTCTCGACGACGAACAGGCCGTCGCCGCCGCGCGCCACCGC